>JAITFP010000119.1 GCA_031281275.1 Candidatus Fibrimonadaceae bacterium
CAGAAAATTTTTTCCTAAATACAAGAAATTCAAAACTTATCTTGGCATAGCAGGTTTCTCCTTTAGCAAAAAAGTTATGGAAGAAGCAAGAAAATACGGCATAGGCATAGTGAGACAGGTAGGCGATGGCGTGGAAGTAGAGGCGAATAATTTGAGGGTTTATTAGACAAATTTCCGACATTCCTCATAAGGCACATTCCCCCCAAAAATATCCAAAGCACTCCCTATGGTTAAATCCACCCTCCCATTTGACAACTCATTGCAGGTCTCAAAGTCTTTTAAACTGTTTGCCCCACCCGCATAAGTCGTGGGAATAGGGGAGTTTGCACCCAAAAATTTAATCAATTCCAAATCCATGCCCTGTTGCTTACCCTCAACGCTTGCGGCGTGTACCAAAAATTCAAAACAGTATTCGGAAATCATATCCAAATTTTCTTTGGTTATGTGAAAATCGGTTAGGGTTTGCCAGCGATTTATGGATACTACCCATTTATTTTGGGATCCATAGCAGCTCAAATCCACAACCAAATGCTCTTTGCCAATTTTGCTTGATAAGGCTTTTAGCTTTTCAAGGGAGAATTTGCCGTTTGGGAATATGTGGCTGGTTACTATAACAACGGCGGCTCCGGCTTTTAAGTATTTCTCTGCGTTTTCATCATTTATTCCACCGCCTATTTGCATTCCGTTTGGGTAGGCTTTCAAGGCTCTTGTGGCGGCTTCTTCGTTGCCTGCTCCAAGCATTATTATGTGCCCGCCTTTTAAACCGTCTTTTTTGTAGAGTTCGGCGTACCATTCTGCGGGTTTTTGGGAAATGAAGTTTTCCTTTAACTCGCTCTCGTTTTCAGAGAGCGAGGAACCAACTATTTGTTTTACTTTGCCATTGTGCAGGTCTATGCAGGGGCGGAATTTGCTCATTAATATCTTTCTGTTAGTTCTCTTGGGCAATCCACCTTCTTATATTTAACATTTGGATTGTTGAAACTTGCATTATCAGTTCCCAAAGTGTTTACATACCAAAGGCAGCCGGCTTTTAAGTCTGGGAGATTTTTGAAAACCTCTTCGCATTTTTGCTTTACGCAGTTAGCAACACCTGCTCCTTGCCAGCCACATGCGCCTCTAAATCCGCCATAGCGTTCACCCATATTTGGATTGCTCACGCCGCTGTTTGTAACTTGCCTTGTTAAAGCATCAAAATCACCAACACCACCACCAGGAATCATAATATCAAATTTACCATTTATGCCTCCAATATTGGTTTTCATAGCAACCATAACCTCTCCATTGGGGAAATTTAATTGATAACAGTCACCACATTGACCATCATTAACCGCAACATAACCAAAGCTTACATTGCCCACTTTCCACGGAGCTTGGTTCATACATGTAAATGCAGTTCCACCATCGCATGCGCTTCTATCGCTATCGTTATGACCAATGTTTTTACCTGATATATCGCAGGCATTGGATTGTCTGCCGCCTTTGCCACTCCACGAGCAACTCGGTTTGCAGGCGTCCCAATATTGAGTTGTTTGTCCGCTTTCGTTTCCGGGTGATGTTGGAGTGTAGCTAGGTGTGCCACTGTTATTACTACCTGTTGACGACGACGAAGTGCCGCCGCCAGATGTTGCGCTTGAAGAGGAAGAAACTCCGGGGGTAGGATTGCCGCTATTGCTATTGCAATTTGGGGTGCCGCCAGTTACGGTGAAATCTGCGTAATAATCTGGTGCATATATATAATATCCGCCATCTGCTTTTGCGATGCTACCCAAAACAGTTGTGCAAGGCTGCTGACCCCAGCCTGAGTTGCCGCATTTATCTATCTTTTGTCCGTTCACAGTGGCATTATTGAAATTTCCTAGCATTGTAGCTGATGTTGCAAATGTGCAAATACCTGAGCCAGTGGCATTATTTAGGCTTGCCGTTTTTACGTTGCTCGAAGCTGCGCCGCCACACCACGAAGTTTGATAAACACAGGTTGGTGTTGTGGATACAGAAGAACTGCTTACTACAACAGCTGCTGAGGAAATTGCCACAGAAGAAGAACTGCTGGGTGTGGTGGCTATTGAAGAAGAAGATGCATCGGAACTGGAAATTTCAGGGATGCTTGAACTGCTGGGAATATCAACGACATCAGAACTGCTGGAATACTCAGGAGGATTCTCGTTGAAGCTGCTGGAATAGACAATAATAGGCTCGCTGGAACTGCTGGAATGAGAGCCATCAAAATTACTTGAATTTTGAGGAACACAAAGTTCAGGAACATCACTGCAACTAGGGTTTTTATCCTGAGTAGAACACGCAAAGAGGACTGCGCCTATTGCAAAGGCGAGCAAAAGCAGAATTCTAGATACCTTTTTCATACTATCTCCTAATATTTACTTGTTAATTCCGATGGGCAAGTAACCTTCTTATACTTAACAGTTGGATTGTCAAAGCTTTGACTGTTAGTGCCCAAATTGTCTGCATACCAATTGCAACCCGCTCTCAAATCTGGAAGATTTTTGAAAGTTGCATCGCATTTTTGTTTTACGCAACTAGCAGAATTGTTGCACGCTAGCCTAAATCCACCATAGCGGCTGCCCATATCTGGATTGCTCACGCCGCTATTTTGAACCTGCCTTGTTAAAGCATCAAAATCGCCAGCACCGCCGCCCGGAATCATAATGTCAAATTTAGCGCCTTCGTTTAAGTTTCCAGTATTGCTATTCATAACAACCATAACATGCCCGTTGGGGAAATCCAATTGATAGCAGTCGCCGCATTGACCCATAGGAATCGCAGCGTAACCAAAGCTAACATTGCCCACTTTCCATGGAGCTTGGTCCATACATGTAAATGAGTTTCCACCATCGCATGCGCTTCTCTCATCGTTCTTGGCTTTGCCGCCACCCGATATATTGCAACTGCTGGCTCTTAGTCCAGATTTGCCACTCCAAGCGCAACTGGGTTTGCAAGCATCCCAATACTGAGTTGTTTTTGCGGTTTCGTTTCCGGGCGTTGTTGGAGTGTAACTGGGGTTGCCACCATTATTATTGCCACTCGAAGAACTCGGAGTGGTTTGCCCTGCAGTAACTGTTATTGAGCCTGTGCAAGTTGCTGTTTGATTGCTGCCGCCACAACTCGCTGTTGCTGTTATATTGTTAATTGTCTGTGCTGTGTTAATAGCGCTGTTTATAGAAGTTGGGCTCCAAGTGATGCCGCTGGTAACCGCAGTGGAGCCGCAAGTCACTGATGGCTTGGTTGGGGTTTGTCCAGTTGTTATTGATTGCGCAATATTGCCGCATGTGAGTTTGTTGCCAACAGTTAAGGTGCCGCAAGTTGCGGTTTGACCGTTGCAATCCCCAGAATTTACCGTTACTTTGATATTATTAAAAGTACCTGATTCTGGACTGCTCCAATAAGTGGGAGCGCCGCTCCAAGAAAGCCCGTTTGTGATGTTGGTGTTGCCACAAGTGACAGTTGGCGCAGTTACCGAAGAGCCAGCGGTTACCGTTTGTGGTGATGGATTGCCACAAGTGAGTTTTGGATTTACTTTCAATGTGCCACAGCTTGCTGTTTTGCTGCTTCCTCCGCAAGTTGCCGCAACTGATACAGTGTATGTGTTGGCGGTGGGATTATTCCAAGTGGGTGCGCCTGTCCAAGTGCCGTTTGTAATTGTGGTGCTACCGCATTTAACGGTTGGTTGTGTGATTGCAGTTCCTGCAATTCCTGTTTGAGCGAGACCTGTGCAAGTGAGCTGGTCGGTTGAAGGGGCTGCGCTAATAGTTAGCGTTCCACAACTAACGGTTTTGTTTCCACCGCAATTTGCCGTTGCGCTCACATTGTAAGTACCTGTGGCAGGATTATTCCAAGTAGGTGCGCTTGCAAAAGTAGCTGTGGCGTTATCGCCATTGCATTTAACGGTTGGTTGTGTGATTGCAGTTCCTGCAACGCCTGTTTGGGCTAGACCTGTGCAAGTTAAATTATAAGTAGGATCGCCGCCGCTGTTTTCTGTGCAAGAAACTTTTTTATACCAATACTGGTCGCTTACATTGCCGCCTTGCCAAATCCAACCTTGGGAACATTCATTGCCTCGGTCGGGATTGCAAGTGTAGCATTCATTGCCCACTTTAATGCAAGATTTTGTGCCATTAGGCGGAAGACCATTCATAGGCTCCACGCAAGCACCTGTGCTTGTGCCAGCGGCAGAAGAAGAAGATGCTCTGGAAGAACTGCTTGCGCCAGGAGCAGGGGTTCCGGGGCAAGAGGGTTGACCTCCAGTTGTTTGGAACTTTTGCCCTGCCCAATCTGGAATGTAAATGTAATAACCGCCATCTACTTTTGCCACACTGGCAAATTTTGTGGCACATGCGGTTGCATCACCCCATTCACCTCCGCCGCATCTTGAAGCGGAACCATTTGCGAACTGTTTGCCATTTATAGAAATTCCAGCGCTTTCGTTTCCGATTTGTACAATTGCTGTTGCATATATGCAGTTAGGACTCTCTTGCCCTTTATCTGTAGCACCTACGTCAGCCGCATCCATACTCGTTTTTTTCACATTTTCAAACGCTATTCCGCCGCACCAGCTGGGCTGGTAAGCACAGTTGGCACCTGGGTCGGTTACCAAAGGAGCGTGAGAACTGCTGGAGGAAATTTCTGGGGAAGAAGACGAAGAAGGAGATGAAACTGAAGAGGACGAAGAGGAGCCAGCAGAGTTTTGGTCTTGTGAACTGCTAGATTCATCACTTGCTGTTTCTCCGACAGAGGAGCTGCTAGATACTTCTATGTTTTGCGAATCACTGGAAATCTCCACGGAATCACTGGAAGAATCAAAAAAGATGCTAGAACTGCTTAAATAAGAGATGACTTCGCTGGAACTGCTAGCATTTTCTTCACCTTCTGGTGTTTTTTGTTCGGAACAAGCGAAAAAAGCTACGCATATTGCGAAAACTACCAAAAACAAAACTTCTGGCTCTCTTTTCATACAGCCTCCTTAATTTAATATATATAATATATATTATTTATTGGCTTTTAAACAAAAAAAGTGGGTCTTAACTGAATTTTAACAAAATAAAGTGATATTTTTTATTTAAATTCCGTTTCCAAAATCACTTCTTCCATTTTGGTGCCATCCATTTTCTTTATTCTAAAAGTGTAACCTTGAATTTGAACTGTGGTTCCAGTTTGGGGCAGAGAGCCTAAGGTGTGCTGTATAAGCCCCGAAAGGGTTTCTATATGCTCGTCTTCTCCTATTTCAAAATGAATGCCCATGCGGTCTTCTAGGTCAGAAAGGGTAATTAGAGGGTCTAGCATGTATTGCCCAGATGGCAGTTTAACAAAGTCCATGTCTTCTTCAGAATCGTCTTCATCATTTATTTCGCCCACTATCTCTTCTAAAATATCTTCCATTGTGGCAAGTCCTGCGGTTCCTCCATATTCATCAACAACTATAACCAAATGGTTGTTGATTTCTCTAAGTTCGCGCAAAAGCGAGTCTAGCTTTTTTCCTGTGGGCACAAAAATAGCGGGACGCACTAGTTTTTCCAAATCAAAAGGTTCGTGCGATCTCTCGGTGTACCACTCCAAAAATTCTCTATTGGAGAGAATGCCTATTATGTGGTCTATGGAACCAGAATACACAGGCAGGCGGCTATGCCTTTCGCTGTTCAAGAGTTTTATAACATCTGGAAGGGGAGTTTGAACATCTATGGCGTGCATTTCAACGCGAGGGGTCATTATTTCCCGCACGGGAGTGTCTCCAAAATCAAAAATATTTCTTATCATCTGCTTTTCTTCTTCTTCCAAAGCAGAGGGAGAATCTTCGTTGTTTATGGCTGCTTGCATAGACTCCGGCAAAAAAGACAGCCTGCTGTCGTAGCCCAAAATGCTTAAAAATAGTTTTTGCAAAAGCAGCTTGATTTTTGCGCTTGGCAAAAAAATGTATTTGAGAACTTTATACGCTTTTATGCAGAATTTTAATAAGGAATCTGGAAATCTTATTGCTAAAATTTCTGGGATAAAAAAAATTAAAATATATATGCCAAAAAGCCCCACAAGCCAGGTGTACCAGAGATATTCTGCAAATTTCAAATCTAAAAGGGCAAAAGCTATTAAACAAGGTACAAAGCGACCTTGAAAAACAATTTCCTTGAAATCTGCGTTGCTAGGAATATCAGCTTCTGATTTGCTGGCTAAATGAAAAACATGGCTTACAAGAGAATAAATAAAAGCCAAAAGCAATGATGCCGCCGAAGCGGCAAGGATTAAAATACTACCTAGGTCCATCAGTATTGGCCTACCAGGACTCGAACCTAGGCAAACAGAGTCAGAATCTGTTGTGCTACCACTACACTATAGGCCAGGGTTTTCATTAATTTATTCTACCCTGTAAACGACCGGCAAAAGAGAAATCTTTTGTGTTGTTTTCGCTTTGAACGCCTAAGTTAAGAGTGAAGCGATCGTTGAGTATCTTTTGGGCAAAAATAGAACCCTGTACTTTATTCCCATCTTTTCCCTTGGCATCTTTGCGCTTGCCATCGAATTCTAATTCGAGCACAAGTTTATCCATGCCACGGTAAAGGGAGAAATCCAAACCACCGAGTATGGGGAAAGCAGCGTCGCATCCCTGAGAGTGCGGGCTACCACCGTTGTCTTCACGGTTTAAAGTACCAATTTGGTCGTCTAAGCCAATTAAGGCGGTTTCGACAAATAGGTTAAGGCTTTTCAAAATGTTGATATCTTTAACTAGTGGCATGCGGAATCCAAAGTCCACAGTATGGGTAACATCCCCTCTTTTATTGTAAATTCCATCAAATACATTGGAGCGATATCCTAAGCCTATATCCACATTTTCCAAACCCGCAAGGTCTTTAAAGGAAAAATATACGCGCAGATCGCCTCTGTTCAAATGTTCATCACCGCTTATCAAAGCTATATCCAAGGAAATATTTTCTGAGAAATTATTCAAGCCAAATTGCAAGGCATTTTCTGGCGTATAAGTGCTCATAAAGCCTCTTGCTCTAAGGTTAATGGAGGGTCTTTCTCCTACCACGTCATTTCTATCGTTTACACTTCCTTTGAATTCATCGGTGTTTTGGTCTTTTTTGGCATCTATATAACCACCGAATGTTTTGCTTCCAAAGCGGGTGGTGTTATCCCAGCGACCTATTTTGATATTAGCATAGTCACCTCTGTGCCAAGCCCAAGCCTCATAAAGCTGGATTATGTCTCTGGCTTCTAGCTTGCCATAGCGATCTTTTGAAGAGCCTATGATAAAGTTGGAATCCGGCTTGGCGTAAAGTCGCCCTGGATACATGCGCAAATGTACTTTTCCGATAAAGTTTTCGGATTCAGTTAAAACCATAAGGTTTGCCCTGCCCCACCAAGTGTCCAGATTATCGTCGCCCCATCCGGAATCGTCTATAGGCATAATTTTTCTGGCTTGAATTTCAAAGTTCGCAGGGACATCCACAATGGCAAAATCATTTTTTGGAGCGCGGCTGCCTCTTTTTTTCTTTTTTGGTTCTTCAATAACCAAAACAACCACGCTATCACTAGCAGGCTTAGCTTCTACTACAGGTGCAGCAACAGGTGTTGCTTCTGGTGCTGGTGCTTCTGCAACTGGCGCAGGTGCAGGTGCTGGCACTTCTGCAACTGGTGCAGGTGCAGCAACGGGAGCAGGTGCAGGTGCTGGCGCAGGAGCTGGTGTTGCTACTGGAGCAGGAGCATGTGCAGGTGCTGCAACTGGCGTAGGCGCTGGTGCTGGTGTATGTGCAGGTGCTGCAACTGGCGCAGGCGCAGGAACAGGTGCTGCTGTGGGAGCAGGATTAGAGGCCGGAGCCCCCGTAGCAGGTTTTTGAGCATTGGCAACACCAAAAACAGCAAGAACTGCTAGAATAATAACAGGTTTGAAACTCTTGTTCATCAAAAAATCTCCTTTAAGAGGTACGAGGTTCAAATATAGAAAAATTATGAGAATAATGCAAGGGATTTCTAGATTAACCCTTCCTTGAACTATTTTATAATATCATTCGGTTGCCAAATGAACGAGTACGATTCTGCTCGCTTGGCTGCGATTTTGGAGTTTAATGGCGTATTTCCGGCTTTTGCGCCCGAAAAAGCCGATATAATTTTAGTAAATACCTGCTCCGTTAGGGCAAAGGCAGAGGAAAGCGCAATAGCGAGGATTTGGGACCTTAAAAAATTGAAAATTGGGAATAAGGGCTTAAAAATAGGGGTTTTGGGTTGCATGGCAAAGAATAGGGGAGAGTCTTTGCTCAAAGACCTGCCTTTTCTGGATTTTATATTGCCCCCTGATGAATACCAAAAACTCCCAGAAATTCTATTTCACAACCCTGCACCACAAACTCCATTTGCCAAGTTGAGCAACAAATACAGTGCCTTTATAGCCATTCAAAGCGGCTGCAATATGCGCTGCGCATATTGCATTGTACCTTATGTGCGGGGCAGGGAACAATACAGGGAACCAGCTTCTATTTTGGAAGAAATTGAGGTAGCCACAGCAGCAGGGGTTTCGGAAATTGTGCTTTTAGGGCAAACGGTTAATGGCTACCGCTACAAGGGTTTGAGTTTTCCTGCTTTGCTAAAACAGGTGGCAAACATAGAACAAGTGGAGAGAATCCGTTTTATTAGCCCACACCCAATTCACTACACAAGCGAGCTTTTGGATATTTTGATGAACGAGCAAAAAATAGCACCCCACGTGCATTTGCCAGTTCAAAGCGGTTCAAATTCGGTGCTTAAAAAAATGAAGCGGCAATACACAAGAGAGGCATATTTGAACATAGTCCAGTCTCTGCGTTCTTTTAATCCTTTATACGGCATAACAACAGATATTATCTGCGGCTATCCTGGCGAAAGCGAACAAGAATTTGAAGAAACCCTTTCGCTTTTGCAAGAGGCTAGGTTTGATGGTGCGTTTATGTTTGCATATAGCCCCAGAGAGGGAACTCCTTCTGCGAGTGAAAAGGAATTGATTACAGAACAAGAAAAAAAAAATCGCTTGCAGAGAGTTATAGATTTGCAACATTCCATAACGCTTGAACGTGCAAAGCTTATGCTTGGCAGGCAAGAAATAATTTTGCTGGAAAAATTATCTCGAAGGAATTCCAGTGAATGGGTGGGGAAAACTGGGAATTTTAAAAAAGTGATAATTCCGGCACAGCCGGATTTTAGAGAGGGGATGTATGTGGATTGCGTTATTGAGGGTATTAGGGGGCATACGTTGAAGGGTAGTCCTATTAAAAAACAAATGTAAAAATTCCAACTAAGGCTAAACCGCCGGCACTAGCACCTAAAATATTCCTGTAGTTTTCATTTTTTTTGTTTTTTTCCGCATTAAAATGTATTATGCCAGCGGCTGTGCCTAGCCCTACCGCTGGGATAAATGTGAAAATTCTTGTCCAGCCACGCCAGCCCAAGCCGCCGCCTGCCGTGCTTGTTCCGCCAGCTGCGTCTGTTGCATCTGTTGCTGCCATTTTTGGTTTTTCGCCTTTAAGGATGTAGTTCAAATCCAAACCTTCTGCTTTGAGCGTACCACTCAAAAGAGAATCTTTATGGATGCTCCATTGGTTGTAGCCTTCCATAACTTCAAACCTTCCAATATGCTTGAAGGTGCCGTCAACTTTAAGGGGAATGGCTTTGCGTGAAAGTGAAAGTTCTTTCATCGCTAGGTTAAAAGAGGAATCTCTAGATACAAAGGGATAGTTCAAGTAGCTCACGCCTGCCAAAAAGCCAGCCGTGCTGCGATTCATAGCTTTTGCTGTGTCGGTAGGTACTTTAACCTTGCCAATGAAATGGAAGGGGCTTTTGGCATCTGCTGTGTCTTGCACCTCTATTTCAAAAATCTCTTTATCTGCATCATAATTGCCTAGCGTTATTTGTGCATTTGGGCGAGTTTCTGTTATTAGCTGGTTTTCAGTTGCTGTTATATTGTCTTTAATGGTTTCAAGCGAACGCATAAGCTTTGCTTTGTAGGCATCGTACTTGTATTTTAACGCACCTGCCTGCCTTTCGCCTTCATTTTGCCAAGAATTTCTTCTGCGTTCAAAATCCGGAAGAGTTTCGTCTGGCTTAATGGGTTCAAGGGTTGGGTATGTGTTTGGGAAATCTGCAAAGATTGTTCTTATTTCAGATTCAATTTGAGCTATTCTGGCTTTGACCCTGTTTATTCGCTCGTTGTAGCCTTGCATGGTGGTGTCTTTAGCAGTGATTTTGGAGAAGTTTATATCTCCCTCTTTGCTGAATATGCTCTTTTCCTCTAGTGCAATGCTCAATTTCAGTTTTTGTGCAGGTCGCAGGGTTAAGGTTGTGTCCCAGGGTTCGTAGTTTTCCTTCTGTATTCTTATCACCGCATATCCAGGCAATGCGAGATTGTATTCTGCGGGGCTTGCGCCAATTTCTTCTTTGTTTAAGTAAATGGAGGCTGCCTCAGGGTTGGTTTTTATTTCTAAGGTACAATAAAGCGAGGCTTGATTTTCCTCTATTTGCTTTTTGGTTTTTTCAAGTTCAGATAACCTGTCTGTTAGAGGCTTGGATTCGCGCAATATTTTTTCGTCTAACTCCTTTTCCCATTTTGCTTTGCGAGCATCGAACTCGGTTTGTTTTTCATATTCGTCTTTTGGTTTTAAGGCTGGCATTTGTTTTGCAGTTTTTTTCTTGGTGTTTTCAATTTCCTTTTGCGTGGCTAATATGCTATCTTGCACTAGTGCAATCCTGCGGGAATAAGTTCCAAAACTAGCGGTATCTTTGGCGGAAAGTTCCGATAGATTGAGGTTTTTTTTGCCTTCTGCGGCAGAGGCTTCAGCAACGGCGAAAGACAATGAGGATAAAACTAAAAAAAAGAGACTGATTTTGTTCATAAAGATTCCTTGCTGAGGATAAAAAGAAAAAATAGAAAAATTATACGAGCTTGTCAAGGGTATTTTTGAAAATAAATTTCTACATTTCTCTCTATGCTAGACATAAAAAAAATTCGTGAAAATCCTGAATTTTACCGCGTAGAAACTCAAAAAAAGAACTCTGCCATAAGCATAGATGAGGTTCTTGGGCTTGATGTAAAAAGGCGGGAATTAATTGCCGAAACGGAGAAATTAAAGGCAGAGAGGAACACTGCTTCCAAAAAAATTGGCGAACTTAAAAAAGCTGGGCAAAATGCAGATTCAGCCGTAGAGGAAATGCGCATTGTGGGCGATAAAATTTCTGAGCTAGATGCAAAAATCCGTTTGATAGACGAAGAGCAAACCGACAAACTATTGCGCATTCCAAACATTGCCCACAGTTCCGTGCCAGAAGGCAAAAGTAGCGAAGACAATACCATTGTTCGTACTTGGGGTGAGCCTCGCCTCATAGATTTTGCAGCCCTTGACCATAAGGCTTTGGGTGAGAAACTCGGTATTTTTGATTTTGAGCGCGGTGCAAAAATAAGCGGCAGCGGTTTTCCTGTTTACAGAGGTTTGGGTGCAAGGCTTGAACGTGCTTTGCTCCAATGGTTTTTAGATTCTCACCGCGAGCGTTTTGGCTTTGAAGAGATTATTCCTCCATACCTCGTTACTCGCAAAACAATGACAGGCACAGGGCAACTTCCAAAATTTGAAGATGATATGTACAGGTGCGATAAAGACGATGATTTATTTTTAATTCCAACCGCAGAAGTTCCGGTTACAAACCTTTACGCAGACGAAATTATTCCAGAGAGCAGCCTGCCTTTAAAGCTATGTGCATATTCGGCTTGCTTTCGCAGAGAAGCTGGTAGCTATGGCAAAGACACTCGCGGCTTGCTGCGTTTGCACCAGTTTAACAAAGTGGAAATGGTTTATTTTGCCCACCCCGAAAAGAGCTACGAAAACCACGAGGAATTGGTTGCTTGTGGCGAAAAGCTTTTGCAGGAATTAGGGCTTCCGCACAGGGTTGTTTCGCTTTGTAAAGGCGATTTGGGTTTTGGAGCTGCAAAGTGCTACGATTTAGAAGTATTTGCACCTGTTGAAAAAAAGTGGCTTGAGGTTAGCTCTGTTTCCAACTTTGAGGATTATCAAGCACGCAGGGCAAATATTCGCACAAAAATAAATGGCAAAAATACCTTTGTGCATACCTTGAACGGTTCAGGGCTTGCAACCCCGCGTGTTATGGTTGCAATTTGCGAGCAATATCAACAAGCAGATGGCTCGCTCACCATTCCAGAAGTTTTGAGACCTTACATGAGTGGAATGGTTAGCATCAACCTTTGAGCTCCGGGTTTCTTAACTTCCACAAAATAAATTCCAGTTGCTAAATCCTTGGTTGAAATATTCAACTCGGAATTTTGCGGCACGTTCATTTTTTTTGCCACTCTTCCTTTTGCATCCATAAGAGTCGCATTTGCTCCAGCCATATTGTGTTGCAAGTTTATATGTACTATGCCCATGCTTTTTCTTATTGAATATGTCTTGCCTTGCTGCGCAATGCGAATTACTTTGGTTGGAGGTTCTGGGATTGGTCCAGTGGGTTCTTTGTATTCTGGAGGGTTGCTAACATTATAAAAATTCGAAACATCTCCTGTGAAATACATTTCTTTAATCATTATAGTGCCTGTGCTATTGTTGCCGCTTTGCATGTGAAAGCGAATGCCTGTCAATTTTTCCAGAGTTTTGTTTTTATCCTTGCCACTGCCATCCATACGTTGTTTGAATCTTGAAATAGGTAGCCGAAATTCTTGTTGTGCAGAAATTAATTTTAGTGAGTCTTCAAAATATTGGTATTCGCTTGGAAAGTTAAAGTCAGATGAAATAAGCTGAACAGAAACTCCTATATTGTTGCCTCCGCTTTTGGCAATGACTATTACCGAATCTACACCTTTAATATTGAGATTGGAGCAATTCCATTCAAGTGCGGCATAAGGGTCACCGCCGCTTGTTAAAGTGTATTTCCAGTTCAACCATTTATCACTCCCCACGGAGAGTTGTCCGGTTGAAGAACCGGCTCCATCGTGGGAATCCAAGTAGTTCCTCCAATCTTGTCCTATATACGGAATAAGGTCACCGTCGGCAAAATCGTCTATTAGCAATCTCTTTCCTCTCATTAGGCTGTTAGCATAAGGTCTGCCCAGCCATACCTTGGCGGAGTAAGTGTTTAAACCAGGAGTACTTATTGTAAGGGTATAAAAGCCCTGCGGCATGTAAGAGCCTTCGTTAGATAGCCCATACCAAAGCACATTTATTGTATCAGATTTTGAGCTAAATGATACTGAATTTCCAGTTGCGTCGTTAGTGAATGCAACAGTCCAACGGGTACTGGTTGTAAATGATGCTGTCACTTTAAGCGGTTCTTTGCTGGCATCAATGTCTTGAGTACTTAGAGCGGGCCATTTTTTCCATTCGGGAGGACCTTGTGGAACGCCTTCTTTCAAGTCTTCCCACACATTTGTAAAAGCTCCGCCAATCACCGAAGCTCCGAACCAAGCTAAGAATTGGTCAAAGTACATTTCGTTGTGCAAAGTGTCTTCTGTTCCGTCCGTAGGGTCAGTTGCATATCCCCAGTAATCTGTTTCGGGTTTATAGAATTTGAGCAGTTCATCGCTGTAGCTCTCGGCGAGTGTTGGACCACCAGAACCCATAGCTGCCGCTGCCCACATTCCCACGGTCAAATGGCTATGCTCTTGGCGTTTGCGAACTACATTTGTGCCCAGCGTTTCGGTATCTCCCGATGGGAGTAGGTTTCCATTCATATCAAAGAAATTTGCATTGCTTGGACCACCTTTGCTTTCTAGAAAATTGATGGCTTTGTCAAGGAAAGTTTTGGCTCTGGATTCTCCATACCAAAGATAATCGGTAGCTAAACGCCAATACACGCGGATTGCATCCCTATAGAGAGCATCTCCTCTGAAATAGGCATTGTAGCCTGCTCCATTTGTGCTTGCGCAAGAAAATGTACACCAGTCGGGGATTAGTCCTTTGCTGTATCCCGGAGATTTTGCAATCATTTCGTAAGAACCGTTGATAAGCGCATTCCAAGTTCCTTTGTGCTCTGGTTCAAATTCACCAAAAATTCGGTAAAAGGCAGGCGCAAAATAACCGGGGTTAAGCGTGCCAGCATCTTCATTGCCCCATTGACCTGGCAATAAATATTTGCCTTGGTGAATCATAGAGCCTCTTATGGTATTCAATATGGAACGGGCACGGGTAGCATAAGTGGCTCCCTTTGTGCTAGTGTATGACTGCCATAGATTATTTTTCACCAATTGGTCGGCAAAAATGAGAAGCAGGGCAATGTCTTGTTCCGCATCGGAAGCTGGTCCGTTGTTGCCCATGCCCATATCGCCACCCTGAGGATTTCTGCGCCAGTCGTAGTAGCCACCTCCTCCATTCCACATATATCTTTCCCCTGCATTCCATATACTGTTGAAAGAGGTTTGGTCATTTGAATACAAAGCGAGGAACATCCCATAGCTTATGCCTTCGCTAACGGCATCGCCTGGCGAATTTGACTTGGGTCTATGCACCATCCCTGTGCTATAGGCATCAACATTGCGTTTTTTTATACCCTCCCAAGTTTTGCGCAAAATATCATCATATTGGGCACTAACTTTGGGCATTGAGTTTGGATATGGCAATAGACCAGAATATGCAGAAATTGCAAGCGCAAATATTGCTAATATAAGATATTTGAATGCCATTAACTTTAACCCCCATTAATATGTTAATATAGAAAATTCAAAACACTTCCTCAGCGGATACGAATCTTGTTCCTTGTTTTTCGGCTTGTTCGGGTAAGTTTTTCAAAAGGTTTATGCTTTTTTCTGTTAGTGCAAATAGTAAAATTGAGCGGCCGCTTTTTCGGGCTGCTTCAAGAGCTTTTGTCACTTGAGCTTCGGTCTCTTCGTCTAGGTAATCTTTGCGAAATCTTATGTTTTTCCTTGCACATTCGTTCTGCGATAAACTTGCGCTATTCCTTTTGGTTAAATCCCAAAACCACAATTTTTTATCTCTTAGCACATTTCCAAAATGTTCAACAGAAGCATCGTGGGCTAAAAAATCTTCTCCGTTAAAAGATGCAAAACCGCTTGCATTGTTAAACTTTTTTAGTGCTTCGTCTAATTTTGAGGTTAGTTCTTTTTCGGTTATGCCAATTTTAATTTGGTTGCTTTTTTCTGTGCTGAATGAGAAAATGCTGCTTTCCATAGGTATCCAAGGGATTAAGTTCGCATTTAATTTTTTTCCAATTTCCAAATGTTCTGGTCTGGAAGAGAGAATTAGCAGATTATATGTGTAATTCAGTTTTTCCAAAAGTTCTGGTTTGTTTTTCAACAATTGATTCTTTTCATTTACCGCCAGAACAACTGCAAGTTTTGAGGAGTTTGGTAGCCATAGCGAATCTATTACACGTATTTCGGTTAATGGATAAACTCCTTGTTCGCCTTCGTATTTCAAAAGCGCCCGATTGTATTTTATTTCTTTCATCCAATGGACTTTTCCCTTGCACCTTTCAATTTCCCTAGAAGCTCGCAACATATAGTTTGGAATGGACATTCCGTTTGGAACAAGCCATATTTCGGTAGCGGCATTGGTGTCGTTTTTTTGCTTTAGCGTGATTTCTTTATGAACATTGAGTATGCTTTTGAGGTTTTTATTCAAAAGCAACACATCACTTATGCTCGGTTCCTGCCCAAATTCTTGGCTTACTTCTTCTTGTTTCTTGCTGTTTTTATCCGGTCCTAAGTTAATGCAAATTAGAATAAGGGATAAAAATATAACCCCGCCAATGAGAATTTTCAAAGGAATCTTGAACAACATATTTAGAATTTGGTTCTAATACCTGTAATTTTCTGCCTTGTATGGTCCATCAACGCTAACGCCAATGTATTTTGCCTGTTCTTTGGTTAGCTTGGTTAGTTCAACGCCAAGTTTTTTCAAATGCAAGCGGGCTACTTTTTCGTCTAAGATTTTTGGCAGGGTATAAACTAAACCTTTTTGGTATGTTATGCCGCTAACAGTTTTTTTGTTTTGAGCATTTAGCCACAAATCTATTTGAGCAATTGTCTGGTTGGTGAAACTCGCGCTCATAACAAAACTCGGATGCCCCGTTGCGCAACCCAAATTCAACAAGCGACCTTCTGCCAAAACTAAAACGCTATGACCATCTTGGAAAATCCATTCGTCGTATTGAGGCTTTATGTTCCTCTTTTTGATGCCTTTGATTTTCTTTAAACCAGCCATATCTATTTCGTTGTCAAAATGACCTATGTTTCCAACAACGGCGCGGTGCTTCATTTTTTCCATGTGCGAAGCCAAGATTATGTTTGTGTTGCCAGTGGTAGTAACAAACAAATCTCCAATTCCAACAACGCTTTCCAAACAGCGAACCTCATAGCCTTCCATGCTGGCTTGAAGCGCGCAAATTGGGTCTATTTCTGTGATTATGACTCTTGCGCCTTGACCGCGCAAACTTTGAGCGCAGCCTTTGCCAACTTCGCCATAGCCGCAAACAACAGCAACCTTGCCTGCAATCATAACATCGGTAGCGCGGTTAAAACCGTCTATCAAGGAATGGCGGCAACCATATAGATTATCGAATTTGGATTTTGTCACGGAGTCGTTTACATTTATGGCAGGGAAGGGGAGTTCCTTCTTTTTAGACATTTCGTAAAGACGGTGAACACCGGTAGTTGTTTCTTCTGAAATGCCTTTTACTTCTCTGCGAATGCGGCTCCAATGCTTTGGGTTTTTGGCGAATTCTTTTCTGCAGAGCGCAAGGAACACGCCCCATTCTTCGCTATCGTTTTTTGGATTGAATGCTGGAACCTTGCCAGCATCTTCAAATTGCGACCCACGAACGATAAGCATTGTGGCATCGCCACCATCGTCTAGAATTAGGTTGGGGAATTTGCCGTTTGGAAATTCCATAGCACGTTTTGTGCAATTCCAGTATTCTTCCAAAGTTTCGCCTTTCCAAGCAAAAACGCTAACGCCTTTTGGATTTTTTGGAGCACCGTTTTTACCAACAACAACGGCAGCAGCAGCGTGGTCTTGGGTGCTGAATATATTGCAGCTCACCCATTGCACTTCTGCGCCAAGCTCAACTAGCGTTTCTATTAAAACCGCTGTTTGAATGGTCATGTGCAAGCTACCCATTATGCGAGCACCTTTCAATGGGTATTTGCCTTTGTATTCTTTGCGCAGTGCCATTAAACCCGGCATTTCTACTTCAGCAAGTTCAATTTCTTTGCGCCCCCAGTCGGCTAAAGAGATATCCGAGATTCTGTATTGCAAGCTCATATTAATTTCCTGTTAAAGCTATCAAGAGAACTGTTGCTATAAAAATAACAGAGA
>JAITFP010000072.1 GCA_031281275.1 Candidatus Fibrimonadaceae bacterium
ATAGTAAATGCTGATTAACTCGCTAGGCTAGTGGGGAATGGCTAGTGGCTAGTGGGAAAGCCATAAAAACCAGTATTTCTAGGACGACTACTAGCTACTTACCACTAGCTACTCCCAAATTTCCATACTCAATCATTCCTCCTACCGCCAATCAAACCGGCTTTATAAGCCCAGTACAAAAGCATCAAAATAGAATTTATAGCCGCAGCCACATAAGTTAGCCCTGCTGCGGTTAAAACAGAAGAAACCGTATTTGCCTCTGTTCCGGGCTTAACAATGCTCAAATTCTCCAACTGCCGCTTTGCCCTAGCAGAAGCATCGAACTCAACGGGAACGGTGACCAAGGTAAAAGCTGTTGCCATAGCAAACAGAGCAACCCCCAAAACAGCGAGATAATGCCCCAGCCCAGAGTTAATCTCTGCCCCAGCCCCAAGCATAATGCCTATAATAATAATCCAAGGACCCAAATTGCTGCCTATATTTGCCACAGGCACAATAGTTGAGCGAACCCACATGGGAAAATAATTCTGCGAATGTTGAATAGCATGTCCAACCTCATGCGCCGCAACGCCAGCTGCCGAAGCAGACCGCCCATTATAAACCTCCGGGCTTAAATTAAGCGTTTTGTTGAGCGGATTATAATGGTCAGAAAGAAACCCCTTATGTTCATGAACACTAACATCGCTAATCCCGCAGCTCTGCAAAATAGCCTTAGCCACCTGCGCCCCAGTATAACCGCTGGAAATAGCTATTTTTTCCCCACTCTTAAACCGAAGTTTAACCATAAAAGCCGCCCCGCCCGACAAAACAAGAGCAAAGAGCATAAGGATCATATACATAGGGTCAAAAAGCATTTTAGCCTCCGAATTAATCTAAAGTAAATGCTGATTAATTCAAACTTCATTGCTTGGCTAGTGGCTAGTAGGGAGTGGCTAGTGGTAAAAACACTTAAATTTACCTGAATTTAGTGCTTTTATTTCTTGTAACCACTAACTACTAGCCACTAGCCACTAGCCTAGCAACTTAATCAGCATTTATATTACTTATTAAATTTAAATTTTTAAACCAAAAAAAACCAAAAATTAAAGGAAAATGGGGATATATTGCATATTTGGGGGTATTAAAAAATTTTTTTCATTTTTTAGGATTTTTTTTCCCTTTTTTTACGTCTAATAGGTAACAAACAAAAAAATGGAGGTTTTTATGAAAAAAAACGGCTATAATTTTCTATCTTTGAAGGAGGTACAGCCATGGAAAGCATTTTGAGCCTTATAGTCAACGCAGAAAACGTGCGGATGCTGGTAACGCTAGTGTTCGGTTTTAGCTGTTTTGTGTGGTTAAAAACCTCTCTAGAAAAGAAAATAGATAGGTTAGAACACAAGTTAGACAGCAAAATTGACAGTGTTGAGTCTTCCCTTAAGGCTTCGATGAGGGAACTAACATTCGAAACTGAGGCTTCCATAAATGGGCTTAAATACAACGACTTTGCCCATTTGATGAATGCCTTTGTAGCCTTGACTTACGTTTTGGAAAAAAACCACATATTGTCAAAGGAAGACAAAGAATACGTGGACAGCCGGCTGGCTCTTGAATGTCCTTCACCCTCCTAAAAACCTCGCCAAACTCCGCAGCTCGGTTGGGCTTGCTCAGAACCGACCACGGGGATATACCTACGCCCATATTTATGCCTGTGGGTACGGCGGCTAGCGTTAAGGCGGTTTCGCCGCGGGATTTGCGGGAGATGGATGCTAAAATAATACTTGCGAATACATATCACTTGCATTTGAGACCTGGAACGCCCTTAATAGCCAAAATGGGTGGAATACACAAATTTTGCAGCTGGCAGGGACCTGTTTTGACGGATAGCGGGGGATTTCAGGTTTGGAGTTTAAAGGAACTCCGCAAAATAAAGGAAAACGGGGTTGAATTCCGCAGCCATTTAGACGGCAGCAAGCATTTCTTTTCGCCCGAAAGCGTTATGCAGGCGCAGAGGGAAATAGGCGCAGATATAATAATGGCATTTGACGAATGCACACCCTACCCAAGCACAATAGAGCAAGCGCAAAAATCCCTTGATTGCACAAAACGCTGGACAAGAACAGCGAAAGAATGGCTCTCAAAAAACCCGCCCCTTCACGGCTACAACCAAAAATTCTTTGGAATAATCCAGGGCGGCACCCACGAAGAACTCCGCTTGCAGGCAATAGAGGAGCTAAAACAGATAGAACCAGACGGCTACGCAATTGGAGGGCTTTCCGTTGGCGAGCCAGCAGAGGAAATGTATAAAATTTCCGCGCTCTGTACGCAACACATCCCCGAAACCCACCCTCGGTACATAATGGGAGTAGGAACCCCCTGGAACATATTGGAGCTAATCCTGCGAGGCCTGGATATGTTTGACTGCGTTATGCCCACCCGAAACGCTAGAAACGGCATGTTATTCACCAGCAAAGGCGTTTTGCACTACAAATCCGCCATCCACAAAGAATCAGAAGCCCCCATAGACGAAAACTGCACCTGCTACACCTGCAAAAACTTCAGCAGAGCCTACCTAAGACACCTAATCCACTCCAACGAACTCCTAGTCCTCCAACTAGCCAGCATCCATAATTTGCATTTTTATTTGCATTTAATGCAGCAAGCAAGGGAAAAAATAGCAGAGGGCGTGTTTGAGGAATGGGCAGGGGAACAAATCCATTGTCTGAACCAGCATTTACTATATTATAAATAAAATTGGAGATTATATGGCTATAGAATTCAAATTGAACGAGCGAAAAGCGGTGGAAGCCGTTCTGTGGTTCATTGAGGAAAAGAAAGTCAGCGATATGTACGCCATCTTCAAAATGTTATTCGCCGCTGAAAAATACCATCTGAACAAATACGGAAGACCTATAACCGGTGGCATATACATGGCCATGGAGCACGGCACGGTTCCGAAATGGCTTTATTTCGATGCTTGCAATATGCTCAATGTAGGATTCGCCAAGGTTGGAACGGATTTTGTGGCGGAAAAACCTTGCGTAAAAGACTTTTTCTCCGAGACCGACATCGAGGGATTGGATCACGGATACGAGGAATACAAAGGAATGGGGTTCCATGCCATAAGGGACAAAAACCACAAAGAACCCGCATGGGAAAAATATTGGAAACTCAGGGGAGCATTCAATTACAAGGAAATACCGTTTGAAGAGTTCATAGAAGAAAATTGGCTTAGAGAAGAACTGTCATGGAAATCGCATTTCATGGTGATTTAGCATGGACACAATCGCAATTCCGCAAATATCCGAAGTTTACGTCATGGATGTGTCTGAAAAACTGGAGCATAGAACAACCAAGCATTGCGTTTGCATTTCGGCAGGAAACGGCAGATATGTTTTGATAAATTCCGAGCATCGCGAAATGTACGATGACTTTGAAATCAAAGTTTCTGATTATGATTTTTTGAAACAAGATAGCTATGTCGGATGCGCCGAAGTCATTGTACTGAAACAAGAACGCATAATTAGAAAAGTGGGAAGCATGAAATACGAAGATATGCTCAAAATATTGGAGAAAATACGAAAGCCCAAGCACATAGCGAAACCCAATCGCGCGGAAATGGTTCTTGAGCTTGAAACATGGATTGACAACTATCAAGAAAATAAATTAAGGGTATTCAATAATAGATAAATATGCCTAATATATAATATATATATTACAAATACTATATCCACCCCCTGAAAAATCCCAAAAATCCTGAAAATCGGGTGAATCGGGGTTCAGACAAAAAAAATTCCCCACCCCCTTGACAAATTTCCAACATTTTTCTATATTTATACCTGTCGGAAAAAAATAACCTTTTTTTTGGGCAAGCGAATAAGCCGAAAATCGCGCAAAAAGCAAAGAGTAGGCATAGGAAGAAGGGAGAGATATATGAGGTTAAACAGAGTTCTTCTATTGGCGGCAACAATCACCACGATGATGTTTGCCTTGGTATTCACAATTTCTTGTTCTGGCGAAGACGGCAAAAACGGCGCAAATGGCAAAGGTTGCACGATGGAGCAAGACGATAACGACTGGAATATTATTTGCGACGGCGAAGAAGTAGGCACAATACACGGCGGTGATGGCAAAGACGGCACCGATGGTCAACCCGGCAAAGACGGCGACAACTGCTGGCTCAACAGAGTAGGCAGCAGCTACGAAGTTCGTTGCGGCGCTGGCAATGGTCAATTGAAAGGCAACCTCGATGGATGCTCCCTTACTGCCGACATAGAGGAAAATCCTTACCAAGTTACTCTCATCTGCGGAAAAAACGAAGTCAACTTGTGCAACAACAAGATATATGATGCCACAGAAGACGCTTGCGGTACCAATGGCGTTATTCAGTCTGGCGGCGCAATATCTTGGGAGTTCTGCCCAAGCCTCACCGTTAGCTCAAAAGGCATAAAATACAACTCAAAGAAGCAATACTGCGGCTTTGGCGAAGGCGATGATGAAAAATACAACGGTCAGCCCGGAACAGTGTACGACTTTTGCGGACCAACATCAAACGACCAGCCCAACAAAACAGAATACAATGCTGAAGAATATTGCAGATATCTCGGTATAAATTCAAAATACGCAAAATTGGCAGGCACAGAAACTGGCGACTACTGCAACGGCAAACCAATCAACAAAGATGCTTGGAAAGGCGAATATTGCGGATATGCTAGCAACGATGTGAAAATCAAAAGCATTATCACAGGTATATGCGACAGCACCGCCGAAGCCAATGGACCTCAGGGACCAAACGAATTGGCTTTTGGTCAAGGATACTGCGAAGTTAAATTCTCAAACAGAAAAAATGGCAGAACCACCTATTCTGAAAACCTATGCGGCACCAGCGAAAACAACAAACCAAACAATGGAGTATGGAAAAATGAATATTGCGGCTTTGCTGCCGAAAATTCAGCTGCTCCAACCAAAGTTTACGCCGGTCTTTGCGATGACTCAAAGAGCAACGATGAATTATACGGACCTCATATGCTAGGCTATAACCAAGGCTACTGCAGAGCAAATAGGCTTGACTCAACAACCTACACAGAAACTGATTTCTGCGGTGAAGACCCAACCCAAAGACCCAATGATGGACAATGGAAAGGCGAATATTGCGGATATAGCAGCGCAACAGATACCGGTCCAGTGAAAGCACTCTCTGGCATTTGCGATAACGACGAAGGTCCCAGCCAAGACTCTTGGAACCCAAATGAATATTGCGAATACGACAACAATGAGAAGAAAACATTCAAAACAGAAAATGTTTGCGATAATGGCGATAAAATCAATGAAAACGAATGGAAAACCGAATATTGCGGTTATGCCAGAGGCGAAACAAAAACCTCCAGACAAACTGGCGTTTGCGATAATGGCGACGGTCCCAACTCTGTGGAATTCGGTGGTGGATATTGCCAAGTACCCGTAGAAAACAGACTCACCGGCAAAACAGTGTACACCGATGATTTCTGCGGACAAAGCGGCAAAGTGAACGAAGGCAAATGGAAAGGCGAATATTGCGGCTATGCCAACAAAAACTCCGAAGACGATGACAAAGTATGGACTGGCGTTTGCGACGACGGAAGCGGAAAGCACAAAGGTGGCTACGACCAACCGGGCTATTGCTACTCACCTAGCGAAGGCGCTCCAACAGTGTTCGGCGCAAGATTCTGCGGCACAAACGGCAAATACAATGAAAACGGCTGGAAAGGCGAATATTGCTACTCCGTTGACCAAAAAGTAGGAAAATGCGCAGCTGGCTTGTTGCCAGACCTTAACGTTGCATCCACAAGCGCAGCAAGATGCGTTTTGCCCGCCACAATGGACAGATGCACACGCGACAGCTTATTTACCGCAACCCCGCAGGTAAAAGGGAAATATCAGAACAATCTGTGCTACCTTGACCCAG
Source organism: Candidatus Fibrimonadaceae bacterium (assembly GCA_031281275.1). Classification (GTDB taxonomy): domain Bacteria; phylum Fibrobacterota; class Fibrobacteria; order Fibrobacterales; family Fibrobacteraceae; genus Fibrimonas. Next base: position 5,924 of record JAITFP010000072.1, read on the forward strand.
CTCCAGTTGCCACGCCCAATCCATTTAGCTCCACTAAAGACCTTGACCAATGGAGATGTGAAATCCAGAAGGGTGGTGCTGACACGGATAATAGAAGTACTGTTAACTCATCAGGTAAGACAACTAGTAGAGATAATGCTTATGTTGAAAAAACTTGCATAATAAAGAAGTTCAACACAAACCCAACTTTCAATGCTACCAACCCCGCCACTTTAGTTGACGAAACAAATCTTGCTAAGATTGATACCATATCCAAGTGCATAGCACCCAGCACCTCCAAATACGGCTCTAACTGCGCCGAAGGTGCCGAAAAAATTGCCCATCAAGCCGCAGGCTTCACCCCGTGGCCCTCAGGCAACCTAAGCACTCCTGTAAGCGTAGATAGCATTCAAATAAGGGCAACTTTGAAAGTGGAATGCACCTGGGCTCCCAGCACCAGCCTCAGAGCCGGCAAATGCCAGATCAAAGTAACACAGGCTAATCCTTATGATTATAATTTAGTAGGTAAAATGACATCAAGCACTTGCTCGTATGGTGCCACTGCTGCCACTGGTGGAGTAATTTCTGGAAACGATTCCACGAGCTTTACTGCAAGATGCTACTTTACCCCATAAAAAGGTAAACTGAGCTTATCTGCTCCCTTGGTCCCCACCAAGGGGGCTTTTTTATTTTTTTGTGTTTAACCCTTGACAAATTCCCAAGATTTTTCTATATTTATACCTGTCGGAAAAAAATAACCTTTTTTTTAGGCAAGCGAATAAGCCGAAAATCGCGCAAAAAGCAAAGAGTAGGCATAGGAAGAAGGGAGAGATATATGAGGTTAAACAGAGTTCTTCTATTGGCGGCAACGGTCAACATAATGATTTTTGCCTTGGTATTCACAATTTCTTGCTCCAACGGCGATGATGGCAAAGATGGGAGACCTGGTTCAGCTTGCGTTGTTGACGGCGACTGGAATATTGTTTGCAACAATGTAGAAATAGGTAAGCTAGAAGGCAAAGCTGGCAAAGATGGTCAACCTGGCAGAAATGGCACAGATGGCACAGGCTGCTGGATAGGTTCCAAAACAGACGAAGGTGGCTATGAAATTTTCTGCGGTGCTGCCGATGCTGGCGAACTCAAAGGCATAATAAACGGCTGCGTATCCAAAGATTTGGGCAAATACGAAGTGGGAATCACTTGCGGCACAGTGAAAATCAATATGTGCTTAGGCAAGCTGTTTGACTCAGAGGAAAACTACTGCGACGAAGTTTCCAAGAGCATAAAGCCGCTCCCGTCCTCCTACACAAAAAAATGCGGCAAGGTGGAATACGATACTCGCAAACAGTATTGCGGATTCTCGGAAACAGACGATCCTTCTTCCTCGTCGGGTACAACCATATATGACCTTTGCGGCGGCACAGAAAACAAAACCGTGCTCGTCAAGCAACCCAATGAAGACTCATGGGACGATGAATATTGCAGATGGACCTCAGACACAACCGCCATAGTCGGAAAACCAGCCACTGTAGCTGCCGACACTTGCGATGGCTTGCCACTCAACAAAGATAGCTGGAAAGGCGAATATTGCGGTTACAAAAGCAACACTGCTGTCAAGAAAACTGTTGTAACAGGTATATGCGACAGAATGGGCAAAACCGCAGCTGGCACCCTCCCTGTAGCATGGTATCAGGGACCAAACGAAAGAGCCTTTGGTCAAGGATACTGCGAAGTAAAATATGACGACAGAAAAAGCGGCAAAACAACATATTCAGAAGATTTATGCGGCACCTCTTCCAATAACAAGCCGAACAACGGCAAGTGGAATGCAGAATATTGCGGATACACATCAGTCAAATCAGCAGTTTGGGACAAAATATACAAACCTATTTGCGATGATGGCTATGGACCAAGCAGACTAAAAGTTGTAAGCTCTCTCAGCGGTGGCGTTGTTGATTCCATTATCAGAAAGGATTACTGCGCTTACACACCCGATGGCACAACAGAGTTAGACTTATTCTGTGGCGACAATGGCAAACCCAATGCTTCCAAATGGAACAGGGACTATTGCGGTTTATCCAAAGACAATCCAGATCCAGCCAACGACAAAGTGCTATACACCAACGGTCTTTGCGATAGTGGTCCTTTCAGCTACTACAAAGAGAATGGTCCAAATACCGCCGCGGCATTCGCCACAAAAACAACCGCAGCTGGTTCTGATCCAGGTCCCACAAAGAGCAACTTCTGGAATGGTTATTGCAAATGGAATACCATAACCGAGAAAACAGAATTAACCTTGTACGCAGATACCTGCGGCGTTGAAGGCACCGGCTCCAAGAGACCGAACAGCGGCAAATGGAACAAGGAATATTGCGGCTATGCCAGCCAAGATGCATTAGGAATCAAAGGAGCTGGAGTCGCACTTTATGATGGCACAACCGACCCGACCTCAGTTCTTTACAACCGTACCGTTTATATTAACCAAGTCTTGAAAAATGATGCCTGCGAAGATGGCACCGGACCAAGCGACGGCGAAGAAAACAAAATTTTGCCCATTAAGGCAGACGGATCATTAGACGCCGCTGTCACAATAAAAGGACAAACAATCAACTCCAATAACTATTGCGCAATTGTGAATCTCGCAAAGCAAGGCGTTAAAGTTATTCCCAGCAAAAAAACAACTGCTGTTGGACCTTGCGGCAACTCCGACAAACCCAATAGCGGCAGCTGGAAAAACGAATATTGCGGATATAACTCCATGACTTCCGGTCTGTCCATACAAAAAGGACTTTGCGGTGATGGTAACGGTCCAAACCAAGCTCAAGATGCCACCTATGGCGGCTACTGCCAGTGGAAATCCGCTGACGCTACCTACACAACATTCGTTCCTAAAAACGATTTAACAGGCGGTTACTGCGGCGACGGCAGTACAATGGCGAAGTTCAATGAGTTAGTCTGGAAAAACGAATACTGCTTCTCCGACAAAAAAGTGGCTACCTGCCCTGGCGGCAGAGTAGGTCTCATCTACACCATGAAGTCCACCGACCCAGTGAACGACCGTTGCCCAACCAAAGCCTCAGCTTGCAGCTGGGACAAAGCCAGCCAATGCGCAAGTGATGCGGGCTGCACCAACATAAATGGTCCTGGTCTCTGCTCCAGCGGCGGTTGCTATGCATGGGATGCAGCCGAAGTCGGCAGCGTAAAGTGCAAGCCAACAAACAAATTCAGATGCAACACCTACAACGGCTTCACCGATAACAGCGGCACCTACCAAGGCGTATGGACCCCCGGCGCCGTCGGCACTAGCGGCAACGCATTCAACGACAACCCAAATAACACAGGTACTTGCACCGACCCAACCTTGACAACTACCCTATTGTGCACAGCCACTGGCGACGGTCCCACAGACGCGCTCAACGGACTTGGCGGCTGGAAATACGACCGCGTCTTTGCGGAAACCCGTGAATGCACAAAAACAGGCGTTAGTGGCGTTGGCATTGGTTCTTGCCCCACCACAACAGGTGCTGCTAGCGGCGATCCTAACGAAGCAGATGAATGGACAACAACCGCAGGTCAATGCACTTGGCCCGGTGCATGTAGCGCAGTAACTGGAATCACTGGCGGCACAGACGTGACAATCGGTACCTGCAAAGACGAAAATGCCGCCTACGCAACTTCCTGCCCTGAAATTGCTAGTAAAGAAGGTGCCCGTCATATCACCGAAGGCACTTGCAACTGGACTAACGTGTCTGGTGCGGCTTTAACCGCTTGCCCCGCCACAGTAACCAGCGGCTCAGGCTCCAGAAATTTTGTAACGACCACAGGTACTTGTAATTATACCGCTGTAGCTCCTAATGCGTGCACCACTGCTCAAGGCTCAGTCGGAGCAACCGTCTCTGGCACGTGCGAAAAAGCTGCTCCGACACCTGGCGGAGCAACTATTGACGCAAAATGCGGAGGCGTCGCCGGCACCTTTACCGACTTCTCACCCACCGCAGGCACCTGCACAGTAGCAGCTCCAACACCGGCTGCTGCTGGCGAAGAATGTAACGGTCTTGTCCTTACTGGCAACGAAAACCCCAGCTTTGCCTTCGAAGCAACCGCAGGTCAATGCACATATGCAGATACGGGTGATGATGATGATCCATGCTCTATTACCACTGGTGATCTAGCTGGCACAATTCAAGACAACAAGTGCATCACTACTTCCACTGCTGTATCAAAAACAGACTGCGATAGCAAATCTGGCGAACTAACAACTGTCACCGCAGGCACCTGCACAGTAGCCTCTGTGGCAGCCACTGCAGCAACCGATGCTCTTAGATGCGCTGGTCTTACTACTCCTACCTTCACTGCCACCGCAGGCACCTGTTCAGTCTTATCTACTGATCCAACTGATGCTAGTGGTGATGGTGAATGCGATGGCACTGATTTAGTTGGCACCACTTTCCACATAGCCACAGCTGTTTGCACAAAAACACTTTCTTCATCATCAACTGGTACTGGCATTACCTCCGCCAATTGCGAGACTATTGGTGGCAGCGCGGCGGCAAGCTTAACATCCACCATAATCAGATGCACGGAAACAGGTGTTGATGCTAGCGCAGTGACCCAGCAGTCTTCAACCAATCTGAATGCACTTTGCTCCACAAATCCTGCTACAGTTGCTCCTGGACAACAAAGTGTCAAATCCCTTGTGCCAACCAAATCCGAATGCACTTGGGTTGGCGTAACAGGAACCCAATGCAATAATGGCACAGCAACAGCAAGCGTGACCGACATAGAAGCAGATGGTACAGACACTCCAAGAACAGCTGCCTGCCAGAAGACAGATGCAACATATCTCAGCCTGAGCGTTTGCGACGGACTCAAATCCGGCTCCAACAGCTGGACACCCACAGCAGGCACATGCACATGGAACGACAAAATCCAGTCTATTTGCGAAGGCACAGGTCCAACTGGTCTTACCGGAACATGGGACGCAACAACTGCCTCAAGCAAAACAACCTGCACAGTGAGAAACTGGACATTGGTACCATAAACTTAACTGACGATATATAAACCTCCCTGCCTCCCCCGTCGCAAATGCGGCGGGGGAGCTTTTTTTGTATATTATAAATATGCTGGACAAAGAATTTTCTTATTATCTTGCGAACCAGAACGAGTTATTGAAGAAATACAATAACCGTTTTATCGTCATTATGGGCGAAAATGTCGTGGACGACTATGATACTTACGAGCAGGCTTTATTTCAATCCTCCCAAAAGCACGAATTGGGCACTTTCTTGATACAGGAGTGCACGGAAGGCGAAGGCGCTTATACTCAAACCTTCCATTCTCGCGTTGCTTTTAGGTAAACTTATGGATCAAATACAACTTAAATCATTTACGGTTGACTACAACGGGATAATTCCGTATTTAGAAACTTCCTGCTGGATTTGTGCTGCGTTTGACCCAGTTTTTTTGCCATCGGGAGCTACGCCTCCACCCTTGGTGGAATTTAAGGCTTTATGGGATACTGGGGCTACAGGATCTGTTATATCTGAAAATGTGGCTCGCAATTTGGGATTAAAATCATCCAGCAAGACAAAGGTATACCATGCTAACGGCGAATCTTATGCGGAAGTTTACAGCATAAATATTTTGCTTCCGAATGAAGTAAGCTTTCGGGCTTTGCGGGTAACACAAGGCATTCTGAAAGACATAGATGTTCTTATAGGCATGGATATTATTTCAAAAGGGGATTTTGCGGTTACTACGTCTTTGGGCAAAACTAAATTTTCTTTCCAAATTCCATCTACGCACGATATTGACTTTTCAAGAGATTAGAAAACTGCTCCTTGGGGTGGGTTTGTCCAAAGATGTTTTTCGCTTGGATTGATATCATCGTACGGCATAATTCCTAGAAAGCCCAAGCCTTCGTTTAGCCTCCGACAAAGGAATACCCCTTTCCAAAAGGGCAAGCAATTTTTTCATGCCTTTTATTTCGCCTCTAGCTTCGCCTCTAGCTTCGCCTTCCTCTATGCCTTCTTCATACCTAACGGCAAGGGCATCTTTCAAATTGAACTCTGTGCTCAACATATTCACTACCTCCGATGAATTTTGCTTCAAATAATCACGCAATATCCCTTTGTCTATGCAATAAACGACAGCCTTCTCTATCGCTTCCTTCAAGGAAGTGCCACTGGACTGAAATTCTCTAACCTTTGCTACAAAAGCAGAATAACCTGCCAAATTCTTGCTCCTCTGTTCCAGCTTTGGATTATGACCCTTGTTTATATTCAGCACTCGAACTGACAATTCCAGCTCAGGTGCTTTCTTTATGCCGATTTGCTCAAAAGCTTCTGAAAGTTTCAATATTTTTTCTTTCGGATATTTGTCCACTCCGTTGTATAGAACTATGAATTCGGGTCTTGGGATTTTTATCAAATTCTGTTTGTAAATGCTTTTGGGGTCTATTATCTTTTCATATACCTTAGAAACATATATCAGAAAACGCAAAGGCATATTTTCATTTATGCTAGATTGATGCTCGATGAGTACAACCAATTTGCCGCCTATCGTGAAAGATATATCGTTCTGCCTATTTGGGAACAGAACGCCATCCAAGGTGTTGATGTTTATCATATTAGGGTCTTTGTAGGAAGTTCCCTCTATCGCGTTGTACAATTCCAGCAGACGCTTCTTGTCTTTGAACAAGGAAGTGAAAACCGAATCTTTGTATTTGCGTTTAGCCGGCATAAAGATAATATAGAAAAAGGAATAACTGCTCCTTGGGGTGGGTTTTATCTATAAAACACTTTTCCTATTCTCTCAATGTGTTCTATTAAATTCTCGTTTTTTATGTTTGAAAATAATGAAATATCCACCAAATCAGTAAGTTAGTAAATTTTGGAAATTTAAAGGTGTTTAAGAAAAATGCACATTTTTGCAAACACTTGTTTGCAAAATTCACTTTTCTGAATTTTTTTCCCGTTTTTTTCCGTCTAATAGGTAACGAATGAAAATGGAGGTATATATGAAATATAATCCTGATCGGCATGGCAGGCATTCTATACGTTTACGTGGCTATGATTATGCGACCACTGGGGCGTATTTTGTTACGATATGTTTGAATCGGCGGATTTCACGTGGGCAACGTGGGTATGGGCAATATGGGTATGGGCAACCACGTTGGGTTGCCCAAATACACGTGATTGCACCAACCGCAATTTGCCATATTTAATTGACCGTTTCAAAACCGGAACAACGAACAAATATATAGACGGGGTTAAAACAGCCAAATGGAAACCATTTCATAAAAAACTATGGCAACGTAATTATTATGAATATATAATCCGTGATGAGGCGGCATACGCAAGAATTGCAGAATACATCCGTAATAACCCTATTTTATGGGAAAAGAAACATTAAAAACCACCCCCCCAAAAAAAAAAGCTCCCCCACCGCAATTGCGATGGGGGAGGCAGGGAGGTTTATATCGTCAGTTCTTTATGGTGCCCAGCCAGCCACTGTGCAGGTTGTTTTGCTGGAGGCAGTTGTTGCGTCCCATGTTCCAGTAAGAGTGCTTGTGCAAAGAGTCTGTTGTTTGTCAGCCCATGTGCATGTGCCTTCTGTGGCTTTCCAACCACCTTTGGCACCGACACTGCCGCAGGCAGCTATGTTGACATACGCTACATCTTCTTTCGTGCAAGCATCTGAAGTTTCAGCGCTAGCTGTTACGTTTCCAGCAGTGACGCACTGGGTATTAGTCACGTCAGACCATACGCAGGTGGCTTGGGTGGAAGTATAGCCGGCGGTGGTGGCAGGTATTGTTACCGTTCCGCCGCAGGCAGTGACTGCCGCCGTAGTGAGATTACCACCAGGCGCAACCGGAGTAGATATAGCTACTCCGGTTTGTGTGCAGGTGCCTTTGGTGTATTTGCCAGCCGCAAGTGTGCCGCTAATATTGCCTGCGCCTGTACCGCATTGGGTAGCAGTTTTCGTGCCGTAATCGCAGGTGCCCGCTGTGGCTTTGAAAGTGAATGTGCCGCCAGCAAGACCACCGCATTCATTGTCTGTATCAGTTGCGTCTGTTGCTGTTGCTGTGCAGGTGCCTGCAGTGCCATCTAATGTGCCATTGCCCAAATCGTCGTCTTCGCAATCCGTGTCGTCTGCTGCAACAATAGTAGCAGTGTGCACGCAGGTGCCTTTGCCTTGTTGTGCTGTTGTGCCACCCCAAGTACCAGTAACAACGCTCTTGCATTGAGCAAAAGTAGTTCCTGTTGCAGTGCATGTGCCTGTGCCTGTGCCTGGGATGCCTGGGATGCCTGGGATATCAGTGGCGCAAGCATCATTTTCAGTCCAAGAGCATGTGTTCGTGTTTTCAGTCCAGCCGGTGCCGCAATCAGTATCTTCCGTATCGGTCCAAGTGCATGTGCCCGCTGTGGCTTTGTATCCGAAGCTACCGCCGCTTAAGCTGCTGCAATCATCGGCAGTCACATTGGCACTGCAAGTGCCTGCTGTGGGTGCGAAGGCTGTGGCTGTGTGTGTGCCAGCAGTGCATTCGCTGGGGATAGCTGTTGTGCTGGTGATTCCTGTGATTGTCTTTTCGCATACGCCTTCGGTTGCAGACCATGAGCCGGAGCCTGTCTTGTTGGTAGCGCAGCCATCGGCACCGCTGTTTGCGGGCACGTCAATCCATCTGCAGGTGACTTGTGATACTAGCATGGAGGAAGCACTTTTGCCGTCTCTTTCAGCGCAAGCGCCACTAACGAGAGTAGCACTAGTTTCTGTGCAGGCATCTACTAGAGTTGCTGAGGTGCCGCCGGCAATGCTGTTGGCTGCGCAAGTGCCAGTCCATTTGCATTCGCCTTTGGTTGTTTCCCATTCATCTGCGTCATCAGCGCCGCTGTTGTTGGGGCAAGATTCAACGCCAACGCCACTAACGCCTGTTTTTTTGCATTCGCGGGTTTCAGCAAAGGTGCGGTCGTATGACCAGCCGCCAAGTCCGTTGAGCATGTCTGTGGGACCGGCGCCAATGGCTGTGCACAATAGGGTAGTTGTCAAGGTTGGGTCGGTGCAAGTACCTGTGTTATTTGGGTTGTTGGCGAATGTGGGAGCGGTGCCACCAGCTAGAGCAGGACCGTTTTTCCAGTCGCCTTGGTAGGTGCCGTTGTTATCGGTGAAGCCATTGTAGGTGTTGCATCTGAATTTGTTTGTTGGCAAGCAGTGCGTGCCGCTTGTGGCTGTAGTGCCGGGATTATCCCATGCGTAGCAACCGCCGTTTGAGCAGAGACCAGGACCAACTATGTTGCTGCAGCCAGCTTCGTTCAAGCATTCGCTGGCTTTGCCCCAGCTGCAAGCTAAGGCTTTGGTTGGGCAGCGGTCGTTCACTGGGTCGGTGGACTTCATGGTGTAGATGTTGCCTACTCTACCGCCTGGGCAGGTTGCAACTTTCTTATCGGAGAAGCAGTATTCGTTTTTCCAGACTAACTCATTGAATTTAGCCATTGAACTGCCGTCGCCGCAGTACTCTCTGCCTTGTGCCTTAATTGTTCAAATAGTGAGCCTGCTATCCACGAACTCCTTGTCTTCTTTTGACAAAGAACCATTTTTCTCAAGAGTAAACGTCAGTGCCTCTATGGTATTCTTTAATGCATCCATAGTACTGTTCAAATGAGCAAAATCGTTGTATTTCAGTTCGTCTATCCGCTTGTCAACTTCGTCTATCCGTTTGCCTAAGGAAGCTGTAGCTCCGTCTATTTTCTTTTCTAGAGACGTTTTAAGCAATATAAAACCGCTAAAGCCGAATACTAGCATTAATAGCATTCGCGCATTTTCTGCGTTAATTATGAGATTTAAAATGCTTTCCATAGCAGTCCCTCCTTTGAATATACAAAATTCTTGCCACCAATGCAGGGTTTAACCCTTTCTTTTTTCATAAAAAACCTCCGTTTTTATTCTGTTACTATGTTAGACGTAAAAAAAGGGGAAAAAAATTCTAAAAAGTGAAAATTCTGCAAAAATTCTTTAAATTCTGCAAATTCTGGTCAAAAACACTTTTTTTAACTTTACCCTTGACAAATTTCCAAGAATTTTCTATATTTATACCTGTCGGAAAAAAATAACCTTTTTTTTAGGCAAGCGAACAAGCCGAAAATCGCGCAAAAAGCAAAGAGTAGGCACAAGAAGAAGGGAGAGATATATGAGGTTAAACAGAGTTCTTCTATTGGCGGCAACAGTCAACATACTGATATTTGCCTTACTATTCACAATTTCTTGCTCCGGCGAAGATGGAAAACCCGGCAAAAATGGCACTGATTGCACTGTAGAAGCAGACGGCGACGCCTTCAAGGTATTATGCGGCGGCGAAGAAATCGGCGTCCTCCAAGGCACTGCCGATAGAGACGGCAAAAATGGTCCAAATGGCACCGATGGCAAAGATGGTAGTTACTGCGTAGTTGGAACTTCATTAACAGCTGCCGGCGGCTTTGAAATTAAGTGCAATGGAGAAGTAAAAGGTACTCTGGATGCATGCGATATCAAAGACTTGAGCAACAGAGAACTGCAAGTTTCTTGCGGCAAAACAAAGCTCAGCACCTGCGATGGCATAGTATTTGACCCAACAAAAAAATTCTGCCCCACCCTTGCTGGCGCTCCTCTCTCAGATGTGAAGAACAATTTGGGCACATGCCAAGGCGATGCAAAACCCAATACTCGCAACAAAACAACCGAATATTGCGGCTATGCAAGCGAAAAAGCCACCAAAAGAACCAAGCTCCCCAAATGCCACTATGCTATACCTGACGAACTTCAACCCAATGCAGGTACAGATTTCATTGATGTCTACTCTACCGAAAAAGAATGCGTTGATGCTGGCGGTGATACTGTCATAACCCACGTTTATTACGGTGATGTTTGTACAGTAAGAGGAAATACTTCTGATTTAGCCAGTGGTTATGTTGACTGTTTGACTACTGATCCTGCTGATAAAATTGTTGCTGGTACTATAACCACTGTGCAAGGTTACAACGTTGGTAAAGAAAAACGTAGGCTTTATTCTGCATGTATTTTAAATCTGAAAGATTTAACAAGAAAACTTGGTACTACAGTTGATGATATTGCGGTTTCCGACGATGCCCAAGGTTGCAAAATGCTCGGCGGAGAAATAATTCCGAAGGGTGCTGATCCTAATACCTTGACAAGTAGCTCATATAACATCCGTTGCGTATCCACATTCCAAAATCAATACTGCAGATACTTAAGCCAAAAGCCCACAGTGTTCCCAACAGTATCAGATGAGCTTTGCGGTGGTGCTAAACTCAACGAAGGCAAATGGAAAGGCGAATATTGCGGATATCTTGAAAAAGTCAACGGCAAAGGATTTATCAAAGGCGTACAAACCGGTCTCTGCGATGATTATGAAGAAAATATGACATTATCACCTACCGTTGTCACTCCTTCCGCTTCTAATCCTACAGGTCAAACTTTCACTTGTAAAGCTGGTGCACAGTGCTTGGGTCCAAATCAGAAAAATTTTGGCGCTGGATATTGCGAAGTTCTGTACAAAGACAAACTATCAAACAAAACCTCATATTCAGAAAACTTGTGCGGAACCACTTCCAAAAACAAACCCAATAACGGCAAGTGGGCTAAAGAATATTGCGGTGGATCAGTTGTAACCGTCAATTCTTCTTCTAGCGTAGTTCCTCGTTCAAAGGTATATAACGATATCTGCGATGATGGCAACGGTCCTATGGAAAACTACAATAAAACCAACTATTGCGAAGTGACATTCAAAAATAGGCTTACCGGTTTCACCACAGTTCAAACCAGCACTTGCGGCGCAAGTGGCCAGCCCAACAAAGGCACATGGCAGGGTCAATACTGCGGATACAAAAACGACAAATCCAATGGTCCCGACAAAGTGTACTCTGGTATATGCGATGATGGTTCCGGACCAAATGAAAACGGATATAATAAAGATGAGTATTGCCAATCTCAGAAAAACGGTAAAACATTCCTTTCAACATTTGCTTGCGATGATGGCAACAAAATCAATGAAAAGGATTGGAAAACCGAATACTGCGGAGTTCCAGATAAAGATTCCACATCAACAACCAGGCAAACTGGCGGTTGCGGTGATGACAGAGGTCCAAATTCAGAATCATTCGGTGGCGGATATTGCCAAGCCATCAATAAAAAAGGTGATTTGGAATACACCTCTATATTCTGCGGCGAAGAAGGCAAACCAAATGATGGCGAGTGGAAAGGCGAATATTGCGGATATGCAAGCGCAACCTCCGCTGGTCCAGACAAAATCTACTCCGGTGCTTGCGATAACGGCGGTGGTCCCAATGCAGGTGGCTTTGAATCTGGATATTGCCGCTGGACAACCGAATCCTCCACAGGAACAGAGTTCACAGATGCTCTCTGCGGTGGTGCAAAAATAAATGAAGGCGAATGGAAAGGCGAATACTGCTACTCAGACGACAAAGTGGCTGTATGCACAGGTGGAAGAATACCTAATGTTGACAAAAAGTCCACTGACCCATTCACTGTCAGATGCTCCTTCACAAGCAATGACCTTGTTTGCTCAGACTCCAACCTCAAGTTCTGCGACAAAGACGGTTGCGATGATCTCGGCTCAAGCTACAAATGGGACGAAGAAGCCTTTGAATGCAGAGCATTAGAATCAGCAGAATAAAACCCGAACGATAGATAACTCTCCCCCTGCCTCCCTCAGAGCTCCCGCTGAGGGGGCTTTTTTTATTTCTATTTTACATATAACAATGCGCGAATTCAACGTAACTGGCATTTGCCTTCCCAAAGAACATTATATGGTTGACATCACCAACAAAGTCAACCAAATTGCCGCTATGGTAGAAAAAGGCAAATACTTCACCATAAATAGAGCCAGGCAATATGGAAAAACAACAACCATAAGGCAATTGGAAAAATTTTTGCTGGGAAAGGGCTATCAGGTAGCTCGCATAAGCTTTGAGGGAATAGGGGACGAACCTTTTGAAAATGAGAAAAATTTTTGCCAAACCTTGCTGAGACAAATATCTGATGCGTTGAAATACAAAGAGGTGGAAGACTACAATACGTGGATAAATGAATCTGTTTTCACTTTTGAAAATTTGAAGTTGTATTTAAATAATGTTTGCCAAAAGAAAAGAGTAGTTTTGATTATAGACGAAACGGATAAAACCTCCAACAACCTTGTGTTCCTGCGATTTCTAGGAATGCTTAGGGATAAATATCTTGAAAGAGAAAACCCATCAAAAGCCACATTCCAAAGCGTTATTTTAGCAGGAGTTTATGACATAAAAAATCTCAAGCTCAAAATGATTCAAGCTGGTACCCATCAGCTTCAAGATGGCGAAAAACGCATGAATTCTCCTTGGAATATAGCTGTTAATTTTGAAGTGGATATGTCTTTTTCAGCTTCCGAAATAGCCACTATGTTAAACGAATACGAAAAAGACCACAAAACTGGAATGGATATAGAGGCTGTATCAAAGGAAATTAGAGCTTATACCAGTGGCTATCCATACTTGGTTTCTAGAATTTGCCAAATTATAGACGAAAAGCTGGGCAAAACTTGGACGGAGAAAGGCGTGCAAGAGGCGGTGAAACTTATTCTGTGCGAAAACAGCACGCTTTTTGACGATATAAACCAAAATCTGGAAAACAATGAAAATCTGAGAAATTTAGTTTACAACATAATAATTCAAGGGGAAAAATATCCGTTTAAAATTGCTTCCCCAGAAGTAAATTTAGGAGTTATGTTTGGGGTACTGTCCAATAAAAACAATATAATTGCCATAGATAATGAGATATTTGAAAACCATATATGCGACTATTTCATATCTCAGAGTTATAGCATAAAAGGCGGTTTAAGTTCTCGCGTGGGAATAGCCCCCGATGTGGTTGAAAACGGCAAATTCAATATGGAACTCGCAATCAAGAAATTCGCACAACATTATTATGAAATATACAATGGGAAAAATGCCAAATTTTTGGAAAATGAATGTCGTTTGCTATTCTTAACTTATTTGCGCCCATTGATAAATGGAGCCGGATTTTTTCACATAGAATCGGAAACAAGGGATAACAAGCGAACCGACCTTATTGTTGACTACAGTTCGGAGCAATTCATAATTGAGCTAAAGCTCTGGCATGGCGAGCAAAAGCATGAGCAGGCGCACAAACAGCTAATAGAATACCTAAATTCCAAAAATAAAAGCATAGGCTACCTCCTCACCTTTGATTTCCGAAAAAATCGAGCAAAAAAGCCGAGCGCAAAATGGGTTAAAAAAGGCAAAAAGAAATTTTTGGATTGTTTGGCGGTGTAGTAATTAATGATTAATTCAATGTTTGGGAGTGGCTAGTGGTTAGTGGCTAGTGGTTAGTGGCTAGTGGTCGTCTCAGAAATACTGGTTTTTGTGGTTTTCCCACTAGCCACTAGCCATTCCCCACTAGCCTAGCGAGTTAATAAGCATTTTCTATATTATACATAACCGTACCAAATAGAGGATAAAAATATGTTCCGATTGCTGATGTTGTTTGCTATTTTTTCCATCTTAGCTTGTGCAGGTGGCAAGCTTAGTAGGTATAATGCCGATCCGGATAAAACTACCGAGGTTATGATTACTTTTGTTCAAAGAGCGCAAGCTGGCTTTTGGAAAGAAGCCATGGAAAACGTGTCTTTGCAAGAAAGGTCAGAAATGATGGATGGCGTTAATGTGATGCAGGAATATAAAGATGCAGTGAACCGCATTCGCCTTAGCACCATCAAGAATATGGACCTCAGCTTAGACAGCCGTGGGCGCTTGGTGGGTCTCAAAGATATTCTGGACGAATCAAATGAACGCAATGTATCCTCAGACGAAAAGGTGGTTATTGACCCCAGCAAGCTGGAAGACCGCGCGGCGCTCCGCCAAAAGCAAGAAGAAGAAGCCGCCAAGAAAGCCGAATTAGAGCCTGTTAAAGAAGAGAAAAGCACTTGGCTAGATGTTTATTACGGCAACACAAAATCTGGCGGCGGTGGCAGGGTAGTTAAGAATAAGAAAGCCGAAGAAGAAGAGGAAGAGGACTAGCAGCTTGCGTATAGGAATAATTGGAGTTGGCACTGTTGGCAGTGGCGTTATTGAAATTATAGAACAAAAAAGAAATGAGTTTCACGCAAAACTTGGAATTCTTTTGGAAATTGCCGGAATTGCGGCAAAAACAGAAGATGAGCTTGCTCCCTTTATAGCAAAAGGCTACAAAGGTTTTACAGATGCAAACTCCCTTTTAGAAGACGATTCCATATCCGTTATTTGCGAACTTGCTGGCGGCTACGACTTGCCATTTAAATGGATTACCAGAGCTATTGAGCATGGAAAAAGCGTTGTCACTGCTAACAAGGCGTTGCTCGCAAAGTACGGCAGCGAAATTTTTCCGCTTGCGGGGCAAAAAAGATGCCATGTTCTTTTTGAGGCAGCCGTTGGCGGAGGCATTCCCATTATCCGCACTTTGCAAGAGGCTTTGGTGGGCAACAAAATAAATTCCCTGAGCTGCATAATAAACGGAACTTGTAATTATATCTTAACAAGAATGACAGTTGAGGGTCTCTCTTTTGAAGAAGTTTTAAAAGATGCCCAAAAACTCGGCTTTGCAGAGGCAAACCCTTCTTTTGACATAGACGGAATAGATGCCGCCCACAAAACCGCAATACTTGCGAGCTTGTGCAGCGGGCGTTTTATTGATTTTGAAAAAATTCACATAACCGGAATAAGCGGCATAACTGCCCAAGATATTAAATTTGTTGATGAGCTTGGAGGCGTTGTGCGGCTGCTGGGTTTGTACAACAGGGTTGGCGATGGCGTTGATGTGCGCGTTCATCCTTGCATTGTTCCAAATGAGCATTTGCTGGCTGGCGTTAAATACGTGCTGAACGCGGTTTATTTGCAGTGCGATAATCTAGGTCCAACTTTACAAACAGGTGCGGGCGCAGGCAAGCTGCCAACCGCAAGCGCAGTGGTGGCAGACCTTGTATCTCTGGCTCGTTCCACAGAAACAGGTCATATGGAGCCTTTGCCTATGGGTTGGTTTCAAAAAGAAAATTCCGCCACCTTGGTTCCCATAGGCGAAACCTCCACCCGCTATTATTTCCGTTTTGTTACAAAAGACAACTACGGCGTTCTCTCAAAAATCACAGGAATTTTAGGCGAGAATCAAATATCCATAGAATCCATTTTGCAAAAAAACACCAAGAACAGAGAAAAAGTTGATATAGTTGTAACAACAGAAAAAGCAAAAGAAAGCAACGTTGAAGCCGCCCTAGCAAAGATTGATTCATTGCCGGAGATTAGCGAGAAGAGCCGGATGTTGCGGTTTTTGGACTGCTAATTTCCTTTTGTCTGAACCCCGATTCCCCCGATACCTAACTCACAGGATTTACAGGATTGCAGATATATACGCATTATATATTATAGCCAATAAATGTGAAATCGGGTAAATCGGGTGAATCCTGAGAATCGGGGTTCAGACAAAGGTTCAGACAATTAACCAAATTTTCACAACTGCTTAATGAAAATTTAACACCCCGATTCTAACTTATATTCATGTGTATTTAATGGGAGATTTTTATGATGAAAATTAAGAAAGCTTCAAAGCTTGCAAGATTATCTGTTGCTGCTTTGTTGTTAAGTGCTTCAATTGTGGCTGCGCAGGAGGTTCCTGAAAACGCTGCGGAAAGTGCGCCGGTGGTAGTTCCTGAAACGCCAGCGCCTGTGTTTGTACCTGCTCCTGCTCCGGTGGCGGTGGCAGTAGCGGAAGTTGCGCCTGCAAAACCGGCGGAGACAGTGTCTGCTACTGTGGCTGGAACTAAAATTTCTTTGTATGGGCGTTTGGAATTGAATTCCGCTTATGAAACTGATGTAACAGATGGTTTGTGGTCGTGGCGCGCTCCCTCTGGAGCTAAAGGCGATGCGCAAGGTAGAACCTCGCTCAGCGTGGCTCGCACTAGGTTTGGTTTTAATTTGGAAGGTCCTTCAAAAGAAGGCGAGCCGAGCTTGAAAGGAAAATTTGAAGCAGATTTTGCTGGCAGCGACAGCTACAGCAATTTTAACGGTTCTTCTGGGTTCCGCATACGCCAGTCTTGGGGTTCGGTAACTTTCAAAGATATAGGCTTAACTCTTTTATTCGGTCAAACAGATGATGTGGTGAACGCGATTGATCCACCTTCAATAAATCCGAGCAGTTTAAACGGTTCAGGCAATTTTGGCACTCGCCGTCCTCAAATTCGCTTAACCCAAGTGATTGGACCTGTTGATATAGCCGTTGCCGCAACACACGATCGCACTTATGGCTATACAGCTAGGGTAAATAAAGAAGAGGTTGGTGCCGGTGGTCGTGCAGATTCAGCCGTTTCCGATGCTGTTGCTCCTTCATCTCCAGCTGTACAGGGTCGCTTGGGCTTGAAAGTTCCAGCATCTTGGGCTGGCGAAAAAGCAAACCTAGCACTTGGCATTGGTGGTCTTTATGGCAAAAACGAAGGTGCGAATTTAGATGATAAAAATCGCTTTGATAGACCAGAACCTTCTTATGTGTTCGGCTTGGATTTATCGCTTCCCATAATAGATATTTTAACCCTTACAGGTGAATTCTTTTCTGGACAAAACCTAAGCCGTTATGGCGATGGAAGCATGAAACAGTCCCGTGCTTACAGCGATGATGGTGGCATACAATCTATTGGCTGGTGGGGAGGTCTCTCAGCTAAATTACCTTCCGACATCTCTGCCGGAGCCGGTATTGGCTCAGAAAGCCTTGACAAGAAAAGCAAAAGAAATGGACAGCCAGAGAGCAATATGTTTATATTCGCAAACCTAGCTTATAACTTCACTTCTGCCGCGAAAGTAACTTTTGAATACTTAACCTATTCAACAGACTACGCGGTTTTCAACGGTAGCGATTACGATACCAGCGACAATAGGTCTTTAAATCGTTTTGAATTGAACTTCAGGTACGATTTCAAATAATTCAGGGGAAAAATCTAAATTATATTTCAATGGCACAGATTCAGAAAAAGAAAATTTTGGTTGTGGATGATGATCGTGATATTTGCGAGATATTATCCTTCAACCTCAAACACGAGGGCTACGAAGTGGATAGCGTACATTCTGCCGAAGAAGCTCTCAAAAAATTATCACCTGAGCATTGCTTGATTTTATTGGATGTTATGATGGGCGGTATGTCTGGTTATCAGATGGCAGAGAAATTGCGGAGAGATGGCAATAATATAAACATTATATTTTTAACTGCAAAAGATACCGAAAACGATATGCTCACAGGATTTTCAGTTGGCGCAGACGATTATATTTCAAAACCATTTTCGCTAAAAGAAGTTTCTGCCCGCGTTAAAGCGGTTTTAAAGCGGCAGGTGGAAAATGCAAAAGAAGAAGAGCAAACTTTGCTCACCATTGATGATTTGCAAATAAATTTTCAGTCAAAAGAAGCGAAAATAAAAGATGAGGTAATTCCTCTAACAAAAACGGAATTTGAAATTCTCGCCCTGCTTGCGCAAAACCCAACGCGGGTATATTCCCGCCAAAATATTATAAGTCAGGTTTGGAAAGATACTATTTACATTACAGAGAGAACGGTTGATGTGCATATAACTCGCTTGCGCAAAAAGCTTGGCGCAAAAGGTTCACTGATATCCAGCCGTGCCGGATTTGGGTATAAGTTTAATGAATTTTGAAAATTACAGCACTTTAATTTCTGTACTGTCGGCGATAATACTAGCTTTTGTTGGGCTGCTTGTTCGCTATATCTATAATTCCAAGCAATTAAAAGAATTGAAAGAGGAACTTGGAGACATCAAAAATCGCCACGCGAAAATAATTCAGAGAATAAAAGACGATGAGTGGCGAATGGAGGGGGAAAAAGAAAAACTTTTGATGCACACCCAGGTTTCTGCCGAGGGTATATGTTTTTTTAAACCAGACCGCACAGTTGATTTTCACAACGGACTTTTTTTGCAATACTTCAATATGATTGCTTACGATTCAATGAACATAGAGCGTGAAATGCTGCGCGATGATGTGTTTATTCCGGTGGTGAATTTTTTAGATAGCCACGTAAACGAGGGTTGTTTTGAAACTCGCGTTAGCAGGCAAGGCAACGAATTTTCCTTGCTTGTGAACACTTTTGCAGACAAAAGCTTTGAAATCATATTAACAGATATTACGACACGCGAAAAAACCAGGCGTTTAAAGCAAGAAATGACCGGAAACATAGCGCACGAGCTGCGAACACCTGTAACGAGCATACGAGGTTTTTTGGAAATAATTTTGAGCAATAGTCTTGATGAGGAAAAAAAACAGGAATATTTAAAACGCACATATAACCAAACTCAAATATTATCCGAACTTATTGCAGATATGAGCCTTTTAACCAAAATGGATGAACACGCAGAAAGCCTTAAAAAGGGCAAAGTGAATATAAATGAATTACTCCAAAATATAAAAACCGCCTCTGCCATTGCGCTTTCAGAAAAAAATATTCAGTTCAATGCAAACATTTCAGAAGATTTATTCATATTTGGCAACGAAAGCCTGCTATATTCCATTTTCAGGAATTTAACCGATAATGTTATACGCCACGCGGGCGAAAATGTGAGCATAAATATAAGAACTCTGCCAGATTTAAACGATGGAAAGGTTTATTTTGTGTTTTCCGACACGGGAAAGGGTGTGGGGGAAAACGTTATATTGGAACGCTTATTTGAGCGTTTTTACCGAGTGGAAGAGGGGCGTTCCCGCGATACGGGGGGTTCGGGGCTTGGGCTTTCCATTGTGAAAAACGCGGTTCTTTTCCACGGCGGCACCATCACGGTGCGCACCGGAGGGGAAAATACGGGGTTGGAGTTCCTGTTCTCACTCAAGAAAAATGTCTGAACCAGAATTATCAGAATTTTCAGTATTTCCAGAATTAACCACATATATTGGCTTTTTTGCTTTTAATAAAACCAGTAAGGGTGACTCATTCTGTTTAATTCATTAATTCTGTGAATTCTGGTTCAGACAAAAGAATTTCTTAACCAAATCTTAATACGAACTCATCCCCTTCGTAACCTTCAAAATTTAAATTTATAGTGTTTAACAAGGAGATTAGAGTATGAGAAAATTCTTGCTCGCTACGCTTGCCATATTGATGGCTGTTTCTGCACTTTATGCACAGAAAGTCAAAGGTTCGGACACTGTGCTTCCTCTTTCGCAACAAGAGGCTGAGAGTTTCACAAAAGCGAATAAAAATGCTAACGTCACGGTAACTGGGGGGGGAAGTGGCGTTGGCATTTCTGCATTACTAGAAGGCACCACCGATATTGCCCAGTCTTCCCGCAAAATAAAATTTGAAGAAAAACAAAAACTACAGGAAAAAGGTGATAAAGTAGTTGAAAAAATAATAGCCTACGATGCCCTTGCGGTTATTGTGCATCCTTCAAATCCGGTGAGCAAACTCACCCGCGAACAGATGGAAGATATTTTCACAGGCAAAACCACCAACTGGAAAGAAGTGGGCGGTCCAGATATGAAAATAATTCCTTATTCCCGCGAAACATCTTCTGGCACCTATGAGTTTTTCAAAGAACACGTTTTGAAAAACAAAAACTATGTGAATGGCATAATGAGCATGCCCGCCACAGGCGCAATAGTCCAATCCATAAGCCAAACAAAAGGCGCAATTGGATATATTGGTCTCGCTTATTTAGACAAGAAAATAAAAGCCGTTGAAGTTTCTTTTGACCAGGGAAAAACCTACACAGCACCTTCCGTGAAAAGCGCTATGGACGAAACTTATCCCATTGTTCGCCCGCTTATATACTACTACGTAGAAAAATCCGAAAGCACGGTGAAACCCTTTGTTGACTATGTGTTTTCTGCGGCTGGGCAAAAAATTGTGAAGGATATTGGGTTTATTCCAATTAGTAAATAAATATGAGACGGTTTATTGAGAAAATCGTAGAGAATATACTGAGGCTTAGTGGCGCAGTGACCACCATCATCATTTTGTTGATGGTAGTCTTTTTGTTTAAAGAAGGTTTTGGGCTTTTCAACAACCCTGTTGTTGAAAGGGGGCACGTTTTGTGCGTTAATGCCTCTAATAAAATTGCTTATTTGAATTCCAAAGAAATAAAATTGATATTTGATGGAGAAATAGAAAATTGGAATAAATTGGGCGGCGAAGACATGGCAATTGAAATATTTAGATTCAATGAGATATTTAGCCGTTATTCAGAAGAAGAATTTGGAAATGATTACGAAAAATTGCCGGAGAAATTGGGGGAGGTTATATCTTCCACGCCCGGAATAATAGCTTTTATACCGGGGCAATATATGCCTTCTTCCATGCCCAAAGTGAAAGCGCTTGCAGATGAAAAAATAGGCGGGGCAGATTTTTTTGGCGGCAAAGAGTGGATTCCAACATCTGTGCCATCTCCGCAATTCGGAGTGCTGCCTTTGGTGCTTGGAACATTGCTCGTTAGTTTTATAGCGATTTTAATTGCCCTGCCACTTGGGCTTGGAGTTGCTGTTTATCTTTCTGAACTTGCAAAGGATAGAGTACGCAAAATTTTAAAACCAGCTGTGGAATTGCTTGCGGGAATACCATCTGTTGTTTACGGTTTTTTTGGCTTGGTGGTTTTGGTTCCTCTTGTGCAAAGAGCACTTAATTTGCCAGTTGGCGAAACCGCATTCACAGGCAGCTTGGTGTTAGCCATTATGGCACTCCCAACTATTATCACGGTTGCAGAAGATGCTATGCGAAGCACGCCTAGCGCAATGCGCGAGGCAAGCCTCGCTTTGGGCGCAACACACTGGCAAACTATATACAGGGTGATTATCCCTTATGCTTCTTCGGGAATTTCCGCTGCGGTTATTTTGGGCATTGGCAGGGCAGTTGGAGAAACAATGGCTGTGCTTATGGTAACGGGAAATGCTGCTGTGATGCCAACATCTCTGTTTGCCCCGATTCGCACAATTCCGGCAGCCATCGCTGCCGAACTCGGCGAGGCGCCGGTGGGCGGAGCGCATTATCAGGCTTTGTTCATGCTGGGTTGCATTTTGTTTATTATAACGCTTGTGATGAGCATTGCATCTGAACTTATTTCTAAACGAGATCCGGGGAAGGGGGTGTAAATGAACAAGAAACTCGCTCAAAGCATAGCATTTTGGATTTTCCGTATTCTGGGAATATTGGTGGTTGGAATTTTGCTGTGGATTTTAGGTTTTATAATTTACAACGGCATTGGAGCAATTAGCTTTGAGTTTCTTTTTTCTGAGCCTAAAGAGGGAATGACAAAGGGCGGTATTTTTCCCGCCATTGTTGGAACGTGCTGTCTTATTGCTGGCAGCATGCTGGTTGCTTTTCCCATTGGGGTTATGTCTGCCATATATTTGAACGAATACACCGTAAATGGGAAAATCGCAAAATTCATACGCACAATGACAAATAATTTGGGTGGTGTTCCTTCTGTTATTTTTGGATTATTTGGAATGGCTCTGTTTGTGAATGCAATGAAATGGGGCGATTCAATAATAGCTGGTTCATTCACCCTTGGGCTTTTGGTGTTGCCTTTGGTGATTCGCACCACGGAAGAGGCACTCAAAATGGTACCGGATTCATTCCGCACAGGGAGCTATGCTTTGGGAGCAAACAAATTGCAAACCATTAGGCGCGTTGTGCTGCCCACTGCATTCCCGAATATTTTGACAGGTTTAATACTTGCGGTTGGAAGAGTTTCGGGCGAGACGGCACCAATTTTATTTACGGTGGCTGCTTACTTTTTGCCAAAACTGCCAACAGGCATTTTTGACCAAGTTATGGCGCTCCCATATCATCTCTATGTTATATCCACCAGCGGCACAAATTTGGAAGCAACGCGCCCAATGGCGTATGGTACTGCGCTTGTGCTTATCACTTTGGTTTTGTGCATAAATTTGTTGGCTGCTTTTTTGAGGCGGAAATTTGGGAAGATGTGAAATACAAATAACTGACCAAATTATAGGCAAACCAAAACGAAATTCGTTTTCTCCCTTTATCCCTATAATTTGTCATAAATAAGGAATGGTAGCGATTTCTATTGTATTCCATTTCTTTATTGAATAGCTTTATTATTTTTTCTTGCTCCCGCACACTAACCGTTTTTGGGAATAACAGCTGAATTTGGTGCCTTGATGTTTTTATGCTTATCAAAGCATCTAAATTATATTTCCTAATATCTTCCAAACAAATTTTCCCCTGTTCGGAACCAGAATCTATTGCTTTTAGTATAACGATATTCTTTTTGATTTTTGATAAGAATTCACGGCTCACATAAAATTTTCGCACTTGGTTTAAATTATTGTATGCGGCTTTAATGGCATGAGTTCCAGATTGTATATGTTTTTCTTCTAAACGGCGAATGCGAAGTTTTTTGGGACAAGCATTTATTTTTGCCAAAAATTCACCGCCTATTTGCCAGTTGTATTTTTGCTCTAGAATTATTTTTGAACATTTGTTCTGAGGATATATGTTAAAATCTATTGCCATTTTATTTGCTTCCTTTTTCTTTTTTTTGTAGTAAAAAGCAATTACGTTATATGTTGTGTCTTTAAAAACCTGTTCGGAAAAATAATTTGCTTTTTTTATTTCAAATTTTGCCAAAAATAATTCTCTTATATATTTTGAATTTTCTGCGGACAAAAAATTCACAGGAACTATTGCTATTCCTTCATTGCTGTTCATAATTTTTTCAAGAGAGAGCTGGTAAAGGTCGGTATGTTTGCTGTTTGCGAGCAAACTTTTGTTTTTCATTTTATTTTGATAGAGGTATGGCGGGTTTGTTAGAACAAATTTGTATGCTTGTGGGTTTTGCAAACTATCGCGCAAAAAAATCAATTTATTATCCGTTTTTGTTTTGTCTATATCGTAGCCAATAAGTGAGCTTGCTCCGTTATTTTTAGCCCACTTCAATAAATCTCCCGCTCCAGCAAAAGGGTCTGTTATGTTTTTATTTTTGACAAATTTGGCAAAACCTTGCAATATATAAGTGGTGTTTTTTGTGTAGAATTGACCGAGTTGCTGTTTGCTGGTTTTGTGGGTTATGGGCATGGGGGTAAGGTAGAAATTTTACTATATTTATACATATATTCGATTAAAACAAGGAGTTTTTGCATGGCTACTTTAGTACAAACAAGAATAGACAACAAAATCAAGGTTGGAGCAGAACGGATTTTGAAAGAACCAAACGAAGAGACTATGAAAGCAATTAAAAGAGTCGATAGAGGAGAAGGTTTAATAAAAATGACATTACAAGAATTTGAAGAAATGTTGGATAAATATAAATGAAAAATTTATCAATTGATCCAGAATATGAAAAATGTATAAAAAGACTTAAAAAGAAGCATTACAATATAGAGCTTCTTAAAGAGCCTATAAGACTTTTGGTAGGAAATATTCCATTGCCACAAAAATATCATGACCATGCTTTATCGGGAAATTTAAAAGGAAACAGAGAATTACATATTGAACCTAATTGGCTTTTGATGTATAAAAGCACGGATACTGAAATAATATTGATTAGAACAGGCTCTCATGATGATTTGTATAAATAGCTTAGCTCCTGTTCCGTTATATAGAAAAATTTTTCTACCTTACCCATAATGTCTAATACACCAAAAACCTCTGCGGAAATCCGCAATTCTTTTATAAAATTCTTTGAAAGCAAAGAACACTTATTCGTACGCTCTTCACCCGTGGTTCCTCAAGATGACCCAACCTTAATGTTTATAAATGCCGGCATGAATCAGTTCAAAGCCTGCTTTTTGGGAGATAACCCGAACAACTACAAAAGGGTGGCAAATTCGCAAAAGTGCATTCGCGTTTCGGGCAAGCACAACGATTTAGACGAAGTGGGGCGCGATACTTACCACCACACGTTTTTTGAAATGCTCGGAAACTGGAGCTTTGGAGACTATTATAAAAAAGAAGCCATTGAATGGGCTTGGGAACTTTTGACTGAGGTTTGGAAACTTCCCAAAGAGAGATTATTTGTAACCGTTTATCAAGACGATGACGAGGCTTGGCAAATTTGGAAAAATGTAAGCGGCTTGCCCGATGCTCGCATAATGCGGTTTGGGGAAAAATCGAACTTTTGGGAAATGGGAGATACAGGTCCTTGCGGTCCTTGCTCCGAAATACACTACGACAAAGGCGACCTTGCAACGCAAGAAGCAACTTTTGCAGACCCTGTGCAAGGCGTGAATGGGGCGAATGCACGCTATATTGAAATTTGGAATAATGTGTTTATGCAATTTGAACGCATAAAAAGCGGCGAGTTGCTTCCTCTGAAAAATAAAAATGTCGATACGGGAATGGGTTTTGAGCGAGTGTGCGCAATTTTGCAAGGCAAGGATTCTAATTACGAAACAGATGTGTTTTCTCCAATCATAAACAAAATAGCCGAGCTTTCCGGTGTGCCATACAATGCAGACCAAAGCGGAATGCCTCACCGAGTTGTTGCAGACCACCTTCGCTCACTCAGTTTCGCAATAGCAGACGGCGCACTCCCAAGCAATGATGGGCGCGGCTATGTGCTTCGCAGAATTTTGCGCAGAGCGAGCCGCTACGCCCGTCTTTTAAACCAAAAAGAACCATTCATAAACCGCCTAGTGCCAACCTTGGCTCAAACAATGGGCAAAGCCTTCCCCGAAATACGCGAGCGCGCAGATTTTGTAGCAGAGGTAATCCGCTCCGAAGAGGAGAGATTTATAAGAACCCTAGATGCTGGCTTGGAAAGGTTTGAGAAAATAGCCACTAGCCACTCCCTAATCCCAGGCACCCAAGTATTTTTGCTCTACGACACTTACGGTTTTCCACCAGACCTAACACGCATTTTAGCAGAAGAAAAAAATTTGCAAATAGATGAGGCGGGTTTTGAAACAGAGATGGAAAAGCAAAAGGAACGTGCTAGAGCTTCGCAAAAACAGGGACTTTCTGCCATAGGCTCCGAAGGCTGGACTGTTTTTGGAGAAGGTTCAACCGAATTTTTGGGTTATGAGGCAAGCACGGTACAGGTGAAAATTTTACGCTATAAAGAAGATAAGGGTTCTTATTCAATTGTTTTAGATCGCACACCTTTTTATGCGGAAATGGGCGGAGAAATAGGCGAAAGGGGAACTCTTGAAAATTCTGGTGCAACGCTCAAAGTTTTTGATACCGTAAAAGTAAATGATATTTGGATTCACCGCGCAAAACTTTTGAGCGGAGAAGTGAATGGGCAGGAATATACAGCAAGCGTAAATTTGGAAGAAAGGGCAGCAACGCGAAAAAACCATTCGGCTACGCATTTGCTCCAAGCAGCTTTGCGCAAGGTTGTGGGTGAGCATGTTACCCAGCAAGGCTCAAGGGTTGCTCCCGAAAATTTGCGTTTTGACTTTACCGCCTTTGCCGCATTAACAGCAGAGCAAATAAAAACAATAGAAAATCTGGTGAATGAGAAAATTCAAATGTGCCTGCCCATATCCACAGAGGTGATGCCTGTGGAAAAAGCAAAAGAGAGCGGAGCTATGGCGCTTTTCGGTGAAAAATATGGTGCAGAAGTCAGAGTTGTTTCAATGGAAAATTTTTCCAAAGAGTTTTGCGGAGGCTTGCACGCAAAAAACACCGGCGAAATAGGAGTATTCCGCATTTTGAGCGAAAGCAGCGTTAGCGCAGGGGTTCGCAGGATAGAAGCGACAACGGCATTCGGTGCGTTAGATAGTTTTAGGGAAGAGGCGAAAGTTGTATCTTCGCTCAGGGAGCAGTTCAAGGCAAAAACGGAAAATATTTTAGAAAGGGTGTCTTTGCTAACTGAGCAATTAAAAGCGAGCGAAAAACTTGCAGCAGATTTGCGGGCAAAAATCGCGGAAAGCCAGAGCGCGGATTTGTTCAAAAATTCCATTCAAGTAAAAAACATTCCCCTTTGGGTTTCAAAAGTGAGCATGGAATCCAGCGAATTTGCCGCTCTTTTGGAAGGTGCGCAAAAAACAATGCCTTTGCAGGGCATAGCGGTTGTGGCAAATGTTAGTAGGGACACGATTAATCGTGTCCCTACTGGCACAATAGCGGTGGTTGTTCATGCGGAGTTGGTTAAGAAAAAAATTAGCGCAGGAGATATAGTTAAAAAATTAGCCGAGCTTGCCGGAGGCAAAGGTGGAGGCAGACCAAATTTGGCGCAAGCTGGGACAAAAAATCCAGATAAGATAGATGAGGCTTTGGGAGCGGCGGAAAGGATTATTGTAGAATTGATCAATGGAGGTAAAAATGGATAAAATTAAATTGACGGCTCTGTTGTTGTTCATTTTAGTTTCTTCTGCATACTCTCAAAGCAAAAAGGTCACGCTCCTCAATGTTTCTTATGACCCTACTAGGGAACTGTATAAAGAATACAACAAGGCTTTTAGCGAATATTACAAGGGAAAATCGGGAGTTGAGGTAACCGTGAACCAGTCTCACGGCGGTTCTGGTGGACAGGCGAGAAGCGTTATTGAGGGGAATCAAGCCGATGTTGTGACTTTAGCTATGGCTTATGACATAGATGATATTTGTGAAAAGCGCAATGGTCTTATAGCCGAGAGTTGGATAACACGTTTCCCGCAAAACAGTTCGCCTTATACTTCTACCATTGTTTTTCTTGTTCGGAGTGGCAACCCCAAGGGCATAAAGGACTGGGGCGACCTTGTGAAATCAGGTGTTAATATTATAACCCCCGATCCCAAAACCTCTGGCGGGGCGCGTTGGAATTATTTGGCGGCGTGGGCTTACGCCCGTGCCAAATACGGAAGCGAAGATAAAGCTCGCGATTTTGTCAAGAAACTATATGGCAACGTGTCGGTTTTGGATCCAGGGGCACGTGGTGCCTCTAATACATTTGAGCACGGCACGGGCGATGTGCTGCTGGCGTGGGAGAACGAGGCTTTTTTGATTAAAAAAGAGGCTGGCGGCGGCAAGTTTGAGATAATTACCCCTAGCCTCAGCATACTCGCGGAACCCTCCGTTACTTATGTTGATGGCATAGTGAACAAGCGTGGCACAAAAGACATTGCCATTGCTTATTTGGAATACTTATATTCAGATGCCGCGCAGCGGATTATAGGCAAGAATCATTACCGTCCTTCCAATCTGGCAATTGCCAAAGAATTTCCATATTTTGCAAACCTTAAATTGGTGACAATAGATAATGATTTCGGGGGATGGAAGGCGGCGCATAAATTGCATTTTTCCGAAAATGGGATATTTGACCAGATAATGATGGAGTTGAAAAAGAAATGATAAAAATCGCTATCCTTGTTTGTGTATTGTTTTGTGTTGCTTGTGAGCTGCAAGAAGGCACATTCACAGATATACGAGACAGCAAAGTCTATAAAACCATAAAAATCGGCGAGCAGGTTTGGTTTGCGGAGAATTTGAATTACGAAGCAGACGGCAGCAAATGTTATGAAAACAAACCCGCCAACTGCGATAAATACGGGAGATTATATAGTTGGAAAACGGCTATGAAGTCTTGCCCAGACGGTTGGCATTTGCCGAGTAAGGCGGAGTGGGAAGTATTGATGGAATCGGTTGTCGGTGAAAAAACAGAAAATCAGTTCGACTTTTTCGCCTTGTCGGGAGGCTATGGCTATTCGAGTGGTTTTTTCTACGATTTAGGCAATCTCAGCTACTGGTGGAGCGCTAATGAGTACGGTAGCTACAGTGCTTCCCGTAAGAACATATATTATATAAACGAGTATGCAGACGACGACAGCTACGTTAAAAACATTTTGCGAAGTGTTCGTTGCGTGAAAAAATGATGAAAAATAAAATTACTATATTATTCTCAAATGGATAGTTGCCTATTTTGTAGAATTGCAAATCACGAAGTCCCCTCGGATATTCTTTACGAAGACGATTCTATTGTGGCTTTTAGGGATATTTCTCCGCAAGCACCCGTTCATTTTCTTGTTATACCCAAAAAACACATAGATAACATAATGGAAATTCAAGAAAACGACAAGGAATTGCTTGGGAATATGCTTTTTCACGCCCAAAAAATTGCAAAAGCCGAAGGCTGTGAAGAAAAAGGCGCAAGATTTGTTTTAAATTGCAAAACAGATGGCGGTCAAACCGTTAATCACCTGCATTTGCACGTGTTAGGAAAAAGAATGCTATACTGGCCTCCGGGATAATATGCGTACCCAAATAATAGTTCTTCACCGCTACGCTTATGGCGATAGTTCCTGGATAGTCAAGGCACTTAGCCCAGACCTTGGCGTTCTTTCTCTTTTGGTGAAGGGGGCAAAATCCAAAAATTCCAGATTTAAAGCCAGCATAGACCCCCTTGCGCACAGCGAAATAGAAATTCGCTATAACCGCTGCAAGGGAAATTCATCTTTGATAATTCCCAAAGAGGCATTTTTGCAAAATTATTTTCAAAAAATGCGCACAAATTTGCAAAGTTTGGCAGCCGCCCAACTTATGGCAGAAATTTTGCTTAGGCTCGGAAATAATTTTAGCCATGCGGCAGAAGAGTTCAAATGGTTGCTTAACAACTTGGAATACTTAGAGTTAAATGAGGCAAACGAAAATTCGCTCTCTCTTT
Source organism: Candidatus Fibrimonadaceae bacterium (assembly GCA_031281275.1). Classification (GTDB taxonomy): domain Bacteria; phylum Fibrobacterota; class Fibrobacteria; order Fibrobacterales; family Fibrobacteraceae; genus Fibrimonas. The sequence goes on from JAITFP010000072.1 coordinate 35,538, forward strand.
GGTTGCATAAATTGTGTGATATTCTAGGTTATGCGCCAATGCTTTTGAACTGTGGGTTATGCGGGCAAAAAATTTTGCAAGCTCCGGCAGATTTATGGCACAGCGCTGGCGGAGCGGTGTGCGAGAGTTGCCTTGGAGAGAAAAAACCGAGCTACGACCAGTTTTTTTTGCAAGAACTTGGGAATTTTGCAAATGGAAAGAGCAATTCCAGGCAAAATTCCTGCCAACGCATAGAGAATTTTTTCTTGGGGCACTTGAAAGTTCATGCAGGTGCCTTGGATAATTTGCGCTCTTATGAATGGTTAATTGAAACAAGAAAGTTGGTAAGTGGCTGAAATGCTTAGCAAAAGCGATTTTTATTCCATGAAAAAGAACGGGCAAGCCATTTCTATGGTCACCGTTTATGATGCGGCATTCGCCAGAATGGCGGAGGCAGCAAAAATAGATATGCTTTTGGTTGGGGACTCTGCTGCCAACGTGATGCTTGGAATGGATAGAACCGCTGGTATTTCCATGGAAGCGATGTGCATATTCACTAATGCCGTAAAACGTGGTGCGCCAAATAGTTACATCGTTAGCGATATGCCTTATGGTTCGGATGCGGAACCAAAACTCGCGTTGCAAAATGCAACAAAATTATTAGAAGCAGGAGCACACGCGGTTAAAATAGAAGGACTCCCACTTGAATCTCTTAAAGCACTCAGAGAAAAAAAGATAGAGATAGTAGGGCATCTTGGTTTGCTCCCTCAAACCGCAAAAAGTTTTAAGCAAGTTGGCAAAAATGAGGAAGAAGCGGAAAAAATTATTAAGCAAGCAAAAATTTTAGACAGCTTTGAGCCTTGCGCAGTAGTTTTGGAACATATCCCAGAACAGCTTGGAGAAAAAATCTCGCGGGCTATAAATACGCCTACAATCGGCATTGGTGCGGGACAGCAAACCGATGGGCAGGTACTTGTTATGCACGATATTTTGCTTATGCATCCATTTAAGATCCCACCTTTCGCCAAAAGTTTTGCAAACTTTTGGGAAGCAGGAGTGAATGCTTTTTGTGATTATAAAAATTGGGTTTGCAAAAAAAAGTTATTTTAGTCTTGCCAACTTGAAAAAAAAATTCTATATTTATTCTTGACATTCACAAACAAAAGGAGTATTCCTCATGGCTACAAAAACCGTTATTAAAAAACCTGCAGCTCCCGCTAAAAAGGCAGCTGCAAAAAAAGCAGCACCTAAAAAGGCTGTAAAAAAAGCAGCTCCTAAAAAAGCAGCTCCTAAAAAAGCCGCTCATAAAAAAGCTGCTCCAAAAAAATAACGTAACATTGTACACGGGCCTCCAATCTTTTAGGTTGGAGGCTCTTTTTATTTTGGAATCTTTTTTATTAGAGCAATAAGAACTATGAGTAGCGAAAAATAAAACAAAACAAGTTCAGCATAATCACCAATCGCAGAATAAAACGTAAAACGAGTTTCCAAAGGAATGTTTTGAACTATTATCCTCTGCTCAAACAGCTTTGTTTTCTCCAGAATTCTCCCATTTGGCAATATAAAAGCGCTAATTCCCGTATTTGCCGCCCTAACAACCCCTATTCCGTTCTCCACAGCGTGGGAACGCACCAAATTAAAGTGCTGGTATGGGGCAATGCTTTTGTAAAACCAGCCATCATTTGTGATGTTGGCAATGAAATTAGCCCCTTTTCGCTTTGCATCCCTCAAAATATTGCCATAAATTGCCTCGTAACATATAAGAGGGCTAAAATTCCCCGGTTGCCATATTGAAAGGCTATCACCTGGCGAAAAAGTGCCTCCACCCAAGTCCACATAGTTTACTATTGGAAAAATATTGTCAAAGGGGACTTTTTCACTGAAAGGCACAAGATGTATTTTTCTGTATTCTGGCAGTGGTTCGCCAAAGCCGAACAAAAAAGCCGAATTATATATATCGTATTTCCTTTTTTTATTCTTTGTATCTGAGGTCCAAAATCTATTCAATGCCCCAATGACAATGGCAGAGTTACTCTCTTGAGTATAGTTATCCAAAAAATCGATTTCTCTATATCGCGAATTTATATAGTCTGGAATTGCTGTTTCGGGAAATAAAATTAGGTCAACGCTATCTGGTTCCAGAGTTTCAAACAAATCCCAAGTTTGAGTCATAACAGAATCATAGTATTCCCTGCTCCATTTTTTTGTTTGGTGAATGCTAGGTTGCACAATTGCGACTGTCAAAGAATCGGAATCTGCGTTTTTTTCATTTGCCAAAATTCCATAACCTCCAATATAAAAGATTATGGCTAGACCTAGCGGTGCAAGCCCTAGCTTTTTTTTCTTTTTCAAAATAGCAGTTGCTAAACACATATTTGAAGCGATGATTATCGCAGAGCAACCAAACACTCCAAAGAAAGCATAAGACTGCATAAGCTCTAAGTTATTCCCAAACACAAGCCCAAGCGAGAGCCACGGAAAGCTCATATCGCCTTTTGCTCGCAACACTTCAATGCCTGCCCAAAAAAACGGAAAAATAAAAATGTATGGGAGTTTAATAAAAACATAAGCACACAAAAGCGTAAATAAACTTAAAAAGGCAATGCTCAAAAAAAGTCCAGAAAAAATTAGAGCCGGTGGTGCAACATCTCCAACATGATAAAGCCAATATATGCTAATGGCATTGAACACAATAGCACCGAGGTAGCTTGAGGTCAAGGCTACCCTTTTGCTCGCTGTTTTTAAAACATAAAACCACGGAGCCAAAGATACTAGAGCTACAGGACCAAGCGGGAAGGGGGGAAAGCAAAGCGCTAGTAGTATCCAAGAGGCGAGCGAAAGCAAAATGGCTTTTTTTGTGTTCATCTTTTAACTTTCCGAAAGTTGCCAATCTGAATTATTCTTTATTTTATCCGTAGCTGCTTGCATAATTCTTTCTGTGGCAAGAGAGTTTCCACCCAAGGCTTGTTCCAAATTTTCTTTGCAAGCATATAATTCTTCTGGAATCTTGTGAGTGTTGCTGTCGTCTAAAAATTTTTTCAAAATGCCATTGCAAGCATCCAAAGCTTCTTTGAAAAAATTTTGCAGAATAAGACAATTCACATAAGTTTTCCAAGTTATGAAATAATAGGGACCTTGCATAGCAACCTCGTATATTTTGCAAGCCTTGGCATATTCGCCTTTGCGTGCATATAGCTCTGCCATAAGGGAATCTATTCTAGCGCAATGCTTGGGATTATCCTTTTCTTTTTCTTTTATGGTTTCGTAAAGTTTCAAAGCTTTTGTAAAATAGCTAATGCCTCGCCTAGCAGGTCCTGTTGCAGATTTTTGTTTATCTGCAAGAGAGGCATAGCAAAGAGCCACATTTCTCCAAGTGGAAAAGAAGTAATCCGCTTCCCAATTTATTTCATTGTAAACATCAAGAGCTTTTGCGTAATCTTGCTTGAGCCTGTATATGAAGGCTATGGATTTTTTTGCAGAGATGGCATAAGAATTGTCTTTTTCCATTTCTGTTATTTTTTGGTAATAAATCAAAGATTCGTCGAGCCTCCTCATCTGGCATATACAATCTGCGAGACCTTCGTAAACTTCTCTGTTATAGTTCTTGGTGCATTTTTTATAATAGCCTTCTGCATTGCTGAATTTTTTATGAAAGCGCAAAATATTTGCCATAGTTAAGTTCAAAGAAAATGAAAGCGGATTTTTGTTCAAATAAGATTTTGTGAAACTAACTGCTTGCTTTAAATTTCCTGCCTTGCTGTAGTTTGTGGCTATGGATATTATTGCGCGTTCATTTTCGGGTTCTTTTGCAAGCAACTGAACAAAGCAATCGTGAGCTTTTACAAAATCTCCTTTCTCTTGCCAAACTCTTCCCATAGATATAAGAGAGTAAGAATCTCTGGGTTCTTTTTCTAGCAGCTCTGTTAAGCACTGGGCAGAATCGTTGTATTTGCCGAGCTTGCCCAAAATAACGGCGCGCATTTTTTTTGCTGGTTGAGAATCCGGTTGTATTTCCAGCAATTTGTCTGTTATGCCAAGAGCTTTTTCGTATTCGTTATTTCTTGCAAGTGAAGAAGCGAGATTGTGCAAAACACCAATTGAATTATTTGATTTTTCCATAGCATATTCAAAACAAGGAATGGCTGCGGAATAATTTCGCATTTTGTGATATATGCGACCGATGGCATTTTCTATTTCCCAAATTTTGTCTGCACCCTCGGCTTCTTTTGCTTTTTGGAGCATATCGAAAGCCTGTTCCAAATTGCCAGCATCCAAAACTTTTGAAGCTTGTTCAAAAGCCTCATAAGCAGGCAGTTTATATCTGGAATCATCTTTTGGAGTTGCATTTTCTTTGCTTTCAAAAAGTTTGCGAGATGCCATGCTCTCAAAGAAATTTATGGATTTCATCGCAGAGTTTCTATGCGCAGGATTTTGGTCTATGGATAAAATATATTGATATACTTTTAATGCCAAAGGAAATTTTTGCAATTTTGAAAGAATGGTTGCTATTGAATTATAAAGCGTGAAGCTGTACATCCGCCCTATTTTCCTAGCTTTGTTGTAATGCAAAAAAGCTTTGCGATAATTTTTTTCAGAAAAAGCAAGCCCGCCCGCGAGTAAATGAGCCTCCGAGGAATTTGGCGAAAATGAAAAAAGCAAATCGCAGCTTTCCCAAGCCTCTTTATAATTTCCTTGAGCGTGGTAAATTGTTCCTTTTAACTTCAAGGCTTTTTCGCTTTTGCTATTTACCTGTTGCAAAATTTTATCTGCACATTCCATTGCTTCGCTTAAATTTTTTGAATGGAAAAGTGTGTAGCCAAGCGATATGAAAACTTTTTCAATATCTGAATTTTGCGGGTTTTCATATTTTAACACATCGCAAAGAATTTCATAAGATTTTTTGAAATCGCGTTGCATTTGCTTAACCACTGCCATAGAGGTAAAGCATTTTATATTGTGCGGTCTGAGCGCAAGCGAAGACTGAAAACAGTTATAGGCTTCGTCGAACAGATTCAGTTCCATATTTGCAATGCCCATGTTGTACCAAACGCCTGCAACATCATTGCTCGAATTACCCTGCGCAATTTTCAGCGAAAGCAAAAATTCGTCAATAGCCGCTTTTTGCTGCTCGGTTCTCAAAAGCATAAGTCCCAAAAGCGAATGAAGTTCAAAAACCTCATTTTCAGGATCTTGCTTTTTTAATTCTAAAATTTCGTTCAAGAGCTTTTGATATTCTCTTGTACGCTTTTCACCAAACAAACGAGAGGCTTCCGTAATATCCAAAGATATACGTGCACATTCATTCTTTATTTCAGAATAAAAACCATCTTCGTAATTTGCATTATTCATTTTTCCCCCTACTAGTTATAACCTTCAAACTTTTATTTTTTATTATCCATAATTCTATTATTTTTGTTAACTTTTACAACCTTGGGTTGCCAGCTCTTTGCTTCTTCTGGTGTTAAAGAAATGTAAGCAGCGATTATCACCAAATCATTTTTTTGCACAAGTCGTGCTGCCGCTCCATTTAAGCATACTGTGCCGGATTTTTTTTTACCCTCTATTACATAAGTTTCAAAACGTTCTCCATTGTTTAAATTAAGCACGTGAACTTTTTCGTGCGGAAAAAGCCCAGCAGCTTGCATAAGCTCCTTGTCTATTGTTATTGACCCCTCATAATCCAAACAAGCATCGGTTACTGTAGCTCTATGGATTTTGCTTTTTAACAATTCTATTAACATATCTGATTATAATATAGTAAATGCTGATAATTAGTTAGGCTAGTGGGGAATGGCTAGTGGCTAGTGGGAAAACCACAAAAACCAGTATTTTCAAGACGACTACTAGCTACTTACCATTAGCTACTCCCAAACATTTAGTTAATCATAGTAAGAAACTTCCTAGTTTCTTCTTCGATGTTCTTTGCGCTGAATATGGCGGAGCCTATAACAAAAATATTTGCACCAGCATCACGGGCAAGAGGCAAGGTTTCCAAATTCACTCCGCCGTCTATCTCTATTTGCAAATTTGGTTTCATTGCGCGCAAATTGTGAATTTTTTCCAAACAATATGGAATTAACGATTGCCCGCCAAAACCTGGGTTTACGCTCATAATCAAAACCATATCTGCTAGGTCTAAAACTTCTTCAATGGATGCAAGCGGCGTGGCAGGATTTATTGCAACTCCAGCTTTGCATCCCAATTCCTTTATTTGATTCAGCAATCTATCCAAATGTTTTGTTGCTTCTGCGTGAACGGTTATGTATTGAACTCCGGCACGTGCGAATGCCTCTATGTGTAGCTCTGGGTTGTTTATCATCAAATGGCAATCCAACGGAAGTTTTGTGCAATTACGAATTTGCTGCGCGATGCCGGGACCAAAGGAAATATTGGGAACAAAACTTCCATCCATTATATCCAAATGAATCCAGTTTGCGCCACCTTTTTCGGTGGCTTTTATGTCTGCTTCCAAATTCAGGAAATTGGCATTTAAAACACTGGGAGCTATTATCATATAGGTTAATTTACATAAATTCTTTCATATCCATTTCTTATTTCCGTGAAATTCTCTGGATTTTTTCTGAAAGCCAAATCGTCTGTGCGAATTGAATAAGTGCCAGTTTTATTTTGGGAAATATCAAAGCGAATATCGCACTCCACTCCGAAAAATTTGCACAATGAGTCTATTATCATTTTATTTGCATTTATTTTTGCTTGTGCGCTGTGACCTGCTATGTGCGGAGTTGCTATTTCAACCAAGGGCAAAAGCGAGGTATCTATGTTAGGCTCGTTTTCCCAAGTGTCTATAACCGCGCCACCCAAATGCTTTGTTTGCAAAGCCTCGCACAAATCCGTGCTGTTGCACACTGCTCCACGGGCTGCATTTATAAGCCATGCCCCTTTTTTTGTTTTGCTGAAAAATTCTCTGTTTGCAAGATATTTGGTTGGATATTTTCCTCCTATTTCAAGAGGAGTGTGGAGTGTTATTATGTCTGCGGCAAAAATATCATCATTTAAATTTTTTGGCGGGTCGCATAACAAAAGCCTCATTCCAAAACTCTCCGCATTTCTTTTTACGCAAGAGCCAACTGCACCAACTCCAACAATTCCGAGTGCAAGTTCGTTTAAGGGTTTGCTTATTTTTTTTGAAATTTCAATCAAAACGGCAGATATATAATCTGCAACAGACTCTGCATTGCTGCCATGTGCCGTTGCAAAAAAAATCCCGTTCTGTTTGCAAAACTCGGTATCTATATGCTCATAACCAGAAGTAACCGTTCCTATAAATTTCACCTTTGTACCTAGCAATATTTCTGCCCCATATTTTCTGGTTGAGCGAATAATCAAAGCATCGGAATTTTTAAGCGTTTCTTTTGAAATATTTTCAGAGTTTAAATATTGTACAGTGAACCAAGGTTCCAAAACACCATGCAAAGAGTGGATAGTTGAGTCTATGGACAATACAAGATTTGAACTTGTGACCTCTGCCGTGTGAAGGCAGCGCTCTAAACCAACTGAGCTAATTGTCCCTTTCAAACTTCTTTAGATTGTATATTTGCTGGGTGATAAATCAAAAGTCGCACCAAAAGGAGAAGCTGTAGCAGTTGTATTTGTATTTGGACTTGCAGACGGCTTTCTGTAAATAGTAGTAGCTCCATACCTTTCGGTAGTGAATTCATCGTTGAGGTTATACATATTTTCAGCTGAACCTAAAAGCAAATAACCGTTTGGAGCAAGCGTTTGATATAATTGCGCGAGGATTTTGCGTTTTGCATCGTCTGTGAAGTAAATTAAGATGTTGCGGCAAAATATAACATCAAAAGAACCTATTTGCGTGAATGGGTCTTGAATGTTGAATGCCTTAAACTCTATAACGTTACGGATGGTATTGTTTATGATATAATTGTCACCCTCTTGCAAAAAATATTTTTTGCGCATTTCAGGCGATAATCCGCGAGCAACTTCCAAAGGACCGTATTTGCCTTCCATAGCTTTTGCTAAAACTTTTGAAGAAATATCCGTGCCCAGAATGCCAAAATCTTCCATAGTGGTTAAGCCCATGCCCCTAGTGCTAACTACATCTGCAATGATCATAGCCATGGAATAAGGTTCCTGCCCTGTGCTTGCTGCCACGCTCCACATCCTAACTTTTGGTCCTCTGCGTTGCCAAGACCGCTCTTTGCGCTGTACAACAGTTTCCATCATAGCAGGCATAATTTTTTCTCTGAATGTCACATAAGGATGATCGTCTCTAAACCACGAAGTTTCGTTAGTGGTCATGGCATTCAGCATTTTTTCGCGAGTTAAGAAGGTTGTGGCTCCAGAGCTTAGTTTTTGTGCCAACTGTGAAAAATTTTCACAGCCAAATTCGTCCAAAATAGGAGATAAGCGTTGCTCAATCAAATATTGTTTATCATCGCCTAAAACAATTCCACAGATATCAAAAACATATTTGATAATTATATTGTAATCATCATGACTCATTAATACGCTCATAAAAACCCTCCCTTTATTTTCTGCCTAGGTTAATACGTTCAACTATAGCTTCAGGGATACGAATTAAAGTTGCAACTTTATCTAATAAACCTGTTGCTGCCGCTGCACGAGGCATTCCGAACACTACAGAAGATTCTTCGTCTTGAGCTATTAAATAGGCATTTTTGTTTTTCAAATATTGCAAAGAGGGCGTACCATCATTGCCCATGCCTGTTAAAATAACTCCAACAAGAGTGTCTGCGGGGTAAGCTTGAGCCGCAGAGCGGAACAAAACGTCCACGCTTGGACGGCAGCCGTTCTCTGGCGGATTGTTGTTATTGTCCAAAACATAATGTGCTCCTCTGGAGTTCACAACCATGTGGCAACCACCGGGAGCAATATAAACGGTTTTATCTTCAACCACGGTACCCGGCAAGCCTTCTACCACGGTATGGTTGCATTTTGCGTTAAGGCTATCTGCCAAAGATTTTGTGAAATTTGGTGGCATGTGCTGCACAAGCAAGATTGGCAGGTCTGTCATTGAACAGAGTTTTGGAAGCATATCTGCCAAAGATTTTGGACCTCCAGTGGAGACTCCTATTACTATTGCTTGTATGGGCTTTGTATGTACAGATGGTTTTGCCAAAGTATAGGTAAAACCCGCTGCCGCCCCTGCTCCTGCGGCTGTAGCTGCGGCAGGATGAACGCTGGTGCGAGTAGGAGCGGTTCCGCCTCTGTTTTTGCGAGAAACCCATGCAGATATGGTGGTATTGAGCATTCTGTTAAGGCTTTCTTGCGAATTGGGAATTTCTGGAGCTGGCTTTGCTATAAAATCAAAGGCACCGCATTCAAGTGCTTTCAGTGTAATGTCAGAACCCGTGCGAGTTAAGGAACTTACCATCAACACGTCGGGCGAGGATTTAAGCTCGCCTTTGCTGGCAAGCATCTTTTTGAGCGTTGCAAGCCCATCCATTCCTGGCATTTCAACATCCAGAGTCATTAAATCTACTGGGCGTATTTTCAAAAACTCCAAAGCAGCCAAGCCACTATCTACGGTACCGACAACCTGAACCCCAGGTATGTTGGCAATCATTTTTTCCAATATGCTCCGAAACACTCTGGAGTCATCGACTATTAAAATTTTCGCTGATTCACTCATTTTTTTTCCTCAAGTAAGGTTAATATAGTAATTACCACAGGACCATTGCTCTTGAACAAAACGCATTTTTGTCAAAAAACGTGTATTCTGCGCTAATGGCATAGCGGTTACTCATGTAAGATAGCGCCGGAGTTAATGAATAATTCATTTTTGCCCCGTCTAAAAACCTTTTGGCGGTTGAAAAATGGTCATTTTCGGGCGTTAAAGAGTCAATACTGCCACCATCATGACCCTTCCATGACCAGCTCTGCCTTAACTGCATTTGAAAATGTTTTGCATGTTTTGCATAAACAAGCCAGTCAATATTTAGGCTATTGGGTCCGGCTTGGTTGCCTATGGGGTAGTTCAAGTGCGCCATTTGGGCGGTATAAGGCTTAAAATGGGTATATACATAAGGCTCAATCCTTGCATATTCCGCTATGCTCCCAGCTTTCCACCCTAAAAAATCTGTTGCATATTCCAAGCCTGCCATCCAAGCCCATTTTGCCTCTATATTATCGTTTCTAACAAGGCTAGACGGGCTTTCCATATCGTCAAGGAAAAATTCCGAATAAATGCGAAACCCTAGTGGGAATCTGTAGCTAAAATCAAAGGCTATTGCGCCGTTGTTGCGGTCTTCATTGTAATTTCCTTTTTCTGCAAAGAGCGGTACTATGGGAACAAATAGCCAATAGGGGTTTATATCGTAAATAACGGTGATTTCGCTTATGCCAAGCATAAGGTTGCCAAAATCAAATTCATAGCGATGCCCATATAAATTGCGGCTGAATTTTTTATCCATGCTGCTACCTCCAGGGTCTAGGTCGCCATACAAGCTTATAACGGAGAGAGGTCCTATTTTTGTTGAGAGCGAAACTTGATTGTAAGGCACGGAGGCTTGGTTCAATGTTATGTTGTTGTAATAGCCAGGTCCCCAGTGTCTGGCATCTCGCGCAAAATCCAGCCCAGCCCAGCCGAGGCGCAGTGCAAAATGCCCTCGATACCTAGCATAGCTAGAGTACTTAGTTTCACCCTCTATATCTTTATTCCCCTGTGTTTCCAAAAATTCCCTGTCCCAAGATTTCCATTCTGCCGGATTATCATTTGAGTGCAACTCGCTGAAAATTCTCGCATCAAGCCAAAATTCCGCGGAGTCAATGTAGCCACTTAAAAACACTCCGCCGTCGAAACTTTTTATAGTATCTGCAAAAGTTTTCCCGCCGCGAACATCAAAGGCGAAGAGAGGCCTTATGTTCAAGGCAAAAGGCTTGCCGCTTTGCCTGAAAGAGGAATCTATTTGCGGGTAAAAAAAAGTTTGAGGAACCTCTCCTGCGGTAATGGCATGGTAGCGGTCCAGCAGTGGAGAGTATTCCAATGTGCGAAGCGTATATGGTCGGTCTAGGTTGTAAGTTGGATATGTTTGAGCAGCCACGGCTGCGAAACACAGAACAGTTGCCAATGACATATTTACGAATTTCATAGGAGAAATCCAACCTTAGGGTAGAGGCTTAGGCAGCGGTTTTCTTTTTCTGCATTCTCAAATAATTGTTCCGTTTGAAATCGTTCCTATGTTCCAAGCAAAAGCGTGGATAAATGAACTGTTTCGGGAACATTTTGACTGTGAAAACATTGTCACAGCCAGAGAGGCAGCACTTGAATTGAACATCAACGGTTTCGCCATATCCGTGCTTGAAAACCATATTGCGCATTTCAAGACTGTCTGGAGTCTTTTTAGGTTTTTGCCTAGCTTTTATATCTCTGTGAAGCTCACAGTATTTCGCTATTGGATGACCCCAAAACTCACGCCCGCAACCAGGCTCTTGGCACTTCTTGAGTTTTACCCTCTTCTTCTTTTTATATTTTGGTAGCTGCATGGTGGTAATATAGAAAATTTGGGGTTTTACTATATTCTCTCCTATGCAAACTCAAAGCGAAGATGAAATTGACCTGCTGGAACTTGTGCTTTCAATAATAAAACGGACTTTGAAGCATAAGGTTTTGGCGGTTTTGGTGTTTGTGCTTGTTGTGGGGATGGCTTTTGCATTTGCGTTTTTGTCCACGCCTTTTTATCACACAGAAGCAAAAATCATTTACCAAACCACTGGAGGTCCTCAAAGCAGTGGGCTTGGGGCACTTGCAATGCTCGCTGGAGTTTCCACTTCCAAAGGGGACGACCCTTCTGCTTATTTGCAAGATATAATTTTATCCAACAATATGCTTCAATCCATTTTGGCAGAAAAATGGAAAGTTTCTGATGCCCTGCCAGATACTTCAACTCAAGTTGATTTACAGACACTTTGGAAAATAAAGCCAGATACCACAAAGGAAAAATGGCAAACACTGCTGGAATATAGCATGCTGAAAGCTCTTAAAAAAGGCAGGTATATAGTTTTTTCGCAAGACAAAAAAAGCGGAGTAATAACGCTTTCCACGGAATTTGAAGACCCCCAGGTTTCTTTTGATGTGAATAATTTTATATATAATCAGTTAAATTATATTTTGAAAAATAAAATGCACTTCAAGGCATCGGAAAATCGAAAATTCACGGAAGAGCGGCTTTTAGAGGTAAAAAACAACCTTAAAGAAGCAGAAGAAAATCTTCGCAGGTTTAGGCAGCGAAATAGGCTTCGCGTTGACCCTGCAGATGAGTTGGAAGATGCGCGGTTGCAAAGAGATGTTCTTATGAATCAGGAAATTATGATACAATTGCAAAAGCAATATGAGATTGCAAAAATTGACGAAGCTCGCGATATACCTGTTTTAGATGTTATAGATTTGCCTATGAAACCAATTGAAAAATCCAAGCCAAAAAGAAAAATGATTATTTTAGGCGGGGGAGTGGCGGCTATATTTCTTGCCATTTTGTTTGCTGTTTTTTACGATGTATTTTTAGAGAAAAAAGCTACTTGGAGAAAAGATGTCTAGCGGTGACTTGTGGGTTGGCGTTGATGTTGGTTCAACCACAGTTAAAATTGCTATTGTAAAACCAGAAACAGGGCGGCTTTTGCACAGCCGCTACCAAAGGCATAATGCTATGCAGGCAAAAACTGTTCGCGAGCTTTTGATAGAAGCCCATAATTTATTTGAGAACAATTTTGTGGTTTCTTTTTGCGGTTCTGGTGGGCAGCCCTTTGCAGAAAAAACGGGTTCTTTCTTTGTTCAAGAAGTTGTTGCAAATGCTTTGGCAGTGCGCGAAATGTATCCCGAAACCAGAGTTGCGATAGAGCTTGGCGGGCAAGATGCAAAGGTTATATTTTTTGAAAAAGACAAAACAACGGGCAAACTGCTCGCAAGCGATATGCGAATGAACGGAGTGTGCGCTGGCGGAACCGGAGCTTTTATAGACCAAATTGCGGAACTTTTGAAAATAAAAACAGAGGAATTTGAAAACTATGCCTCCAGAGGCGAAAAGGTGTACGAAATTTCCGGTAGGTGCGGTGTTTTTGCAAAAACAGATATTCAGCCTCTTTTGAATCAGGGAGTTGCAAAAGAAGATATTGCGCTTTCCAGTTTTCACGCCATTGCAAAACAGACAATAGGCGGGCTTGCGCAGGGAATGGAAATTAAACCGCCTGTGCTTTTTGAAGGTGGTCCTTTGACTTTCAATCCATCTCTTGTTGGGGTATTTCAGCAACGCCTTGGAATTTTGAGTTCGCAGGTTTTGGTGCCAGAGCATTCAGAAATTCTGGTTGCCTGGGGTGCTGCTCTTTCTGCCGGAGCAATATATAAGGGAAAAAAATGCAATTATAACAAAGAAAAAAGTTTGCACGCACTTGAACATTTTTCTGCAAACAGCAAAAGCAAAAGCGATAACGAAGCAACTCCGCCATTTTTTAAAAGCGAAAAGGAAAAAAGCGAGTTTATACGCAAACATCCACTATTTGATGGGAATTATCCTGCGCCAGAAAAAGGCGAAACTGTGCGGGCATATCTCGGCATAGATGCCGGTAGCACAACAACAAAGTTCGTGCTGTTGAATGAAAATGAAGAGATTATAGACAGTTTTTATTCCGGCAATCAGGGCGATCCCCTTGTTGTGCTTAAAAGCGCACTTATTCAATTGAATGAACGCTATAAAGAGGCTGGAGCAACACTTGAAATTTTGGGTGTTGGAACAACGGGATATGGCGAATTGCTTTTTTATCGTGCGCTTCACGCCGATTATCACACCGTTGAAACGGTGGCTCATGCGAAGGCTGCAAAAAAAGTTTGCGATGATGTTAGTTTTATATTGGATATAGGCGGTCAAGATATGAAAGCCATTTCTGTGGCTGGCGGAGTTGTGACGGGCATAATTTTGAATGAAGCCTGTTCTAGCGGTTGTGGTTCATTTATAGAAACTTATGCTCGCAGCCTTGGAATTAAAATGGAGCAAATAGCGGAAATGGCTTTTCACTCAAAAAACCCCTCAAAGCTCGGTAGCCGTTGCACGGTGTTTATGAACAGTTCCATTATAACGGAGCAAAGAGATGGCAAAAAACCAGAAGATATAATAGCTGGGATTTGCCGCTCCATTATAGACAATGTTTTCACAAAAGTAGTTCGCTTGCGCAATTTAGATTCTTTGGGCAAAAAAGTTGTGGTTCAGGGCGGCACATTCAAAAACGATGCCGTGCTGCGCGCATTTGAGCAATACACGGGCTTAACGCCAATTCGCCCCATTCATCCGGGAGAAATGGGAGCCATTGGCATTGCGCTTTTAACTAAGGAGTATATGAAAAAGGAAAAATGAGGGATATATGGATTATGAATTCGCAGAAATATTAAAAAAACTTGTTTCTACTTATGGAATTGATATTTTAAAAGATGTAAACAAATGTGAATCTTTGCTTTCGGAACATTCTGACAAATACAAACGCGATATTGAATTATTTATAGAAATATTGAAAAGCAATGTTCAAACCAAACCATTGCCAGCAAAAAAAGAAAACACGGTTTTGGCTATTGGAGTTTTGATTGCTTTTTTGATTATGGCATTAATTTTCACTTTTATTTTGAGTAGCCTTTCTAACCCTATTGAGGAACATAATCCATTTTTGGGCATTGCAAGCAGCAAACCCGAAGAAAAAGCCATTGAATACGTTTCTTTTATAGACAATCGAGATAACAAAACATATAAAACCATTGTTATAGGTTCTATAACTTGGTTTGCAGAAAATTTGAATTACAAAACAGGAAACTCCTGGTGCTATGAAAATGATGAGTATAATTGCAAAAAATATGGTCGCTTATATGATTGGAACACAGCACGGATGGCTTGCCCCAGCGGTTGGCATTTGCCAAGCCGGGCAGAATGGGACGATATGATTTACTCTGTTGGCGACAATTCCGTGGGCAGAAAATTGAAATCCAAAAATGGCTGGAATAAAATTGGCAGAATAGGAACGGACGAATATGGATTTGGCGCTTTGCCTGGCGGCAGGCGTTTTGCAAATGGCAATTTTCGTCTTATTGGTGAGGCGGGAAATTGGTGGACATCCACGGAGTGCAGCCATTTGGAAGCTTATTACAGATATATGAACGCAAGCATAAACGAAGTGGGCGAGAGCAACTATTACCGCAAAATCATGGGCTTTTCCGTGCGCTGCGTAAAGAATTAAAATGATACAAATAATATCACAAGGTTGTAGTGCGAATTTAAGTGAAAGCGAACAGATCGCTGGCTTGCTTTCAAAAAACGGTTATGATGAAGAAAATGCCATAGTTTTGAATTTATGCACAGTTAAAGGCGATAGTTCCGCATTGAAGGCGGTGAGAAACGCAAAAGAAAATTACCCAAGCCTCCCAATGCTGGTAACGGGTTGTACAACGCCTGAGCTAATTGCATTGCTAAAAAAAATTGACCCAAAAATTTCCATAGCCAGCACACATGCCCTTGAAAGAATTCCAGCAATAATAAAAAAAATGATTGCAGGCGAAACGGTTTTGGATTTGCAAAAAGAACATTCCCCGAAACTTGGAATTCCAAAAATCCGCAAAAATCCCATTGTGGGAATTGTGAGCATTGCCGAAGGCTGCATGGATGCCTGCTCATTTTGTTCCACAAGAATGGTGAAAGGAAGGTTGAAAAGCTATGTGCCAGAGCAAATTGTAGAAGAAACAAAAACTTTGGTAGAGGGGGGATGCAAGGAAATTTGGCTAACAGCGCAAGATGCCGCTTGCTATGGTTTTGATATTGGAACAGACTTAGCCGAGCTTGTTATGCAAATTTTAAAAAAAACAAAGGGGGACTACCGCATAAGAATGGGAATGGGAAACCCAAGGCACACTTTGAGCTATGCGGAAAAACTCGTGGAGGTTTACAGGGATGAAAGGGTATTTAAATTTTTGCATTTGCCCGTGCAAAGCGGAAGCGATGAAATTTTGCGGGCAATGAAACGCAAACACACAGTTGACGATTACAAAAAACTGGTGGATTTTTTTTACACCGAATACAACGACTTTGCCATTTCCACTGATATAATAGTTGGCTTTCCTGGGGAGACCGAAGAAGATTTTCAAAAAAGTTTGGATTTAATAAAATGGAGCAAGCCAACGGGTTGCAACAGAACCCGTTTTGTTCCTCGCAAGGGAACTCTGGCAGCGAAAGAGCCAAACCAAATTCCGAGCCTTGAAAAATATAGGAGAAGCGCAGAGCTAACAAAAGTTTTCACCGAGGTTGCCTTGCAAAATAATTTGAAATACGTAGGCACAGAGCATAGTATTTTGATAGATGAACTCGGCAAAAGGAATTCCCTCATTGGCAGAGCAGGCAATTACAAACCGGTTGCCGTACGCGGTGATTATAAGATTGGCGATAGAATAAGTGTGAGAATTAAGGATGCAGAGGCATTTGCATTGATTGGGGAAGAGAGCCTCTATCAGTAGATTGAATTTTTCTATATTATATAGAATGCCATCTTCGGTTTTTGCTAAAAATATTCGCTGGTTTTTTATGCGTTTCTTCTCGGAACGGTATGTTAGGCTCTGGTTTGAGAAAAAAAGCGGCGGCGAGCCTGAAATGTTTCAATATAAGGCAGATATTTCCACTTGCGAAAAAATTGTTATATTTTTGCCCTCAGAACTGGATAGGTTTTTTGTTCTTTTGCCTTTTGCGCTGTCTCTTTCCATAAAGCGAATGCCAGACAATTTTTTAATCATTGTAGATGAGAACAACCGTCACATTTTAAGAGCTATGGATTTGGAAAGGGCATCTTTGTTTTACAACGACAAAACTATGCTTTACGGTAGCTCAGATTTTTTTGACATAGAAAAAAGAATTCAGGAAAGAAGATGGGATTTGTGCCTTTTTTTGCAAGAAAATGCCAACCTTCCCTTTCTTTATTTGGCACGTGCAACAGGTGCTTCTTACCGCATGGGTGTAAAACAAGATTTTCCTTTTTTAAACATAACCCTTAAAAATGCTTCGTTTAGCGATGATATTTATGCAAACCGTAATTTTCTCTATAAAACATTTTTGATAGATACCCAAAAAGCAGAACAAGATAGCATTCGCGCTACGCAAAAAAACGAAAAATTGAATTCAATTTCAAAACTCTCCACTGCGAATACTGTGTTGGTGAATTTGGAACCACCAATACAAGGGGAGCCTTGGTCAGAAAGCGAAGTTATAGCTTTGTGCAAAGCGTTTCAACCCGGCTGGCGCTTAATAGCCATAGCCGCAACAACTGCACAGCTAGATATGTATTCAAAAGTTATGGAAGAATTGGATATGCGCAGCAATCACGTTCTTTTGCATTCGGAATCCGTATTTAGCTTGCTCAGGCAGTATCCTGGCATAATAACCCTTAATTCCGTGCACTGCCATTTATTTTTGAATTTGAGCAATATAAAAGTTCTTATGCTTGAACATGATGGCGACCAGAGTTATATGGTGCCAAACAATCAAAGAATGATAAAATTCTCAAGGAATGGAAATTTTTATTCCCTTTCCAAATTAGCCTCGGATTTTTTAAAGGAACCCAAGTGAAATGTATTTTGGCAAAGCCAAGAGGTTTTTGCGCAGGCGTTGAGCGCGCTATTTTAATGGTTGAAAAATCCGTGGAGAAATTCAGGGAACCGGTTTATGTTAGGCACGAAATTGTACACAACCGCTTTGTGGTTGATAGCCTGAGAAAAATAGGCGTTGTATTTGTTGAAGATTTATCAAAAGTACCTTGTGGCTCGGTTGTGATATTTTCTGCGCATGGGGTGAGCAGAGATATTTACGAAAGTGCAAAAAACAGGCAACTTAAAGTTATAGATGCAACTTGCCCCATTGTGAGAGCTGTACACAGAAACGCAATTAAATATGCAAATTCAGGTTGCTCCATAGTTTTGATAGGTCACCCAGGGCACGCAGAAATTGACGGGACTCTTGGGCAATTGCCAGCCGGAAAAATGCACCTTGTAAGCTCGGTGGAAGATGTTCAAAATTTACCAACAGTAGATGGAGATATTGCCTATTTAACGCAAACAACGCTTTCTACCGAAGAAACGGCAGACATAATATTTGCTTTGAAAAAAAAGTACCCTGACATACAAGGTTCAAAAACTGGAAATGTGTGCTATGCCACCACCAATAGGCAAAACGCGGTTCGCTCAATATGCAGAGAAATAGATATGCTCTTGATAGTTGGGTCTCAGAACTCCAGTAATTCAAACCGTTTAAGAGAACTAGGCGAAGAGTACGGGGTTAAAAGCATTTTGATAGATTCCGTGAAAGATTTGAGCAAAGATATGTTCCTCAAAATAAATTCAGTGGGAATATCAAGCGGAGCCAGCGCGCCGGAATATTTGGTTTTGGAAATAGTGGAATGGCTAAAAGAACATTTTAGCATTGAAGAAATTGTAGAAGAGCGGGTTGTAAAGGAAATAACAAAATTCCCCTTGCCTCTGGAGTTAGAAGAATGAACTAGTTATTGCCTTGCCAAGTATATACTTCTATGCTGCCCGGTACACCGCATTGTAAAAAGCTACTGTGGCTTTTGGTGTTGGATATTCTCAATTCTGCTCCTGAGCGAAGAACCTCAACTGTGGCATCAATGGGGTATATTCCTTCTATGCAATCTCCAGATTCGCAATCTATTTTCATTCCTGTTTCGTTTAGTTCCCAATCTCCATTTGTCTCCAAAATCAAATTCTGATAACCGCCTTTAAAGGAAAAATTACCCTTTTTTGTAAACTTTAAATAGTTCTCAGTTTCTTTATTTGGATCGCATAGTGAGTTTGCTTTTTCTACCCTGTCAAGATACCATCTACCTACAAGGCATTTCTTGACGACTGGTATTGTGGCACAAAGTTCGGAATGTGTGGATTCTGGTTTATCTTCTGAGCAGGCAACCAGCGCAAAAATTGCAAAAGCGAGAAAAGGAAGGAGTTTGTTCATATATGTTGTAATATAGTAAGTGCAAGGAGTAGCTTTCTATATTACCCTTATGAAAAAATCCTACATTCTTTCCGCAGTTGCCGGTTTGGCAATTATTTTTTGCTTTTCTTTCGCGTCTTGTGATTTGAACGCGAATAGCAAAGCCGTTTCAAACAAAGCCGCGCTTGAAACCCCGCGTGGCAAGTATAGCTATGCTGTTGGCTCAGATTGGGGCAGGGCAATAAGGCAAGCTATAAATCAGGTGGAGGCAGATTTAGATTATTCTTTGATTTTGCAAGGAATAAAAGACCAATTTGACACCACGCAATCTGTTCTTATGAACGATAGTGAGGTAACAGCCGCTCTGCAAGAATTTATGGCTGAAATACAAAGATCCCGTACGGCAAAAGATTCCATTGCTAGGGAAGAGAGAAAACAAAAAGCTAATGCCTTTCTTGAAAAAAACAAGAGTGAAGTTGGCGTTGTTGTCACCGAAAGCGGTTTGCAATACATAATTTTAAAAGAAGGCGAAGGCAAGATTGCAAAAGATGGCGATACCATAACAGTCCATTACACGGGCACTTTTATGGACGGCAATAAATTTGATAGTTCCCTGGACCGCAATCAGCCTCTATCCATAGCACTAGGCGAAGGTCAGCTCATCTCGGGCTGGGTGGAAATGCTTCGCTTGATGAATAAAGGCGAAAAGGTAAAAATCTGGGTTCCAAGCCATTTGGGATATGGAGAAGTTGGCAATAGAGCAATACCAGGCAATTCAATGCTTATTTTTGAAATGGAATTACTGGACATCAAGCCGGCTAAAAAATAATTGAGTGCGCTCTCTATTTCGCAAGGAGTGGCAGAGAAATCTGTTGTGAACCCTGATATGGAGGCTGTGCTTGCAAAGCGCCGCCGAAGGGAGCCTAGTGTAGATGAGCTTTTCAAAGGCATTTTAAAAGGCGACCGCTCTGTGCTTGCCAAAGGCATAACACTTGTGGAAAGCAACTTGCCCGAACATCAGAACAAGGCACAGGAGTTAATTCAAAAATGCCTACCTCATTCCGGGAATTCTTTGAGAATAGGAATAACTGGAAGCCCAGGTGCTGGCAAAAGTTCATTCATAGAAACCTTTGGCGTTTATTTAATAGAAGAGCATAAAAAAAAATTAGCCGTTTTAGCAATAGACCCAACGAGCCAGCGCACAAAGGGCAGCATTTTAGGTGATAAAACCAGAATGAATTGCCTCTCTGCAAAAGATGAGGCTTTTATACGACCTTCACCATCTGGCTCTTCTTTGGGCGGAGTAGCGCAAAAAACGCGCGAATCCATACTCCTTTGCGAAGCGGCAGGTTATACCACAATATTGATAGAAACAGTGGGAGTTGGTCAAAGTGAAACTGCCGTGCACGGAATGACAGATTTCTTTTTGCTTTTGATGCTTGCGGGCGCAGGCGATGAACTACAGGGCATAAAGCGCGGAATAATGGAAATGTGCGATGGCATGGCTATAACAAAATGCGATGGGCAAAATATCACAAAAGCCCTCGCTGCCCGAAGCGAATACCAAAACGCACTGCATCTATTTCCTGCAACTCAAAACGGCTGGTCACCAAAAGTGATAGCCACATCTTCTGTTACAAAAGAAGGACTCTTGGAAGTTTGGCAAATGATAACTGAATTTGAAAACACAGTTAAGCAAAACAACTGGTTTTATCAAAACAGAAAAGAACAGCAAAAAAACTGGATGGAAAGCACAATCCACGATAGCTTAATGTTTAATTTTTACAATCACCCCGATGTGCAAAAAGAACTTCCTTTGGCAGAGCAAGCCGTTTTGGAAGGAAAGGAGAGCCCATTCAAGGCGGCAAACAGATTGCTCAGTTATTTTTCTCGTTAAATCTTTTGAAAATATAATCCCTATATGGGCATTTGGGCATATTGCTTTCTAAATATGCTTTCATTTTTTCCCAAGTAACAAAGCCTCGGTCAACGGCTATTTCTTCTAAGCAGGCTATTTTAAGACCTTGCCTTGATTCCAAGGTATAAACAAAATTGCTCGCTTCCAAAAGAGATGCGTGGGTGCCTGTATCTAGCCATGCAACTCCGCGCCCTATTTTTTTCACAAACAAGGTTCCTTCTTGCAAATACATTTTGTTTATATCTGTTATTTCTAGCTCGCCTCTTGCGCTGGGTTTTAGAGATTTGGCTTTTTCCAAAATGCTTTTATCGTAAGCATATAAACCAGGCACTGCGTAATTGCTCTTTGGTTTTGCCGGTTTTTCTTCCAAAGAAAGTGCTTTGCCTTTTGCATCAAACTCAACAACTCCATAACGCTCAGGGTCATTAACCGCATAGCCCAATATGCGCGCTCCTGTGAAATTTTTTGCATCTGCCATTATGCCATATAAATCAAAAGCTCCGTAAAAAATATTATCGCCTAAAATCAATGTGCAGGGCTGGTCTTTAATAAAATCTTCTGCTATCAAAAAAGCCTGAGCTATGCCCTCAGGACGCGGTTGAGCGGCATATTGAATGTTTAGCCCCCATTGACTTCCATTGCCGAGCAAATTTTCAAAACGTGGCAAATCCACAGGTGTACTTATCAGCAAAATATCCCTTATTCCGCCGAGCATCAGCGTGGAAAGAGGATAATAAACAATTGGCTTGTCGTACACGGGTTGAAGCTGTTTGCTTGCAACTGCGCTTAAAGGGTAAAGCCTAGAACCCGCACCTCCAGCTAAAAGAATGCCTTTCAATCTTTACCCGCTAACCTGCACATTAAATGTTTTTCCGCCAACGGTAACGCCATAATTGACGGTTCCGCTAATGGGTGCAAAAACCAGTGGAGATGCTACTGGTGCAGCCTGCGTAGCTGGCGCAGCAACGGGTGTAGCGGCAGCCGGAGCAGCAGGTTTCTTTTTGGGAACGCTAACTCTTGCCTTGCCCTGCAAGAAATCCAAACCTTTGTTGCCGCCCTTTGTTGCCATTGCGCCAATTATGAAAATATTTTCATCGGTTACAGGCAAATGGTTATCTTCCAAAACTTTTTTCGCTTTTGGAATGCCGGGTTCCAAAACATCCAATGGATTTCCAGTGAACACAGGTTTTTTCATTTGCTCGCTTGCAATTTTAACTATTTCTGGATCTGGCTCTCTGGGTGTTTTGCCAAGGTAGCCAAGAACCATATTGCCATAGCCATCGGTTATTTTTTTCCAAGGTCCTTGAACTGTGTTTGCATAAGCCTGCTGGAAATAAAATTGAGAAACAGGGGTAACGCTTGAGCCAAATCCACCGCGAGCCACGCACTCTGCCATATTTTTAATCACTTGTGGGTAAAGATGGAATGTTTTGGTTTCGCGCATCATCAATGTGTTTGCGGTTAAGGCACCGCCTGGCATTGGGCTAAAAATAACTTCGGGTTCAATTGCCAGAGCCTCTGGTGGAAAGTCATATTCTTTGAAACATTCCTTGCTCACCTGGTTTGCTTCCATAATTTTTTCAACATCAATATCCAAAGTGTAATCTGTGCCTTTTAAAGCGTGCCAAAGAGAAAGCAAATCGGGTTGAGCTGTTCCACCGCTGAGAGGTGATCTGCCACAACAAACACCGTCTGCGCCACCTTCAATAGCAGCCACATATTGGGCAATGCCTGTTCCGCAGGTATCGTGAGAGTGTATGCGAAGCTCCACTTTGTCGCCAAGAAGTTTGCGCGCTTGTTTAAAGGTTTCGTGAACTTTGCGTGGATTTGCCGTGCCGCTTGCATCTTTAAAGCATACACTTACAAAAGGAACGCCGGAATCCAAAATCTTTTTTAAGGTTTCAAGGTAAAATGCAGGTTCGTGCGCACCTTCGCCCTTGCAGTGGCGGGGCAATTCCATCATGGTCACCACAACCTCATGTTCCAAGCCAGCATCAGTTATGCACTTTCCTGAATATATGAGGTTATTCACATCGTTCAAGGCATCAAAATTGCGAATGCGTGTCATGCCGTGCTTTTTAAACATTTTGGCGTGTAAATCTATCATATCTCTGGGCTGGGGTTCCAAGGCAACCACATTTATGCCACGAGCGAGCGTTTGCAGGCGAATTTTAGGACCCACAGTTTTGCGGAAAGTGTCCATCATATTAAAAGCATCTTCGTTGCAATATAGGTAAGGTGCTTGGTATCTTGCGCCGCCACCAGCTTCAAAATGCTCAATTCCCGCATGAACCCCCGCTTCCAAAGCAGGGAGAAAATCTTTTGTCAAAACGCGAGCGCCAAAAACCGACTGAAAGCCATCGCGAAAGCTAGTATCTTGGAATAGTATCTTTTTCATAGGGTAAATATAGAAAATTAATATCTCCCTTTCCAACGAGCTTCACCCAGAGGTTTGCTATGATTTTATGCGTTTTGAACGGTTCGGCTTTGGGGCTTGGAATGGATTGCACAAGGCGCAAGATGCCTTTGGCGAGTTTGGGTTAATTTGGTTCACCGTGTGAAAAGGTGCTAAGGAATTTTCTTAGCACCCAAAAATTGTTATCTTCTTTCCTGCCGATTGCTTGACCTCTTTCACGTAAAGTTTTTTGCTCCAGCTTTTTTTGGGAGTGCGGTCAAAAATCACTACCCAGCCTTCTTTTGAGCCTACTTTATCCATATATTTCAAAATTTGTTCTGTGGAATCTTTTATTGTTTTAACTCCCTTGTAAATTTTAAGCTCAATAGGGTATTTATGATTCTCCCACTCAACGCAAATATCAGCACGGTTTGTGCCTAAAGCCATTTCTCGGCTAATATGACCGCCGCCATTTATCACACGCTGCAAAAATGCCTGAATCACCAAATGAGGGGCGGCTTCGTCATATTGGTAAAAATTCTCTTTGTAGCGTTGTATCCATATCTCGCTGTTCTCTCGCCAAAAAACTTGAAAATCTTTCAGCAAAGCATTGACGTTTATTTTCCCACCCTTCAAATAATGTGGAACATCATAATCTTTGTATTTGGTTTTTAGTATATCTTGAACATTCCAATTAAGTGACCTAACTATCAATTCGGCATAAATGGGATTGGCTGGCTCTATTTGGTCACAGCTGTCTCTGATTATTCCCAAATCCCTAGTGTAAAGATAGTCATCCGATGATTTGTCCATTGTATAATCTTCGCCAAGAATCAAAGGCTGTATTACTTTGCGGACACGTTCCTCCTTTAGCCTCTCCATAAGCGAATCAAAGTGCGTTCCCCTTGCAAGAACTATATTTTGGATAGCCTGCTTTGCAATATCTTGTGTTATGACGGTGGAGTAATCAGATTTGCAAATTTTTTCAACCGCTTCCCTAGCTATGGCGTTCACAAGCCAAGGCTGCCCCTGCGTTTGTTCAAAGATAAACTGGGTAGCATCTTTTTCAAATACCTGTTCTGTTGCTGTGGTATGCTGATTGTAAAGTTCTGTCACATCGTCTTTCGTGAAATTTTCTAAAGTCATAGCTTCGGTCACTATGTTGAATGGGCTTGCACTGCCGAGCGTTTCGCGGTCTGGGCGAATATGGGCTTTGTAGTCCCTTATGTTGCGCATTCCTACCAAAGCTATGCTATGAACAAATGGACTTCTCGCTCTGGACACAAAACCTTCTCGCAACTGCCTTAAAAATGTGATTAAAGTTCCGTTGCTAAGGCAATCGGCTTCGTCAAAAAATATGACCAAAGGCTTGTCTAAAATTTTGCTAATTTTTGAAAGTTCAAATTGCAGCAAGGAGGCAAAACCTATATTGCTAGGTTCTTTTGCAAACATATCTCCTTTAGGAAAATTTGAGCGATAAAAAGCAATTTTTAAAGCATCTATTATCTCCGGCATTGCTTCTTTTGCTTCTGTAATTCCTTGTATCTTTTCCAAAGAGCAATATAAAGCATAATACTTACCCTCTGCATTTATTTTATCTACGAGTTCCAGTAAAAGAGTTGTCTTTCCGCTTTGCCGAGCGGCGTGAAGGACAAAATAATCTTTTTGCTCTATTAAATTTATCAGTTCTTTGCCTATATTACGCAAAGGGTCAAGCATATAATGCTCATTTGAATTGCAGGGACCAGCTATATTGAAGCGTTTTTGAGACATTAATGATAAAATAGAAAAACTATCACGCTTTAGGCAATCAACCCCGAAAAGCACCAATAAACGCCATTTTTATGCGAATTTAGCCGTTTTTGCAATGCAGCTTATGATAGAAAATTATTTTGTGACATATTCGTAAATTTTTACTATATTCACACATAAGATGATTAACTTATTATGGATAATAATACTATTTATCGGGCTGGCTAACGCACAACCCATAACTTACACATATAAATACGCACTGGAAACTCCTGTGAATATCAGGTCTGGGCAGAGTTCCAAGCACGATATTGTGGGGCAGTTGAAAATGGATGAGCGTTTTGAAATGGATGCTGCCTGCAAGTCCGGTTGGTGCAGGGCAAGAGCTGGAAATATTGAGGGATGGGTGCATATCTCCCAAGCAAAGCAAGCACCAACACAAGCAAAAACAGCAGAGCCAGCAAAGGCGGCGACCAATACCGAAGAAGATTTAGAATGGTGGGCTATACCATTGACAATACTGGTATTAATAATAGGGCTATTTGTAATATGGAAACTCAAATGGATTATCATAAAAATTATTGGCGGAGTTTTCAAAATAATATTATATCTGATGCTGGGCTTGTTTAGAGATAGACCTTTGCCTATAATTTCTTATGCAAGTCAAGAAGGCGCGAATGTTGTAGTATATGGTGAGCAAAATAGATATCTTTTTAGTAAAAAGGGCCAGCTATATAGCTATACCGATACAACTGTTTCTATAATTTTGAAAGATAATATCAGTACTTTTGATTCAAATGAGGTTCTTTTGGAGCAAAGGCGCATATAGAAGAATTTGCGTCGCGGACGGCGCAAACTAGCCAAATTCTGTGTTCTCAGGAATTTGGTGAATAAAAAAGAACGGGAAAACAAAAAACGGAGTTTGAAAAATGAACAAAACTAAGTTCTCTCTATTAGCGGCAGGCATTTCGCTTGCCTTGGTATTAACCTCTTGCTTCGGCAAATCTGCGGTTACGGATTCTGCCTCTGGCTCAAAAAGTAAGCGGATTGCCGATGCACCAGAAATAGAGCTTGAAAATAAGCTTACAGAAAGTCAGCGTAAATCTATTCCTTGGGGCATAGGCACTGGCGTTTCCACCGACAGGCAAATGGCAAGAACAGAATCCATTGCTCAAGCACAGGCGGCAACAGCCCGAAATTCCAAACTCATAGTCACAGGGCTTTTGGATACTTACGCAAAGAACGTAAATGGCGAAGCCAAACGCATAACCGAAGACAAAATCAACAACTTCGTTGATACACAGATAGAGGGCAGTTATGTGTTTGAAACTATTATGGAATTCAACGAAGAAGACAAGAAATACAGCGTTTACACTCTTGTTTTGCTCGATCCAGACAGAATCGCAGAAGCATTGAAAGCTGCGTTGGGTAACCAGGAAGAACAGGAATTGCGAGCAGCTTCTGAAAAGATGCAGGATAGACTGGAACAGATGAAAGCGGAATACCGTGGTTTGAAGAAATGAGATTCATTATCCATACTATTTTTCTGTGTTTACTCATCTCTTGCTTAGGTGTGACAAGCCCCAAACCCGTGAATTCAAATTCAGGGCAAGGGGGTTCAAGCACAGACTTAAATCAGGCATTGAATGATGTTTCTTGCCCGAATACAAATGATTTTCGCGGAACTGGCATAGGCGACAACGAAAACGAGGCACTTGCGCAAGCCCGCTCAAATATGGCTTTGGAACACTTTTCACAAAAATTGAAATCTAATGTCCAAATAATCGGGCAGAATATAAATCAAGTGGCTAGTACAAACACTAAAACGAGCATAGAGCAGGAAGTTGCCCTTGCAAACGCACAAGATGCCAAATTGAGCTTCTCTGCACGAAGTGGCAATAAAACAGGAGTTATAGCCTGCATGAGCCGTGCCGATGCAGCAAAAGGCTTTTTGGAGCAGCAGCGGCTTGTGTTGGATTCCCTAGAGCTAGCTTCAAATACAGTATTAAACATAGAACACCCCAAGCATAAAAACGAAGCCTGGCAGGGAACTCAAATGTATTATAACAATATTGTTGCAATACAGAATTTGCTGAATGACTGGGGAGTTGCAAAGACTGATTATTTTGATAAAGCTGGTGAAATTTATTCCAAAACAAGGGAAGATTATAAAAAATATTGCCAAACCACCAAGCTGCATTGGAACCCAGAAAAGAAAAACCCTTATTCTGAGATAGCTTTTTCCAAGCTCTCCAGCGGCATAAAAATGGAAAATACTTCTTGCACAGGCAGGGGCATATCACTTGTTTACAAGGAAGCAAAACCCGAATGTGAATCTCATGGCGGTCTCTATGGCTGCTCGTATCAGCCATTTTTGGCGATAACTTCTTGCAATGGGGCAGAACTTCGGCTTTTGGAAAGCACAGCACCAATAAAAGGCTTTGGTCAAAAAGAGGAAATTGCTGTGGAAAAACTGCAAGATAAATTGAAAAAAGAAAACTTTTTGAATCAATGGATACAGGAAATTAAACAATGGAGTCCGCAATGCGAATAATAATTATATTAACCGCCTTAATGTCCACACTTTGTTTTGGGCAATCACATAAACTAAATCCACTGCCCAAGCAATTGCAAGGCACAATTCCAAATTTCAAGGTGCTTGCAATAGACAACGAAACCGAACTAAATCAGAACGATTTAAAAACAAATGCTAAAAAAGCCGGAGCCAAACGCATAATTCTTTCCTTTTTCGCTACTTGGTGCGTTAATTGCATAGAAGAGCTTGTTCGCCTAAAAGAAAATGCAAACGAACTAAAAAAAAATGGGGTGCAGGTATATCTGATAAATGCTGGGGAAAGCATCCACAATGATGGCGATAAAGTTAGCGATATGGTAAAAAAATATGCAGGAAATTCTTTCCCCCTTTGGTTTGACCCCAATGGTAATTTATTGAGGAAATCTGGCTTTATCCAAGAAAACAGCGGTAAATTTTCCTTGCCATTGATTATTATCTTGGATCCCGATTTGCGTGTTCTAGGCGTTTTATCGGCTATAAGCAAAGATGACTTTCCTAAAGTTTTGTGGGGTGAATTTTGAAAAAAGTTTTGATTTTATGCTTATTTGCATTTTGCTTTGCCTCTGCTGCAAAGAAAAGCCTTGCTGTGATGCCCTGCGTGGGCGATTTTGATGCCAAAGGATTAGAACGTTTAAGAAATAAAATAGAAGAGGTTACAAGGGCTGTTTTGCCATCCGCTGATTTCAGAATGATACCTTACAAGAATGTACAGGAAGAGATAGGTGATGAAGCTCTTTTCAATGCGTGCAAGGAAGGGGGGGTATGTTTCGGAGACTTGGCAGGAAGAGTCAATGCGGATTACGGAGCGTGGTGCATGGTCAATAAGTATAGCAACAAATTTATATTCACGTTTCAACTGTATAGCGTAAGAGAAAAGGATCTTATACATACCAAAGAATATGATTCATACAATCCCAAAAACATTGACGATATGATTGAGATAATAAAGAAGGAAGTTCCTATTGTTATCAGCGAAAAAATACCTGGCGTGAAAATATCAAAAACTCCTTCCCCTGCTATTGCCGGAGGCATAAGCGGTGTGCAAACCACAGGCGGCAGTTATGAGTTAGAGGGCGGAAAAAGATACTTGATTAATTTAAGCACAGAACCTGTTGGAGCGGTTTTAAGTTTTAACGGAGTACCCGATTCTCGTTGCTCAAAAACACCGTGCAAAATTGAACTTTCGGCTGGTAATGTCCGTATAATAGCGAATTTGGAGCAATACGAGATTGCAGATACAACTGTCTCTATAAAACAGAATAATCAGAGCATAAATATCAAGCTAAAGGCGAATTTCGGCGTTTTGGAAATAAAGCCAGCTTACTCAGACGGCATAGGCAAAGACAAGCAATGGAATTTGTCAATAAACGATAAACCCTATTCACTTGGCGAAGTTAGGCTGAACCCAAACAAATACAAGGTCAAGCTGAATCACGAGTGCTATGAGAACATTGGCTTTGATGTGGGGATAAACAAGGACAAACGCGAAATTTTTGATATGGCAAGCAAGATAGCATTAAAGAAAGGTGGTTTGGATTTGAGCGTGGAGCGCAATGGTGAGCCTGCGAGCGAACCTGTTTTTGTGAACGGCAAGCAAGTTGGCGAAACGCCTTTCAGCGGTGCTGTTCCTTTGTGTGCCAAGATAGAGATTGGCAAAAACAAAGAAGTTGTTGGCGTGAAATTGAAGTACAATGAAAAAGTCAAGCATACGCACAAAGGCGCTGAATCTCAGGAAGGGAAATATTTAACGGATAGCAGGGATGGCAAAAAATATAAAATAGTTAAGATAGGCACTCAAACTTGGATGGCAGAGAATTTGAACTACTCAGGCAAGAATGACGATATAGGTTCTTGCTACGAGAAAAATCCAAAGAACTGCGAAAAATACGGCAGGCTTTATGATGGGAATACTGCTATGAAAGCCTGCCCTGCTGGTTGGCATTTGCCAAGCGATAAAGAATGGGATATTCTTGAGAATTTCGCAGGTGGCCAAAAAATAGCTGGAAAAAAATTGAAAACAAAAAACGGTTGGAATAATCGCGATGATGGGAGTTCTGGCAATGGCACGGATGATTTTGGTTTTTCGGCTTTGCCTGGCGGCAGCTTCGGTGACTATGGTCGTTTCGACTATGTCGGTCGCATCGGTCTCTGGTGGAACTCTAGCGAGAGCGGTAGCTACTACTCCCACTCCCGAAGTGTGCGCTACGACTACGAGTACGCAGACTACAGTCGCATAGATGAGAGATACTTGCTCAGTGTCCGTTGCATAAAAGACAACAATGCGGCTCCTTCTATCAAAGGCAACACCTTCACCGACCCCAGAGACGGCAAAGTCTATAAAACCGCGAAAATAGGTGCTCAAACTTGGATGGCAGAGAATTTGAAGTACAACGCAGAAAATAGTAAGTGTGCTGGCAACTGCGGCAGTGACGGTCAGTTGTATAATTGGGAAACAGCTAAAAGATCTTGTCCCAAAAGTTGGCATTTGCCAAGCAAAGAGGAATGGGAGACCCTTGTGAATTTTGCTGGTGGCAAAGATATTGCTGGAAAGAAGTTAAAAGCAAGCAAAGGCTGGAGTTTCATAGGGACATCAGGTGGTGGCACAGATGACTACGGTTTTACGGCACGTCCACGCGGTCTTATCGGATGCGGTCGGAAGAACTGCTCTGAACAACCCCTTGTTAGAGATGACTGCGACCACTGGTGGAGTGATTATGGTGACGATGATCAGGCTTTCGGTTGGTTTATATGCAAAAAAAACGATTGGACATCACTTAGCAGTTTCGCGGCAACATACTTGCTCAGTGTCCGTTGCATAAAGGATTAACAAGACCTTAACCGCCCCAAAAGGGCAAGGAGAGCAATATGAGTGAATTTGGGAAACATCCCTCAGAGAAACTACAAGCAGTTTTTAAAGGATTTCAAATTCAAAAACCAGAAGACGCAGAAATGATATTTTTGGGTCTTGATGCAAATTGGGATAAAGATATTGAGAAAAAGGAACCATTATTTTTTGAAGAGACTATAAATCATTATTTAAAAGATGGTGTTCAGTATTGGAAAGATAATGGGGTTCATACGCCTATGTTAAAAGAAGATACTAAACAAAAAGATACTAAGCGAAAATATATATATAAAGGAGATAGAAGAGGAGGTGGAGTACCGTATCATACACGATTTAGCAAATTAGGTTTTACATCTGATTATGCCGAAAAGATATGTTTTTTGGAATTGTTAAGTATATGTACATTTGGAAGCTCAACGAAAAATACAAAAGAATTTAAGAAGATGTTGAAATCCGAAGAAAATGCTGAACATTTAGAAAGAATATGGAAAATCTTTTTAAAAAAGAACATATATATTTGTATTTCCCCAAGTGTAAGAGAAATAATAGATGAATTAAAAGATGAATTAAATATTAAAATTGAAGCAAAAGTAGAAGACATACCTCATTTTTCTAGACACGGTATTACTAACGATGAGCTAGAAAAGTTAGGAAAGAAATTGCTGAAATTTTTGGATAAATAAATGACCGATGAAGAAAAAGAAGAATATGCCGACTGGCTAAAAATAGTCAAAAAGAACGGCAGGAAGATTGAAGACGTGCCAGAACGCTTCAAGACCGTTGAGCTATGCGCAGAGGCGGTTAAGAACTTCACCTATCTTTTAGACGACTGGGACATTGAAGAGGAAGAATTGAACGGCTACTTGAACGATTATTATTTTAAAAATAAACTAGAGCCTGGAGAATACGAAAAACTCATCAAAGCAGTCAAAGAGAAAAAAGAAGGCTTGGGGGCGTTTAAATACGTGCCAGAAGAAATCAAGGATGCGGTTCATCTTGAATTGTATGAACAACGCAAACTTTATTCGCCCGAAGATTATTTTCCAGAGCTGCCCGAACATCTCAAAACCGCAGAAATGTGCTTGGAAGAAGTCAAGAAAAATGGCGGCTATAAACTTGAATTTGTGCCAGAAAAATTCAAGACCTTGGAACTTTGCATAGAAGCGGTTAAGAATAGTGCCAATCACAGCGCATTTGAATATGTCCCCGAATCCCTTAGAGAAGAGGTAACCAGAATTGTCTTTGGAATATGAACAGAGTGAAAGGAGTTGAAAAAAAATGACCTATGAAAAAGAAGTTGAAGATGAAGATGAAGAAGGATATGCCGACTGGCTTGTAATACTCAAAAAAAAGAAAGACAGGAATATTGAAGATGTGCTAAAACGCTTCAAGCCGAATCTCTTAAAGAAGAAGAAACCAAAATTGTCTTTGGAATGTGAACAGAGTGAAAAATACTCCACTTTCACCGACTATAGAGACGGCAAAGTGTATAAGACCGTGAAAATAGGCAACCAAGTTTGGATGGCAGAGAATTTGGGTTATCCTATTGGCGGCGTATATTACAATGACGAACACGCCTATGGCAAAAAATACCACTTGCTATATGACTGGAACGCCGCTATGAGAGCCTGCCCAGAAGGTTGGCACTTGCCAAGCCAAGAGGAATGGAATACTCTTATTGTCTCCGTAGGTGGATGGCTGGTAGCCGGAAAAAAACTAAAAGCAAAAAGCGGCTGGGGTTCTGAAAATAGAGCAGCTTGCAGAGGCACAGACGATTTCGGCTTTGCTGCTCTGCCGGGTGGATTTGGAATTGCCAGCCGTAATTCTATTGAGTTTCAAGGTGCTGGTAATGACGGTTATTGGTGGAGTAGTTCGGATGTAAATGGTTGGTACGCCTATAATAACTACATACGTTTATATGAAAAAAGTATGCTAAATGAAGTAAATAGTAAAAAATCAAGATTGTTTAGCGTACGTTGCATAAAAAATTAAAACATATATGTTTGATATGTTAAAAGCCCAAGATTTAGCGGTTTTTTCAAAAAAAATACAAAAAAGTGCCGCAAATATCACACGAAAAAGACAAGAATTGGTCTATATGTGATGTTTATCACGAAAAAATACAAAAAGTTGTCAAATATAACTTGATTTTAAATTATTAATAGAGAGATTAACACAAGGAGAGCAACATGGAAACAATGAAAGAACTGGTAGAGAAAAGCAGAAGCGTTCCTCTATTGACAAAAGAAGAGGAGCATTTTCTATTGAAAAATAGAAATGACCCCGAAGCGAGGCAAAAGCTGATAGACGCAAATATGCGTTTTGTTTTGAGAATAGCACTTCAATACAAAAGCAAAGTGCCTATGCCCACTCTTGTGGAGGCAGGGAAAAAAGGCTTGATTAGAGCCATAGATAAATATGACTGCGAAAAAAAACGCATCGGATTTGTTTCTTATGCTGTTTGGTGGATAAGGGCTACTATGATGGAGGTAATAAAAAAATGAAAAAAGGCACTTTCACCGACCCACGTGACGGCAAAACGTACAGAATTGTGGAAATAGGCAGCCAAATTTGGATGGCAGAGAATTTAGCTTATAATGTGGTTGGCAGCAAATACTATGAAAACAAGAGAGAGAACGGAGAAACATACGGCTGCCTTTACGACTGGGAAACCGCTATGAGTGTTTGCCCTTCGGGTTGGCATTTGCCGAGCGAAAAGGAATTTAAAACTCTTATTGATTTTGTAGGTGGCAGGGAAATTGCTGGAAAAAAACTCAAAGCGACAAGCGGCTGGGATGGCAACAATGGCACAGACGACTTTGGCTTTACTGCTTTGCCTAGCGGTTTTTGCTACAATAATCTCTATGACTATGAGTTTCATAACATAGGCTTAGACGAAAACTATTGGTGTTCCAGCGAATGTTGTTCCTTGGGTATGCACTACAAGCACAACCGTGCTAGTTTGTTCCCAGAAAATCATAACTACTGTTTGTTGAGTGTTCGTTGCATAAAAAATTCAAGGGGGAAAAAATATGCTTAACTTTACTGGCTATTTGGAGAAATTGGCATCTAATAGGCGTGATGCTAATAGGCGGGGTTATGATTTTTTTAGCGATGATGAAGACGAAAACTATGAGATAAGCCCTTATGTTTGCAAATATCTGCTCGCAATGCAGAAGAGCAAAAAACTTATCAAGCTCGGCAACAATGTGTACAAAAGCCTAATAGATTCTTGGGGGATTGATGGGTTGCAAGAAGTTGCGGATTATGTGAAATGGCATTTCAAAGAAAATTTCAAAGGCAGCAAAGAAATAGCAAATGCCATATCTCTAAAAATTGCCAGAGTACGCGAACAAAAAGTCTGCGCCGAAGGCTGGTTAGGTTTGCATAGATTGCTAAGTTCCGAGCAATGGAATTCTGGCATTGAAAAGCCATTCAATATAAACAGGTCATTCCGCTTTTTGCTTAAAAAACAAGTGCTTGATTATGAGGAAGAACCACAAAAAAGCATATTTGAAAACCGCCTTAACTTGCTGTGCAAAACACTGGATTTAAACGACATAAACAAGGAGTTCTTGCGTTTTATCTATTTGTACAATTATGACGGTCTTGTGGCGCAACTGCACGATTGTATTTGCAAAGCATTCAAAATTTCTCAAAACATAAACTATGCAGTATTAGCTATGCTAACAAATAATACAGAAGAAGATGTTTTGGAAAGCATTTCCAGTGAGCGTGGCGTAACAAGTCTGGGAATTCTAAGCTATGGCTTAAAATCAAGCATAGATATTCCTCTTGAAATAAAAAGGTATCTAAAAGGTTTAGGCTCTGACAACATAATGGATATTTACGCAACCATAGACAAAAAAACTCCCCTTGCTATGGAAAAATTCATCTTTCAAAAAGAAGCCCAGTTTATAACGGATTTAATATCAATGCACAAAAACGAAAGACCTCTGCATTTTTTGCTCTATGGCATAGAAGGCACAGGCAAAACCGAGCTTGCCCGCGCAATAGCGGCAAATGCGAGTTGCGAACTTTTGGATATTGGGCGAGGTCTTAAAAAACGCATATATGAAGACAACGGCGATTTAGTTGATTCCGTTACCAAATTCCGCATAAGGGCGTTGAACATAGCGGAGGTAATGTTCAGAAACAGAAAAAAATTGGTTTTGCTCGTTGATGAGGCAGATGTTTTGCTGAACCATTTGGAAAAAGGCATTTTGAACCAAATGCTGGAAGATATGCGTTTGCCCGTTATTTGGGTTAGCAATAGCCTTTTTTGGATGCAACGCTCAACGATGAGGCGTTTCAGTTGCAGCATAGAATTCAAAGCAAACACTCCAACGGCTAGGCAAAAACTCTGGGAGAATGTGGTTGAAAAACACAATGCCGAAAGCACTTTCACAACGGAACGCATAAAAGACCTTGCGGAAAAATACGATGTTGCACCGGGTGGAATTGAGCTTGCGGTTGCAAACGAAATGATGTTTGTGAATAACGGCAGGCAAGAGCAGGTTGCGGAATTTGTGCTAAAGCAGCACACCGAACTTTTGGGAATTCGCAACGACTACAAAAACACCAGAACACGTGCCCCAAAATACGATGAAAGCGTTTTGAATGTTGAGGGAATGGAAAATGCCATAAATGCCGCAAAAAGCTATGCGGAACTTTTGAAGGACAAAAAAACCGAAAGCAACTGCACAATGCTTTTATATGGCGCGCCGGGCACAGGCAAAACGGAATTCGCAAGATATTTGGCAAGGATAAGCGGCTTGCCTTTCAAGGAAATTAGCTATGGCAAAATATCCTCTATGTGGGTGGGCGAAACGGAGAAAAAATTGGCAGCAGCATTTGAAGATGCTTCCGAAGAGGGTGCATTGCTCTTTATAGACGAGGCAGACAGCTTAATCTCCGACCGCCGCAACGCAAATCATTCTTGGGAAACCACGCAGGTGAATGAGTTTTTAATTCAGCTTGAGAACAGCAAGTGCTTGGTTATTTGCTCAACAAATTTCCAAGGCAAGCTAGACACAGCGAGCAACCGCAGATTTCATTTCCATTTGAAATTTGATTACCTTGAAAAACAAGGCATTTTGAAAATGGCAAAAAACTTTTTCCCCGATTACGAACAAGAAAACTGGAATGAGCTATGCAACTTGGAATGTCTAACCCCCGGCGACTTTTATGCCGTTCATAAGCGTTTGCAATGGTTTCCAAAGCAAAATCTTTCGGTTGCAAGCATAACAAAAGAACTTAGCGATATTGCTCTTGCAAAAGAGCCTTATGGCAATAGAAGGATAGGATTTTAGGAGGTAAAAAATGATAGAATTAAAACAGCAACTTGCCAAGTGTTGGTCTAAAGACACTGCCAAAAAAGCGAAACTCTGCCTTAAAGCGGTTAAGAAGAATGGCGAAGCACTTAAAGATGTGCCAGAAGAATTCAAAACTGCGGAACTCTGCCTTGAAGCGGTTAAGGAGAATAACCTTGCGCTTGAATATGTGCCAGAAAAACTAAAAACCGCTGAACTTTGCCTTGAAACGGTTCAGCATTGTGGCGTTGCGATTAAATATGTG
Organism: Candidatus Fibrimonadaceae bacterium; assembly: GCA_031281275.1. Lineage (GTDB taxonomy): Bacteria > Fibrobacterota > Fibrobacteria > Fibrobacterales > Fibrobacteraceae > Fibrimonas. Next base: position 71,538 of record JAITFP010000072.1, read on the forward strand.
CCAAAATCCCTTATTACTGCTGAAATGTGCCTTGAAGCGGTTAAGAAAAATGGCTGGGCACTTGGCAATGTGCCAGAAAAATTTAAGACTGCCAAACTTTGCTTTGAAGCGGTTAAGCAAAGTAGCTATGCGTTTTGCTATGTGCCAGAAAAATTAAAGACTGCCAAATTTTGCCTTGAAGCGGTTAAGAAAGATGGCTGGGCACTTGGCAATGTGCCAGAAAAACTAAAGACTATTAAACTCTGCCTTGAAGCGGTGAAAAATTATAGTCTTGCGCTTGAATTTGTGCCAAAAAATCTAAAGACGGCGGAAATGTGCAATGCAGCGGTTAGGAAAAATGTCTATGCGCTTGAATTTGTGCCAGAAAACCTAAAGACCATCGAAATGTGCAATATAGCGATTAATCAGAATGGCTGTTTGCTTAAATATGTGTCAGAAAACTTAAAAACACCTGAACTATGCTTTGAAGCGGTTAAGAATTGTTGCTTTGCACTTAAATATGTACCAGAAAACCTCAAAACGGCTGAACTCTGCCTTGAAGCGGTTAAAAAAGATGGCGGTGTGTATAAATATGAATTGCTTGAATATGTACCAGAAGAATTGAGAAAGGAGGTTAAAAAAGCACTTAAACAAGGAGGTAAAAAATGACACCATTAAAGGATGCTTTCACCGACCCACGAGACGGCAAAGTGTACAAAACCGTGCAGATAGGCGACCAAATTTGGATGGCGGAGAATTTGGCTTATGAAATTTATGATGTACCTGGCAGAAAATGCAAATGGTATGGATACCCTCATAAATATTACAATCTCCAAAAATATGGTCTGCTTTATGATTGGGAAACAGCCAAAATAGCCTGCCCCCCCGATTGGCATTTGCCAAGCGAACAAGAATGGGAAACTCTTGTTGATTTCGCAGGTGGCAAAAAAATAGCAGGAGGAAAATTGAAAGCGCAAAGCGGGTGGGAAAAATCTGGCAACGGCTCTGACTGCTTTGGCTTTTCCGCCTTGCCGGGCGGAGCAGGCGGCAGCAATCGTAGTTTCACCGACAAATTCATCACTATTGGCACTCACGGTTACTGGTGGGGTTCTAACGAAAACGAAAACAACAACGCTTACTACCTGCGTATAATGAACTGGCGTGAAGCTGTCCGCTTCGGCTTTGAGGATAAAAGCTACTTGCTCAGTGTCCGTTGTGTGAAAGATATAGAAAATTCTTCAACAAAGGGGGCAATATGAAAACAGAAAACACCTTCACCGACCCAAGAGACGGCAAAGTGTACAAAACCGAGAAAATAGGCAGCCTAATTTGGATGATGGAGAATTTGGCTTATGATGCCGAGGGCAGTGTGTGCTATGATAATGATGAGAGCAACTGCCAAAAATATGGGCGGTTATACTCATTTGGACAAATTAAGGGAAACTGTCCACCTGGTTGGCGTGTTCCAAGACGTGATGAATGGGAAGTTCTTACAAACCTAGTAGGTATTTCGCCTTTGTTTGGCGGCTACTGCGACCCCGAAGGCAAGTTCCACGAACTCGGCTCTGTTGGCACTTGGTGGAGTTATTCCGTATTTATGCCCTGCTCGCCTCCTCAGGTATGGATTACTTCTACAAGCCTAGAAAGACGAGGCTGCGTTTCTGTTGAGGATAGATACTTGTTTAGCATTCGTTGTGTGAAAGATAATTCAGTAAAAGGAGGTTGAAAATGCTATACAAAAATGAAATGGAAATGATTAAAGATTTTATACGCAAACTTGAAGAATTGCAGAACCCTGATGAAAAAGCACAACTCTGCCTTGAAGCGGTTAAAAATATCAGTTTCCCCTATGCCACACCGCTTCAACATGTGCCAAAAAATCTAAAGACGGCGGAAATGTGCAATATAGCGGTTAAACAGAATGGTCGTGCGATTATGTATGTACCAGAAGAGTTCAAGACTGCGGAAATGTGCCTTGAAGCGGTTAAGTATGATGGCATGGTACTTTTCTTTGTGCCAGAAAATTTAAAGACTGTTGAACTTTGCCTTGAGGCGATTGAGCAGAATGAATATGCAATTAAATGGGTGCCAGAAACAATTAGAGAAGAAGTCAAAAAAGCAGCAGAAATTAAACCTTCAAAACAGGAGAAAGGAAAATGACATCATTTCAACAGAAACTCGCAAAAGCCCAAAACGATGCCGAAAGAGAGAAACTCTGCCTTGAAGCGGTTAAAAAAAGTGAGGGCTGGGCATTTGGAGATGTGCCAGAAAAGTTCAAGACTGCCAAACTCTGCCTTGAAGCGGTGAGGCAAAAGCCTGATGCACTTGCCTATGTACCAGAAAAACTCAAGACTGCCAAACTATGCTTTGAAGCTGTTAAGCAAGAGACTTTTGGCTATTTTGCGTTGCCCTATGTACCAGAAAAATTCAAGACTATCAAACTCTACCTTGTAGTTGTTAAGGATTTTGGCTTGGCACTTGGAGATATACCAGAAATCATAAAGACTGAGGAACTCTGCTTTGAAGCAGTTAAGCAGAATGGCGAGGCACTCCTATACGTGCCAGAAAAACTCAAGTCTGCGGAAATGTGCCTTAAAGCGGTACGTGTTGCGGTAATGTTTCAATATGTGCCAGAAAAATTCAAGACTGCGGAGTTCTGCCTTGAAGTGGTTAAAATGAATGGATATATGCTGCGATACATACCAGAAAAACTCAAGACTGCCAAACTCTGTCTTGAAGCGGTTAAAGCATATATAAATGGTGGCACTATTGCGCTTCAATTTGTGCCAGAAACAATTAGAGAAGAAGTCAAAAAAGCAGCAGAAATTAAACCTTCAAAACAGGAGAAAGGAAAATGATAGACTTAGAACAGCAACTCGCAAAAGCCAAAAGTGATGCCGAAAGAGCGAAACTTTGCCTTAAAGCGGTGAAGCAAAAGCCTTGGGGTTTTGCTGAACTTAAACGTGTGCCAGAAAAATTCAAGACTGCGGAAATGTGCCTTATAGCGGTCAAGCAGCGTGGCGATGCACTTGAAGATGTACCAGAAAAATTCAAGACTGCCAAACTCTGCCTTGAAGCAGTTAAGAATGGTTTTGCACTTGAATATGTACCAGAAAAACTCAAGACTGAGGAAATGTGCCTTATAGCGGTCAAGCAGGATGGCTTGATACTTGAATATGTACCAAAAAAACTCAAGACTGCCAAAATTTGTCTTGAAGCGGTTAAACAGAGTGGTTATGCGCTTAACTTCGTGCCAAAAAAACTCAAAACTACCAAAATATGCCTTGAAGCGGTTAAGAACTATGGCGTGATACTTAAATATGTGCCAGAAAAACTCAAGACTGCGGAAATGTGCCTTGAAACGGTTAAGCAATGTGGCGGTTGGATTATAATTGTGCCAGAAAAATTCAAGACTGTGGAACTCTGTCTTGAAGCGATTAAGAAGTGGGATGGACTTGACAATGTGTTTAAATACGTGCCAGAATCCATTAGAGATAAAGTCAAAAAAGCAGCAGGGATTAAACCTTCAAAACAGGAGAAAGGAAAATGACACAATTTCAACAGAAACTCGCAAAAGCCAAAAACGATGCTGAAAAAATGCAGATTTGCCTTGAAGAGGTTAAGGAAAATGGCTGGTTGCTTCAACACGTGCCAAAAGAATTCAGAACTGCGCAGCTCTGCGATATAGCGGTTAGGCAAGACGGTTCTGCACTTAAATCTGTGCCAGCGAAATTCAAAACGGCTGAACTCTGCCTTGAAGCGGTTAAGAAGGAAGGCTTGGCACTTCATAATGTGCCAGAAAAATTCAAGACCGCCGAACTTTGCCTTGAAGCGATTAAGGATAATGGCGATGCGTTTGAATATGTGCCCGAAGCTCTTATCACTGACGAATTTTACATTCAAGCGGTGAAGCAGAGTGGCTATGTAATTAAATTTGTGCCAGAAAAACTCAAGACAGCGGAACTTTACCTTGAAGCAGTTAAGACTGCTGGTTCTGTAATTGAAGATGTGCCAGAAAAATTTAAGACCGCTGAACTTTGCCTTCTAGCGGTTAAAGATTGTAGTTGGGCACTTAAATATGTGCCAGAACAATTCATAACTGCGGAACTTTGCTTTGAAGCGGTTAAACATAATCACAATGCGATTATTCATACGCCAGAAAAATTCAAGACTGCCGAACTCTGCCTTGAAGCAATTAAACAAAATGGTTGTATGCTTGAAGATGTGCCAGAGGAATTGAGAACAGCGGAACTTTGCCTTATAGCAGTTAAAAATGGCGGTGGGCTTAAATCTGTGCCAGCGAAATTCAAAACGCCAGAACTCTACCTTGAAGCGGTTAAGAGGTCTGGCGGCTGGCTTAAAGATGTGCCAGAACAATACAAAACTGCCGAAATGTGCAATATAGCGGTTGATAAGACTGGCACCGCCCTTCAATATGTGCCAGAAGAATTTAAGACTGCCGAAATGTGCAATGTAGCGGTTGAGACTTACTGCCTTGCACTTGAATACGTACCAGAAAAATTCCTAACTGAGGAACTCTGCATTAAAGCGGTTAAAAGTGAACCTTTGGGCTTTATTTATCTTAAATCTCAGCGAAAAAAATCCAAGATTGCCAAATTCTGCATTGAAGCGGTTAAGAAACATTTTCCAGAAGCTATGGAATGGTACTTTGGAAATAAACCTAGAAAAAAAGCAGAGACTAAACCTTCAAAACAGGAGAAAGGAAAATGACACCATTAGAACACCAACTCGCTCTATCCAACGACCCAGCCGAGAAAAAACTGCTCTGCCTTGAAGCGGTGAAGAAAAATGGCGGTGCGCTTAAATTTGTGCCAGAAAAATTCAAGACTGCGGAAATATGCAAAATAGCGGTTGAGCAGAAAGGCTGGGCACTTGAATATGTGCCAAAAAAATACAAGACTGCCAAACTCTGCAATGCAGCGGTTAAAAAAAGTGACTGGGCACTTGATGATGTGCCAGAAAAATTCAAGACTGCGAAAATGTGCCTTGAAGCGGTTAAGCAAAGTGGCTGGGTACTTCAATTTGTACCAAAAAAGCTCAGGGCTGCCAAACTCTGCCTTGAAGCGATTAAGAACTGTGGCTGGGCACTTGCCAATGTGCCAGAAAAACTCAAGACTGCCGAACTTTGCAATATAGCGGTTAAGAAAGATGGCTGGGCACTTGGCAGCGTGCCAGAAGCCTTAAAGACTGCCGAACTTTGCAATATAGCGGTTAAGAACGATGGCAAAGCACTATACTATGTACCAGAAACCTTAAAGGCTGCCGAACTATGCCTTGAAGCGGTGAAGAAAAATGGCACTGCGCTTAAATTTGTGCCAGAAGCCTTAAAGACTACCGAACTATGCCTTGAAGCGGTTAAGCAATGGGGCTATGCACTTAAATTCGTGCCAGAAAATTTAAAGACTGCGGAACTTTGCCTTGAAGCGGTTAAGGAGAATGGCGAGGCACTTGAATTTGTGCCAGAAGAATTCAAGACTGCGGAACTCTGCAATGTGGCAGTTAAGAAGTATGGCTGTGCGCTTGAATATGTGCCGGAAAATCTAAAGACTGAGGAAATGTGCCTTGAAGCGGTTAAAAAAAATGGTCTTGCACTTAACTACGTGCCAGAGAAATTCAAGACTGCCGAATTTTGCCTTGAAGCGGTTAGGCAAAACGGCTTTGCGATTAAATACATACCAAAAGAATTCATAACCACCGAAATTTACCTTGAAGCAATTAAACAGGATTACCATATACTTGAAGAAAATTTTATCCCAATAGAACTTTTCAAGGATATTAAATTCTGCACCAAAGCAGTTAATGAGAATGGCTATGCGCTTCTATATGTACCAGAAAAATTCAAAACAGCGGAATTCTGTTTTGAAATGATTAAAGAAAATATCTCTGCGCTTAAATTTGTACCAGAAAAACACAAGACTGCAAAATTCTGCATTGAAGCGGTGAAACATAATGGCTATGCACTTGAATTTGTACCAGAAAAATACAAGACTGCGAAAATGTGCCTTGAAGCAGTTAAAGAAAACGGCGAAGCACTTTGCTATGTACCAGAAAAATTTAAGACTGCGCAGCTCTGCAAAGTAGCGGTTAAGAAAGAGAGTTGGGCACTTTGCTATGTGCCAGAAAAACTCATAACTGCCAAACTCTGCCTTGAAGCGATTAAGGATAATGGCAACGTAATTCTATATGTGCCAGAAAAATTCAAGACTGCCAAATTCTGCCTTAAAGCGGTTAAGAGGAATGGCGATGCGCTTGACTATGTACCAAAAAAACTCATAACTTCTAAACTCTGCCTTGAAGCGGTTAAGAACTATGGCTTGGCACTTGAATATGTGCCAGAAAAATTTAAAACCGCCAAACTCTGCCTTGAAGCGGTTAAGGACTATGGCGAAGCACTTTACTATGTGCCAGAAAACTTAAAGACGGCTGAAATGTGCCTTGAAGCGGTTAAGGAGGATTGTTGGGCACTTTACTATGTGCCAGAAAATCTCAAGACCGCCGAATTCTGCCTTGAAGTGGTTAAGCAGGATGGCTATGCACTCAACTTTGTGCCAAGAAATCTAAAAACAGCCGAACTCTGTTTTGAAGCAGTTAGGAAAAATGGCAACGCACTTTACTATGTGCCTGAAACCATAAAGACGACTGAAATGTGCCTTGAAGCGGTTAAACAAAATGGCTTTGCACTCCGCTATGTGCCAGAAAATTTAAAGACTGCGGAAGTGTACCTTGAAGCGGTTAAGAAGGAAGGTTGTGCGCTTAGATACGTGCCAGAAAATCTAAAGACGGCTGAAATGTGCCTTGAAGCGGTTAAGGAGTATTACCGTGCATTTCAATATGTGCCAGAAAAATTCAAGACTGCGGAAATATGCAATATAGCAGTTAAGAAAAATGATTGTGCGATTAAACCTGTGCCAAGAGTTATGAGTTCCTTCACAGACCAAAGAGACGGCAAAGTGTATAAAACAGTGAAAATAGGCAACCAAATTTGGATGGCGGAGAATTTGGACTATAAAGCATCTGGCTGTGCAAATTTTACGAACAAGAAAACAAAACGCCGAGCAACTTATGGGCTGCTTTACGATTGGAAAACCGCTATGAAAGCCTGCCCCCCTGGTTGGCATTTACCAAGCATTGATGAATGGCAAACTCTTGTAGGTTTAGCAGGTGGTGACGAAATAGCTGGAGAGAAATTTAAAGCAAAAAACGGATGGAAAGATTACGAAGGAAAATCTGGCAATGGCACAGACGACTTCGGTTTTGCTGCTCTGCCGAGTGGTCACCACACTCCCAATGGCGATTATTGCAATGTTGATTTTGGCTATTGGTGGAGTAGTACTTCTGTGAGCAATGCTGAAGCCTACACTATGCTCATGGACTACAGCAGAGCGGGTGTACTCAAATCCTACGGCTATAAGAGCCACTACTTTATTAGTGTTCGTTGCGTGAAAGACAGCAAGAAAGTTAAAAAGGCGGTTAAACAAGGAGGCAAAAAATGACACGATTAGAGCTGAAACTTGCATTAGAACACAAACTCGCAGAAGCCAAAGACGATGCAGAAAAAGCGCAGATTTGCCTTGAAGCGGTTAGGAATAGCTGGAAAGCACTTGAATATGTACCCAAGGGATTCAAGACGGCGGAAATGTGCAATGTAGCGGTTAGGAAAAACGGCGGTGCGCTGGAATATGTGCCAGAAGAATTTAAGACTGAGGAACTCTGCCTTAAAGCGGTTAGGAATTTTGGCAGCATTGAAAGTACGCTTAAATATGTACCAGAGAAACTTAGAACTACGGAACTCTGCCTTGAAGCGGTGAAAAATTATGGTCGTGCGCTGGAATATGTGCCAGAGAAACTTAAAACTACGGAAATCTGCCTTGAAGCGGTCAAGAAATGTGGCAGTGTGCTTAAATATGTACCAGAGAAACTTAGAACTACGGAACTCTGCCTTGAAGCGGTGAAAAATTATGGCGATGCGCTGGAATATGTGCCAGAGAAACTTAAAACTACGGAAATCTGCCTTGAAGCGGTGAAGAAATGTGGCAGTGTGCTTCAATATGTGCCAGAAGAACTTAGAACTGCGCAGCTCTGCCTTGAAGCGGTGATGGAAAAGAACTATGACGGTGGGATAATACGTGTGACGGACTACGGCGGTGCGCTTGAATATGTGCCAGAAGAACTCAAGACTGCGCAGCTCTGCTTTAAAGCGATGAAAAGATATGGCTATGCACTTAAATATGTACCAGAAAACTTAAAGACTACGGAACTTTGCTTAAAGGCGGTTAAGGAGAATAACCTAGCACTTTCCTTTGTGCCACAAGCCATTATAGATGAAGTTAAACAGAAGATGACACCCTTAGAAGAGCAACTCGCAAAAGCCAAAGACAATGCAGAAAAAGCTCGGATTTGCCTTGAAGCGGTTAGGACTGGCAATGCGCTTAAATATGTGCCAGAGGAATTCAAAACACCAGAACTCTGCCTTGAAGCGGTTAAGAACTATGGCTATACGCTGGAATATGTGCCAGAAGAATTCAAGACTGCTGAAATGTGCCTTGAAGCGGTTAAGCAATGGGGCTATGCACTTCAATTTGTGCCAGAAAATCTAAAAACTTATGAACTCTGCTTTGAAGCAATTAAGGAGAATGGCTTGGTACTTGTCCATGTGCCAGAAAATTTAAAGACGGTGGAACTCTGCATTGAAGCGGTTAAACAAGATAGTTTTATGCTTGGAGCTGTACCAGAAGACATTAGAGAAGAAGTCAAAAAAGCAACAGGGATTAAACCTTCAAAACAGGAGATAGAAAAATGACACCATTAGAACACCAACTCGCTCTATCCAACGACCCAGCCGAGAAAGCGCAGATTTGCCTTGAAGCGGTTAGGAAGGATGGCTGGATACTTCACGATGTGCCAGCGGAATTCAAAACACCAGAAATCTGCTTTGAAGCGGTTAAGCAGAATGGTTGGGCACTTAGAGCTGTACCAGCGGAATTCAAGACCGCCGAACTCTGCCTTGAAGCGGTTAAGGACTATGGCGAGACATTTTACTGTGTGCCAGAAAAATTCAAGACCGCTGAACTATGCTTTGAAGCGGTTGAACGATATGGCGTGAATCTTGAATATGTGCCAAAGAAATTCAAGACTGCCAAATTATGCAATATAGCGATTAAGCAAGACGGCTGTGTGCTTGAATTTGTGCCAGAAAAATTCAAAACTGCCAAATTATGCTTTGAGGCGGTTAAACAAAATGGCTTGGCACTTCTATATGTGCCAAAGAAATTCAAGACTGCCAAAATGTACCTTGAAGCGGTTAAGAGTTATGCCGAAGCACTTAAATATGTGCCAAAAAAATTTAAGACAGCAGAACTCTACCTTGAAGCGGTTAAGAGTTATGGCGAGGTACTTCAATATGTGCCAGAAAATCTTAAAACTGCGCAGCTCTGCCTTGAAGCGGTTAAATCTGGTTGGGAGGCACTTGAATTTGTGCCAGAAGCAATGAAGACTGCCAAACTCTGCCTTAAAGCAGTTAAGCAGAGTGGCTATGTGCTTCAATTCGTGCCAGAAAAATTCAAAACGCCTGAACTCTGCCTTGAAGCGGTTAAACAATGCGGCAGTGCGCTTGCATTTGTGCCAGAAAAACTAAAAACTGCTGAAGTATGTTTTGAAGCAGTTAAACAACGCGGTAGTGCGCTTTTACATGTACCAAAAGCCCTGAAAATCGCTGAACTTTGCCTTAAAGCAATAACAGAAAAAGACGATACCTGGGTTGTTAATGCTATACCAAAAGCCATAAAAACCGCTGAATTTTATCTTAAAGCAATTAAAATAAACGGCTTTGTGATTGGAGACATGCCCAAAAAACTCATAACCGCGCAGCTCTGTCTTGAAGCGATTAAACACGTTTATACTGAGAGGCATGATGAGTATTGTGTGTTTAAATTTATACCATTGAAATTTAGAACCAAAGAGATTTATCTTGAAGCAATCAAGCAGAATATTTTAGTACTTAAACATAACACTAAATTTATCCCAAAAGAGTTTTTTCAATGTTTCAAGGATATTAACTTCTGCATAGAAGCAGTAAAACGAAACAAAAATGCTTTTGACTATGTGCCAAGAGCTATGCAAAAGGAAGTTAGAAAAGCACTCAAACAAGGAGGTGAAAAATGATACGTTTAGAACATAAACTCGCAAAAGCCAAAAACGATGCTGAAAAAGCTCAGATTTGCCTTGAGGCGGTGAAACGAAATGGCTGGCTACTCAAATATGTGCCAGAGGAATTCAAAACTGCCGAACTTTACCTTGAAATGGTGAAAGGAGATAGCTGGAATCTTAAATTTGTGCCAGAAGAATTTAAGACTGCCGAACTTTACCTTGAAGCGGTGAAGAATGATAGAGATGTGAGCGATGCGCTTAAATATGTGCCAGAAGAATTTAAGACCGCCGAACTTTACCTTGAAGTGGTGAAAAAGAATGGTTATTGTCTTCAAGAAGTGCCAGAAAAATTCAAAACGCCTGAACTCTGCCTTGAAGCGGTTAAGGAAAATGGCGTTGCAATTCAATTTGTGCCGGAGGAATTCAAAACTGCGCAACTCTGCCTTGAAGCGGTTAAAAGGAATGGCTGGAGCCTTAAAGAAGTGCCAGAAGCACTAAAAACGGCGGAACTCTGCCTTGAAGCGGTTAAACTAGATGGCAGGAATCTTGAATGTGTGCCAAAAAATCTCAAGACGGAAGAACTCTGCAAAATAGCGGTTAAGGAAGATGGCTTTGCACTTGAATATGTGCCAGAAAATCTCAAGACGGAAGAACTCTGCAAAATAGCGGTTAAGCAGACTGGCTATGCACTTGACAATGTGCCAGAAAAATTCAAGACTGCGCAGCTCTGCCTTGAAACGGTGAAGAAGCATGGCTATGCACTTGAATATGTGCCAGAAAGTTTAATAACTGCTGAAATGTGCCTTGAAGCGGTTAAAAATCATAGCGAAGCGATTGAATACATACCAGAAGAATTTCAAACAACGGAACTTTGGCTTGAAGCAGTTAAAAAGGATGGCTGGTACTTTAAAGATGTGCCAGAAGAATTCAAGACCGTAGATATGTACATTGAAGCGGTTAAACAAGAAAATTGGATGTTTATGCTAGTGCCAGAATCTCTTAAAGAACAAGTTGCAACAGCAACAGGAGTACAGCAAGGAACAGCCATATTACACAGCAAATATGAATCTGTCTTAGAAAAAGCCGTAAAGGAAACCTTTAAAGAAGAGGTTGAACTAATATGTCTTAAGCTAATCAAGTTTAGTGAAATAGCCAGAAGATGCGGCATACTCGCTTTGGAAGACAAAATAGACCCAGAAAAAGTTTCGGAAAGAGATATTTTAGAAACTGGCATATCTCTGGCAGTAGATGGAACAGAGAGAGCAGAAATAAAAAACTATCTAGATTCTTGGATAGAAGCAAACTGCAACAACTCTGTTGCATATTACGAAAAAATTCTAGCCTCAATAATAAAAACTGGCGTTTTATGTATTCAGGAGGGATATAATCCCACAATAACCGAATACAAAATGACAGTCCTAATCCCAAGAGAATTAACCCCCGATTCTCTTATGCCAAGCAGTGAGAAGTATTTTAGGAAGATAAAACAGGAGGCAGGAAAATGACCTCACTAGGATTAAAACGGCAAATTGCAAAAGCCAAAGACGATGCTGAAAAAATGCAGATTTGTCTTGAAGCGGTGAAAAACTCCCCAACCCCTCACTCCGTTTTGGATAGCAGTCCGCTTGAATATGTGCCAGAAAAATTCAAGACCGCCGAACTATGCTTGGAAGCGGTCAAGAAGAATGGCAGGGCACTTGAATATGTGCCAGAAAATCTAAAGACGGCGGAATTATGCAATGCAGCATTTGAGCAAAATTTTTGGTCACTTGAATATATGCCAGAAAAATTCAAAACTGAGGAAATGTGTTTTGAAGCTGTTAAGCAGGTGAGTATGGCACTTGAATATGTGCCAGAAAAATTCAAGACTGCGGAAATGTGCAATATAGCGGTTAAAGATTATGGTTGGTCACTTCAATTTGTGCCAGAAAATCTAAAGACTGCTGAAATGTGCCTTGAAGCAGTTAAGGGTGATGGCTATGCACTTATATATGTGCCAGAAGAATTCAAGACTTTAGATATGTGCATAGAAATAGTTAAACAGGAAACTTGGGCTTTTATGGTAGTACCAGAAAATCTCAAAGAACAGGTCACAACAGCAACAGGAGTACAACAAGGAGGAACAGCTATGTTACACAATGAATATGAATCTGCTTTGGAAAAAGGCATAAAGGAAATTTTTGAAAAAGAGGTTGAGCGAATATGTTTTAGGCTAATCACATTTGTTGAAATAGCCCGAAGAGAAGGCATACTCGCTTTGGAAGACAAGCTAGACAAAGAAAAAGTTGCGAAAAGGGATTTATTTGAAACTGGCATACAAATGGCAGTAGATGGAACAGAGAGAGCAGTGATAGAAAACTATCTAGATTCTTGGATAGAAGCAAACTGCAACAACTCTGTTGCATATTACGAAAAAATTCTAGCCTCAATAATAAAAACTGGAGTTTTATGTATTCAAGAAGGATATAATCCCAGAATAGCCGAATATAAAATAACAGTCCTAATCCCAAGAGAATTAACCCCCGATTCTCTTATGCCAAGCAGTGAGAAGTATTTTAGGAAGATAAAACAGGAGGTAGGAAAATGACCTCACTAGGATTAAAACGGCAAATTGCAAAAGCCAAAAACGATGCACTAGAATTAAAACGGCAACTTGCGAAAGCCAAAAGCGATGCCGAGAAAATGCGGATTTACCTTAAAGCGGTTAAAGAAAATGGCTGGGTACTTAATTCTGTGCCAGAGAAATTCAAAACTGCGAAACTCTGCCTTGAAGCGGTTAAGAATAATGGCAATGTGCTTAAAATAGTGCCAAAGAAGTTCAAGACTATCAAACTCTGCATAGAAGCGATTAAACAAGATGGTTGGGCACTTGAATTTGTGCCAGAAAAATTCAAGACTGCCAAATTCTGCCTTAAAGCAGTTAAGCTGAATGGCTGGGCGTTTTCGTTTGTGCCAAAAAAATTTATGACTGCGAAACTCTGCCTTGAAGCGGTTGAGAAAAATGGCAGTGCGCTTAAATACGTGCCAGATGAATTCAAAACGCCAGAACGCTGCCTTAAAGCGGTTAAGAATAATGGCTATGCACTTGAATTTGTGCCAAAAAATCTCATAACCGCCGAACTCTGCAATATAGCGATTGAATTTGGCGATGCGCTTGAATTTGTGCCAGAAGAGTTTAGGACATTAGAATTCTGTACCGAAGCTGTTAAGAATGATGGTAGTGCGCTTAAATATGTGCCAGAAAAGTTCAAGACTGCCGAATTCTACCTTGAAGCGGTTAAGAATATAAGAGGCAATGCGCTTCATTATGTGCCAGAAAAATTCAAGACCGCTGAACTATGCTTGGAAGCGGTCAAGAATAGAGGCGATGCGCTTAAAGATGTGCCAGAAAAATTCAAGACCGCCAAATTCTGCCTTGAAGCGATTAAACAGTCTTGCGGTGCGCTTGACTATATACCAAAAAAATTAAAGACTGCCAAACTCTACCTTAAAGCAGTTAAGCAGGATGGCAATGCACTATACTATGTGCCGGAAAAATTCAAGACTGCGAAGCTATGCAAAATAGCGATTGAGCAGAAATGTTGGGCACTTCAATATGTGCCAGAAAAACTCAAGACTGCGAAACTATGCTTTGAAGTGGTTAAGAAGACTGGCTATGCACTTGAATACGTGCCAGAAAAACACAAGACGGCGGAAATGTGCAATGTAGCGGTTAAGGATTCTGGCAGTGCGCTGGAATATGTGCCAGAAAACTTAAAGACGGTGGAACTCTGCATTGAAGCGGTTAAGCAGGATAGTCGTACGATTAAATTTGTGCCACAGGCTATGCAAAAGGAAGTTAGAGAGGCGGTTGGGCGAGGAGGCGAAAAATGACATCATTAAAACAGCAACTTGCAAAAGCCAAAAACGATGCCGAGAAAGCGAAACTCTGCCTTAAAGCGGTTAAGCAATATGGATGTACGCTTAAATATGTGCCAGAAGAATTCAAGACTGCGGAAATGTGCCTTGAAGCGGTTAAGTGTGATTGCTGTGCGTTTAAATTTGTACCAAAAAACCTAAAAACAGCCGAATTATGCCTTGAAGCAGTTAAGCGAAACGGTTTTGTGCTTATACACATACCCAAAAAATTCATAACCGCCGAACTTTGCCTTGAAGCAGTCAAATGCGGCAATGCCTGGGCGGATGCTTTTCATAGTGTGCTTAAATATGTGCCAAAAAAATTTAAAACCCCCGAACTTTGCCTTGAAGCAATCAAACAGAACTCATTAACACTTGAGAACGATGTAATCCCAAAAGAACTTTTCAACGATATTAACTTCTGCATTGAAGCGGTTAAGCGAAATGGCTATGCGCTTGAATATGTACCAGAAAAATTCAAGACTGCGAAACTTTGCCTTGAAGCGGTTAAGAAGGAAGGCTTGATACTTGAGTATGTGTCAGAAAAATTTAAGACAGCGAAACTCTGTCTTGAAGCAGTGAAACAGAATGGCGAGGCACTTGAATTTGTGCCAAAGAAGTTCAAGACTGTGGAACTCTGCCTTGAAGCAGTGAAACAAAATGGCTATGCGCTTGAATTTGTGCCAAAAAATTTCAAGACTGCGAAATTCTGTTTTGAAGCGTTTAAGCTCAATGGTTGTGCGTTTATATATATACCAAAAGCCCTAATGACAGCGAAAATCTACCTTGAAGCGGTTAAGAAGGTTGGTCGTCTGGCACTTAAATGTGTGCCAAAAAAATTCAAGACTCCAGAACTTTGCCTTGCAGCGGTTATGAAACAGGGCAACTCGCTTGAATTTGTACCAGAAAACCTAAAAACATTGGAACTCTGCATTGAAGCGGTCAAACGAAACAAAAATGCTTTTGACTATGTGCCAAGAGCTATGCAAAAGGAAGTTAGAAAAGCACTCAAACAAGGAGGCGGAAAATGACACCCATAGAATACAAATTCGCCCTATCCGATGACCCTGCCGAAAAACCGCAGATTTGCCTTGAAGCGGTTAAGCAATGGGGCGGCGTACTCTACTATGTGCCAGAAGAATTTAAAACTGCGGAAGTTTGCCTTGAGGCAGTTAAGAATTATGGCGATGCGCTTGCCTCTGTGCCAGAAAAACTCAAGACTACGAAACTCTGCCTTGCAGCGGTTAAGAACGATGGCAGTGCGCTTGAATATGTACCAGAAAAATTCAGAACTGCGGAAATGTGCCTTGAAGCGGTTAAGAATCATGGCGATGCGCTTGAATATGTGCCAGAAAATCTCAGAACTGCGGAACTCTGCAATGAAGCTGTTGAGAATTATGGCTATATGACGCTTGTATATGTGCCAGGAGAGTTCAAGACTGCGGAATTTTGCCTTGAAGCAATTAAGAAAAGTCCTAGCGGCATTGCGTTTCAAAATGTGCCAAATGCAGTGATTACAACCGAATTCTGCCTTGAAGCAATAAAGTACTTTGGCTATGCACTTAAAGACGTGCCAGAAGAATTCAAAACGCCAGAACTCTGCCTTGAAGCGGTTAAGAATGATGGCTATGCAATTCAATTTGTGCCAGAAAATCTTAAAACCGCCGAAATGTGCTTTGAAGCGGTTAAGTGTGAGTACGATACAGCATTTGAATTTGTGCCAGAAAAATTTAAGACAGCCGAACTTTGCTTAGAGGCGGTTAAACACGTTGAATATTCGCTTCTCTATGTTCCAGAAGCCCTGAAAACCGCTGAACTTTACCTTGAAGCAATATCTAAAAGAAATGGCAAAATACTTGAATATGTGCCAGAAGCAATGAATACTGCTGAATTTTGCCTTGAAGCGGTTAAAAGAAACGGCAACGCACTTCAATTTGTGCCAGAAAAATTCATAACCGCCGAAATGTGCCTTGAAGCGGTTAAACGCGGCAGCGATAATGAGAATTGGTGGGGTGTGCCTGCGCTTGTGCCTATGGAATTTAGAACTCCCGAAATTTACCTTGAAGCAATGAAACACGATTCTTTTTTCATACCTTCGCACGAGTTAGTCAATCGTGTAGTTCCAGTAGAACTTTTCAAAGATATTAACTTCTGCATAGAAGCAGTTAAACGGGACAGCAGGGCTTTTTATTATGTGCCAAAAGATATGCAAGAGGAAGTTAAAAAGGCGATTGGGCAAGGAGGCAAACAAAATGCAAAATAAACAAGCAATAATAAGAGAACGCATTATCTCTGCCGTAATTGGCGGTGCTGTGGGCGATGCGCTTGGGGTTCCTGTGGAGTTTGAGGAAAGGGATAGTTTTAAAGTGGAAGATATGATTGGAGGCGGAACGCACGAACAGCCTGCTGGGAGTTGGTCTGATGACACATCGCTAACCTTGTGCCTAATTGAAAACATAATAGAGGGCGGAACACCGGAAACGCTTATGAAAAAGTTTTCCGATTGGGAAGAAAAAAACTATATGACCTCTAATGGCGAATGTTTTGGCTGCGGACATATCACTTGGGCGGCAATAGAAACTTTTAGAAAAGGAACTCCGGCTGCCGAGTGTGGACAAGCAAAAGAAACCGATAATGGCAACGGCTCTTTGATGCGCATTGCGCCGCTCGTGTTTTTGAACTTGAAAATCAAAGACTTCAAATCGCGCCTCACAAATGTTGAAAAATATTCAGCCATAACCCACGCACACCCACGTGCCGTTTTAGGCTGCATAATCTACACAGAATATTTGCGGCAGCTATGCTTGCTCGCCAAAGACAAAGCAGAAGTTAAATCTGTCAAATACAAAGCTCTGGCAGCGACCATTAAAATATGCAAAACGGAAATATGCGATGCCAAATACAAAGCCGAATTTCCTCATTATAGGCGTATATTAAGCAGCATAATAATAAGCGAGAAAAGAGAGAATATTCAATCCGATGGGTATGTGGTTCATACTCTTGAAGCAGCTTTATGGTGCTTTTTGAAAAACGACAACTTCAAAGACACCGTTCTAACAGCGGTAAATCTGGGAGACGACACCGATACCATAGCGAGCATAGCAGGCACAATGGCTGGAATGTTTTATACTCGTAGTTTTTACGAAGGAATACCGGAAGAATGGATTGACAAACTGGCAAAAATTGATTTCATAAAAAAATTGTGCTACAAATTTATCCAAACACTTGAACCAAAAAACACCTACGAGCATTATCTAAAAGAAGTCAAGAAAAATGGCTTTACATTGGAATTTGTGCCAGAAGAATTCAAAACGCCAGAACTCTGCTTTGAAGCGATTAAAGCGGATTGCATTTCACTTAGGATAATACCAAAACCGCCAGAAAACTGGAGTGAAGAAGATAATGAGGATATAGATGAAGAGGATATATTTAGTGAGGTTACGGAGTGTAATACTATGCTTAAATTTGTTCCAGAAGCCCTTAAAACAACCGAACTTTGCCTTGAAGCGGTTAAGCGTGAAAACCAAATGAAAAAAGATAGCTCTACGCCAGAAGGATTTGAGGAAGTGAATAAAAACTTGGAATATGTACCGGAAGCAATTAGAAAGGAGGAAACCAGAAAATCAATGGATTTAGATATTCTAATCAATAAAAATTCTATTATAGAACAAGGGAAAAAAGTCAAAACCGTTGAGCAAGCTCTTAAAGCAGTTGAATATGGCTGGATGCTTGAATATGTGCCAGAAGAATTTAGAACTGCGGAAGTATGCCTTGAAGCGGTTAAAAATATCCCAGTTGGCAGAACCCTTTTGACTAATGGCAATGCACTCAAATTTGTACCAGAAGCCTTGAAAACAGCGGAACTTTGCCTTGAAGCGGTTAGAAATTGCAATGGGGGCTTTGTGATTACTGATAATGCACTTGAATATGTACCAGAAGCCTTGAAAACTGCGGAATTCTGCCTTGAAGCGGTTAAGCATAATGGCTATGCACTTGGAAATGTGCCAGAAGAATTCAAAACACCAGAACTCTGTCTTGAAGCGGTTAAGAACAATAGCAAAGCACTTGAATATGTACCAGAAACCTTGAAAACTGCGGAACTCTGCAATATAGCGGTTAAGGATAATGGCTGGGCACTTAGATATGTAACAGAAAAGTTCAAAACCGCCGAAATGTGCCTTGAAGCGGTTAAGGAATTTGGCGGTGCGCTTGAATATGTGCCAGAAGAACTTAAAACTGCGGAACTCTGTCTTGAAGCAATTAGACATAGCAAATGTGACATAGACAGTTTTTTGACTACTGGAAATGCACTTGAATTTGTGCCAGAAGCCTTGAAAACTGCGAAACTCTGTGACGAAGCGGTTAAAAATAACTGCTGGGCAATAGAATTTGTGCCAAAATCTTTAATGACTGTGAAATTTTGCACCGATGTAATTAAACGAGAAGGTTATATGCTTAAATATGTGCCAGAAGAATTCATAACGCAAGAACTCTGTATTGAAGCTGTTAAAGATGAAGAGTATGGCGTTCTTGTATTAAAATACGTACCAGAAAAATTTAAGACAACGGAACTATATATTGAAATGGTTAAAAATTATGAAAATACCTCATTTCTTCTACATGAATACATACCAGAAAAATCTATGACCGCAGAACTTTGGCTTGAAGTGGTTAAAAAAAGAAGCAGTTTTCTTATGGACGTGCCAGAAGAACTCAGGACTTTAGAGATATACATTGAAGCGGTTAAACAGGAAGACTGGATTTTTATGCTAGTGCCAGAAAATTTTAAAGTACAGGTTACAAAAGCAACAGGAGTACAACAAGGTGGGACAGCTATATTACACAACAAAGAGGAAACTGTTTTGGATAAAGGCAAAAAGGAAATTTTTGAGAAAGAAATTGAGCGAATATGTATTAGGCTAATTGAACTTTGTAAAATAGCCCGAAGAGAAGGCGTAATAGCTTTGGAGAACTATATAGATAAAGAAAAACTTTCGGAAAAAGCCTTTTTGGAAACTGGCATACAAATGGCAGTAGATGGAACAGAGAGAGAAATCATAGAAAAATATTTAAACTCTTGGATAGAGGCAAACTGCAATACACGTTACGAAATACTTTTAGCATCAATAATAAAAAGCGGAGTTTTATCTATTCATGCAGGAGAGCATCCAAGAATAGCCGAATACAAAATGACAATCTTAATCCCAAGAGAATTAACCCCAGATACTCTCTTGCCAGAGAATGAAAAATATTTTAGGCGACCGAATATTGAAACGAAAATACCGTCTAAAAATGATAACCAAGACAAAAAGGAGGCAGAGGAATTATGCTAATACTTGGAACTTCAAAAGATTATTATGATTATGTGGTTAAAGACCGCGGATTGGATTCCTATGTGGTTTTTAACAGAGGCAAAACTCTGGAATTTTCGGATTTTCACGAATGGATTATTGAAAATTCACTTGGCAACGCGAATAAAACGTTTGCTTGCTGGTTGTTGCTTGTAGGTTTCAAAGCCTATGTTTTTAAATATAATATTCCTTTACGGAAAAATACATTTCATTACGCTTACGATATACCAGACAGAAAAATAATCAAACGATGGAAAGACAGAAAAATAGATGTAGAAATAGATAAGCCTATTTATGTAGTCACTTGTTACGTATGTGGTACAAAATCTGGTAGAAAATATATAGATTCTGCTACAGGTATTTTTTCAAATGACATATATAGTGTAGATTTCCACAATAGAGCGTGGAGAAAAGATAAAAAATACCCATTTTATTTAGAAAATCCAAATTTAAAATTGCTAGGCATTCCAGCTTTGATTTCTGCGGAAGAGATTTGGGACAATATTTACAACTATCTTTTGCTAAAAAAAGAACCTCCCGAACCCGAACCAGTTCCAGACGAAATTAAACTACACTCACACGGTTTTGACAACGCCTCATTTAAGGGGAAGTTGAGGAGGAAAAAATGAAAACAAAAATAGAATTGGAGCAATTAGCATTTAAAATAGCAGCACATCAATATGCTATATATAGATTAATTAGAGATAAAAATTTATATGATGTAGTAAATGAAGATTTATCGGAAGCAAATTATATAAAGAAACATATAATTAATAATTATGATAATTTGGAGCAAGAAACTAAGCAAGGTTATGATTATTATGACTGTGATTTTAGCATTGAACAGTTACAAGAAAAGATAATATATTTTATTGAAGCGTTGGATTTGTAGGAGAAATGGAGGTTGAAAATGCGTAAATTTATTCAAAACTACAGCATACTTGTATTTCCTGCAATAGTAGGATTTGTAACCTTGCTTTTTGAGCATAAAAAAACGGATTTAAGCGTTTTGTATGTAACGTATTTGTGCATCGTGGCTAATTTGATAATTTTAGTTCCGATGCTTAAATTATCAAACGGTAAATTTTGGGCAGTTCGTTTGATAATCGGATTAGTGGCTATGATTATGTTTTATTTATTTTTCTTCGCAATTTTTTTAATAATACCCTCAATGAGTTGTTCTATTGACGATGCTGAAAAATTTTTCAATACGATTAAGATGATTTCATTCGGTGTCTTTGTCTGTTTGCTTGGGTTTTGGCAAGCCAACATAGCTGTAATTTTGGCTTTTCTGCTAAACGATATTTACGCCAAGAAAATAGGTAAAATTATTTGCATAAAAAAGGAGGTTGAAGATGCAGAATAAATATGAATCAGCCGTAGAAAAAGCGGCGGTGGCGGCTTTCAAAAAGGAATACGAGAGAATACACTTTCGTATATGTCTTTTTGCGCAGATGTGCAGAAACGAAGGGCTTTTGTCTGTTAAAAATTGCATAGACAAGGAAAAGGCTGCGCTTGGAAACCCTTTGGATTATAGTTTGCTTATGGCATTAGACGGAATGGATAGAGCAGTAATAGAAAAGTATTTGGATTCTTGGATAGAAGCAAATAGTTCCAGCCATTGCGAATACTACGACAAAATATTGTTCTCTGTTATCAAAAATGGAGTTTTAAGCATTCAGTCAGGGCTAAATCCTCACATAACCGCTAAACTCATAACAGCCCCTGTTCCTATGGAACTTATGCCAGACTGGACTGAATTCTACCCCGAAGGAGTTAAACAGTATGGTTGGATGCTCAATTACGTACCAGAAGCATTTAGAACAAAAGAACTCTGCTATAATGCAGTTAAAAATAACGGAGATTCACTTAGATACGTACCAGAAAAATTCAAAACCAAAGAACTATGCGCCCAAGCAACCGAGCAAAATGGCTGTGCGCTTCAATATGTGCCAGAAGAATTCAAAACGGAAGAATTTTGCCATAAAGCGGTTGAACAAGACGGACGTGCGCTTGATTTTGTGCCAAAAGAACTCAAAACGCAAGAACTCTGCCTTAAAGCTGTTAAGCAGTATGGCTATGCGTTGAAATATGTGCCAGAAGAATTCAAAACGGAAGAATTTTGCCGTAAAGTGATTGAACAAGACGGACGTGCGCTTGAGTTTGTGCCAGAAAAATCCAAGACTGCGGAACTCTGCCTTGAAGCGGTTAAGCAGAATGAAATTGCGTTTAAATATGTGCCAAAACACTTAAACAATGAAGAGCTTAACGCTGAATTCGTTAAATTTCGCAACCAACGATGGAAAAAGGAGGTTGAAGATGGTGCGCTATAACGAGGAAGAGAATAAGGTTGAATTTACCCAAATAGAAATTCTAAGAAGCGAAGCCTTGAAACTTCGTCATAAAAAGAAAATTGGCTTGGCTATAAAGGCATTAAGCAAAGCCGTTAGCTTAAAAGGAAAAACCGAGGACTACGAAGAAGGTGACGGTGAAGATTTAGACGTTGCCGAGTGTTATAGAATCCGAGCCGATATTTATTTTAAGAGAAAAGATTACGACAAAGCAATAGCAGACTATACCGAAGCTGCCAAATTGATAAAATGGACAATGGATTACGAAGGCATAGCTCGTTGCTACGAAAAAAAGAAAGACTGGGATGCCGCCATAGTCTTTTACACAAAGGGCATAAGATTTGGCATACGAAGCGGCGATGGAAGAGCGAACTCTTATCACCATCGCGGAAAAATTTATTTGGAACACAAAAAAAATTATGACAAGGCAATATCAGATTTAAAAAAAGCCATAAAAGATTGCTGGGATGGAGCCGATTGCAAGTATTGCTTGGAGTGTAAGAAAATGATAGCTGAGGCTATTCGGAGGAAAAATGGGTAATATAGAACAAGGAGAAAAAATCACAACCGTTGAACAGGCTCTTGAAGCGGTTAAGCATAGTGGCTTTGCGCTTGAATTTGTGCCAGAAGAACTTAGAACTGCGGAAGTATGTCTTGAAGCAATTAGAAGTAGCATACAATATAGTATTTTGACTAGTGGCAATGCCCTTGAATTTGTGCCAGAAGCCTTGAAAACGGCGGAACTCTGTGCCGAAGCGGTTAAAAATAACTACTCGGCAATTAAATTTGTGCCAAAATCTTTAATGACTACGGAACTTTGCCAAAATGCAATTAAACAAAGCAGTTGTGCGCTTCAAGAGATACCAGAAGAATTCATAACGCAAGAACTCTGCATTGAAGCTGTTAAAGATGGTCGTAGAGGAGGTACTTATGCGCTTAGATTCGTACCAGAGAAATTTAAGACAACGGAACTCTATATTGAAATGATTAAAAATCGTGAACATACTTGGCTTCTTCTAAGTGAATACATACCAGAAAAATCTAAGACGGCAGAACTTTGGTTTGAAGCAGTTAAAAAAGATGGCAGTGTGCTTTGCCATGTACCAGAAAAATTCAGGACTATAGAGATGTACATTGAAGCGGTTAAGAACTATTGCTGGGCACTTAAATATGTGCCAAAAAAATTCAGGACTTTGGATATGTGCATTGAAGCGGTTAAACAAGAAGACTGGATTTTTATGTTAGTGCCAGAAAATCTTAAAAAACAGGTTACAAAAGCAACTGGAGTACAACAAGGTGGAACAGACATATTACACTATAAGTATGAATCTGTTTTGGAAAAAGGAATGAAAGAAATTTTTGAGAAAGAAGTTGAGCTAATATGTATTAAACTAACTGAGTGTTGTGAAATAGCCCGAAGAGAAGGCTTAATGGCTTTGGAAAACTATATAGATAAAGAAAAACTTTCGGAAAAAGCCTTTTTGGAAACGGGTATGCAAATGGCAACAGATGGAACAAAGAGAGAAATCATAGAAAACTATATAAATTCTTGGATAGAAACAAACTGCAATAATTCCGTTGCCTATTATGAAAAAATCTTGGCATCAATAATAAAAACTGGCATTTTATGCGTACAGGGTGGATATAACCCTGAAGTAGCCGAATACAAAATGACAGTTTTAATCCCAAAAGAATTAACCCCAGATTCTCTTTTGCCAGAGAAGGAAACGTATTTTAGGAGGAAAAATGGAAATTGATAACGTTTTAAAAGCGGCTAATGATTTATATATCAAAGGTCATAGATTTTGTGACTGGGGTTCTTGGGGTTTTGGGATTGAACTATTTACTGAAGCACTTGAGATAAAACCAGACCACATTGAAGCTCTGTTTCATCGTGCCCAAGCATACCAATTTAGAAACAAAGGAACTCTGCGAAATGGTGAAAAAAGAAGACAAACGTTGTTCTTTGTTTGCACGTATGCCAAAAAGATTTAAAACAGCAGAGTACTGCCTTGAGGCGGTTAAAAATGATGGCTTGGCTATTAAATATGTTCCAGAAAAATTCAAAACTGTGGAACTCTGTTTTGAGGCATTTAAAAAAAATCATTATGCACTTAAATTTGTTCCGCAAAATTTGAAAAATGAGGTTCAAGAGGTTATAAACAAGTGGAAAGAAGAATTTTTTATGAAAATAAAAAGTGAAAGGAGGGGGAAATGCTTGACATAGAAGACAGGAAATCAATAGAGTTTAGAATTCTAATTGATGAAAACTATTATATAGAACAAGGGAAAGAACTCAAAACCGTTGAACAAGCTCTTAAACTTGTTGTTCAGTATGGCATTATGCTTAAATATGTGCCAGAAGAACTTAAAACTGAGGAAGTATGCCTTGAAGCGGTTAGAAATAGTAAAGGGTACAATAGTGTTGGAATTACTGATAATGCGATTGTATTTGTCCCAGAAGCCTTGAGAACTGCGCAGCTCTGCTTTGAAGCGGTTAAGAACAATGGCGAAGCACTTGAATATGTGCCAGAAAAACTTAGAACAGCGGAACTCTGCCTTGAAGCAGTTATGAACAATGGCAAAGCACTTAAATATGTGCCAGAAGAATTTAAGACTGCGAAACTCTACCTTGAAGCGGTTAAGAGCAATGGTCGAGCACTTGAAGATGTACCAGAAAAACTTAGAACAGCGGAACTATTCTTTGAAGCAGTTAAGAATTTTGGCGGTGCAATTAAATATGTACCAAAAGAATTTAGAACAGCGGAAATGTGCCTTGAAGCGACTAAGAATTTTGGCGATGCAATTAGATATGTGCCAGAAGAATTTAGAACTGCGGAAGTATGTCTTGAAGCGGTTAGGCATAGCAAAGGGGGCAGAAGTATTTGGACTACTGGCAATGCGCTTGAATTTGTGCCAGAAGCCTTGAAAACTGCGCAGCTCTGTGCCGAAGCGGTTAAAAATAACTGCTGGGCTATTGAATTCGTGCCAAAATCTTTAATGACTGCGGAACTTTGCACCGATGTAGTTAAATATTATGGTATGGTACTTGAAGTTATACCCGAAGAATTCAAAACGCAAGAACTTTGCATTGAAGCGGTTAAGGATGCTCGTCAAGGCTTTCTTGCATTAAAACACGTACCAGAAAAATTCAAGACAACAGAACTTTATATTGAAATGATTAAACCTCATTCTTATTGGCGTACCTGGCATTTTCTAGATGAATACATACCAGAAAAATCTAAGACATCAGAACTCTTGCTTGAAGTGGTTAAAAAGAGTAGCGATTTTCTTATGTATGTGCCAGAAGAACTCAGGACTTTAGAGATATACATTGAAGCGGTTAAAAAAGCAGACTGGGCTTTTATGCTAGTGCCAGAAAATCTTAAAAAACAGGTTACAAAAGCAACAGGAGTACAACAAGGTGGAGCAAAAAACTTTTTACTTTACAAGCATGAATCTGATTTCTTGGATAAAGACAAAAAGGAAATTTTTGAGAAAGAAGTAGAGAGAACAATTATTAGGCTAACCGAGCTTTGCGAAACAGTCCGATGGGGTAAAGGCTTAATTGCTTTGGAGAACTATATAGACAAAGAAAAACTTTTGGAGAAAGATTTTTTGGAAACAGGCATACAGATGATAGTAGATGGAGTAGAAAGAGAAATCATAGAAAACTATCTAGATTCTTGGATAGAAGCAAATTGCAACAATTCCTATTATGAAATAATTTTAGCCTCAATAATAAAAAGCGGAATTTTATCTGCTCACGGAGGAGAACATCCCAGAATAGCCGAATACGAAATGACAGTTTTAATCCCCAGAGAATTAACCCCAGATTCTCTCTTGCCAGAAAATGAAAAATATTTTAGGCGACCGAATATTGAAACTATTATGCAAGATATGCAAAACGCATATAAATATATTTCTAGAGGTTTAGAACTTTTTTGCTATTTAGAATTAAAAATGTATAAAGATTTAATAGGAGAATCTATAAATTATGATGATGAAATAGGAGAAATAAATAAAGAAATTGCAAATGCTACAGAAATTGTAGAGAGATTGCACATATTAGTTCCAATAAGAATAAAAACAACAAATGAGGTTTTGCTAAGAATTAAATTATGGGCTAATTCGTTAGATAGCAATGTGAGTTTAGCAAATTATGCTATTTTTGATTTAATAGATTTAGATAAATGGACAACAGACATTCCACTTGAATACAAAAAGGCATACAAAGAACTGATAAAATTAGTTTCGTGGATTTACAATATCTCTATGAGATTCAAAGCAGAATATAATTCGGTTATTCAGAAAACAAAAGATATTTTTGGCAAACAATTACACGAAAAGGCATTGCTTCCGTCAGCTACGGATAATAAGACGTATGAATGGATTACAAATAATCAATTTGAGGCTGGAATGAAATCAAGCGAATTAAAACCGTCTAAAAATGATAACCAAAACAAAAAGGAGGTTGAAGAATATCCCGAAGTGGCAAGTATGACTAAGCAAGAAACGGGGCTCCCTGTTAATATATTTATTGATGATGGTGGCTACTGGCTTGACGCAGGTTATAAAGAACCTCGCATAACATTTCAAAACAATTATGCAGATGACATACAACTCAACGCTCAGGTTCCTTTAATAATATCAGAAGAACCTATTATTCCTGAATCAAACGAAAATAAAATTAATGTTGAAATATCCGAAAGAGATTTGAATATGGTAAAAAATTTTATCAGAAGATATAAAAACCTTTTGATAAAAGTAGGAAATCCAAAAGATAATTTACATACGCAATGTTATTTTATTAAAACTATAGAAAAAGATTTATCTTATGCAAAAAGTTTGAATATAAAAAATCCTTGGGAAAAAACTGAATATTTAAATAATTTTGATAATGAGTTATTGAAAAAACTAGACAAATCCAAAGCTAAGAGGAGGGGAAAATGAACTATAACAAGGAAGAGAATATGGATAGCATAGAAACAGTTGAGCAAATGATTAGCCAAATAGATACAGAATTTAAAGCTATTGACTATACGTTTTTTAAAGTTGTGGAAGAAATATGTCCAATAGGGGATAGATTATTAGGGAAAGAATATGAAGCTAAAGAAGATATTAATATGTTGTATATAGTTATTGACAAAATAGAACCGAATTTGGAAAACATTTATTATTTAATCAGTGCTATTGATTCTATAATAGAAAAAGCCAAATTAGTTTCTTATCCAGAATATTTTATGAATAAGTTAAATTTACGAATTAAAGAAATTGATATGATTTTAGATTCTAACAATGATAAAGTAATATCTATGTCTCGTAACGCAGACGGCGTTCCTGAGTGGTTTAATTTACTTCAATATGAAAGCGATAATTCCGAAAGTTATTCTACAAGTTTTATTTTACAGATTTTGTATTATGAGTGCAGGAAAGCCGCAGATTCATTTTTTGCATTGATAAATTCTTTTAGGAAAAATGAGCCAAAGATAAATACACCTATTGGCATTGCCAATTTGCTAACATCAGCAGATGTAGTCGCTTCTATTGAAAAATTCGTGAGTGCATTGTTGTTTCAAAATACTGTTTTCGCAGTAAAAGACATATTTAGGGAATTACTTGAATTATATAGTGATTTAGACAAATCAAAAATTGCAAAGATACAAATCAAATTGGATGTATTAGATATAAAAATCAAAACGCTTAATGATAAAATTTTGAAAGGTGGAAATTTGAATGTAAATAAAGATTATTATGGTTTTTTAGGCTTAGATAATTTAACTGATTATTATGTATTCTTAGGCTTAAAGAATTTAGCTAATTATTCTGGTTTAATATCAGATGGAAAAAAACTTTTAAGATTAAAATTAAACACATACGATGATGAAAAAATATCGTTAGTTAATGAGATATTAGAAAATGATGTAGGCGAAAGATTTAAAAATACGGCAATTACTTTTATAGATTTGCTAAAAAATACTCTTTTATATAAAGATGCTGAAATACAGCAAAGCATAGATACATTAATTATGGAAATCCAATGTATTTGGGAGGAGAATATGGATAGCATAGAAACCAAGAAAGATGTAGATTTACTAAAAAAGATTATCTTATATAAAGATACTGAAATACAGCGAAGTATTGATATATTAACTAAAGAACAGATAGAAGCAGAACTTGAAAATATCGCTGTCCAAGGCGTTCGGCTGGTAGATAAATTTTTCCGTACAATCCTAGATTTTTCTTTCGTAATATCCGATATTACGACACTATTAATTGCACTTATTGGAGGAGATGATGATTTAGAGAATGTTTCAAAAATGGAAATGGCTAATGTAGAATTGTTAATCAAAGCTAATGCCGTTGTAAAACAATTTGAAAATTATAAAAAATGGGCTTATGATAATTTTGTTGCAAGCGAAGATATAATAATGAGACAAATACAAAGTCTTAATTTTTATATAAATAACATTGAGGGTGAATTAAATACAATAAGTGTTTCAAATAAGCAATGGCAAAATCAAGATATTGAAAAACGGTATAACAACGTGATAAACAAAAGCAATGAAACTATTGCTATAATCAAAAAGCCAATAATCAAATTTATAGATTTCATAAAATCAAAATCTAATTTTAATAATAGCGAACATCTTAATAAACTAAACGATTTAAGAACAAAAGTGAATGGGCTAAAAATTTTGCAAAAATCGCAAGATGATTATGATATTCAAATTGAAAAATTGTTAAAGAAAATTAGAAAAAGTTAATTGGAGGGTAAAATGAAATTCTTATTCACAATAGCATTGCTCGCCTTGATTGGCTGTGCTGGAAGCAAATCTGCGACAGAAAAGTCTATTGCCGAACTATCCATTGACAATAGATGTGAAAAAATGTTGCAATGGACACCTGAATTAAAAGAAATGAGTAAAAATTTTGTAGAAAATAATTTAGACGAAGTTGTTAGTGAAACGGGTGAAATTATGGGTAAAACCGAATGCACTGAAATTATTGAATGCGAAAAAGAAAAATATTGCATTTCATATATATCGCCGTCAAGAGGAAAGTCTTCTTTCTTTGACCTAATTCACCATATTAGTCAAAAAAATAAAGATACCCAATGGTGTGAAAAATTATCTAAAACAGATTCTGATTTCAAAAATATGTTAAGCGAAATTGCAAAAAACGGGTCTACTATAATGGGCGATAATAATGAAATCGTAGGATATTGCCAATGCGTTTCTATAACAAAATGCAATGGCGTGGATTATTGCTCAATAGAACAATGCCCAACACATAAAGCATACTTTCTAGATGAACGAGCTATTGAATATAATAATGCTTTTAAAATAGAGCAATGTCATATAATACTCAATGCACCAGACTTCGTAAAAGACGCTTTGAAAACGCCTTATAGTTCTCGCAACGTAGATACTGGTGAAGTGAGTGACTGCCACGAAACAATAATTTGCAATGGCATAGAATATTGTCTATACGATATTACTTCTTCTGGAAAAATAAAATATACTATTGCTACTGGTGAAAATCCGAGATGTAAAGAACTAATGACAGCAATTCCAGAAGCACTTGAAGCGAATAAAATGCCAACTAATATATGGGCAAAAGAAGAAAAATGTGAACCTATTGAAACTATAACTTGCAACAATATAGAATATGGTATTACTTATAAATGCCAATCAATAGATGAACTAATAAGCATTTTCAATCAACGGGAAAATTTTGGGAGGAAAAAGCCATGAGTAAATTTATCCAAAATTATAGCATTCTTGCATTTCCAGCATTGATAGGATGTACAATGACAGGCGGAGATTTATATATTGCTATATGGGCAGTTATAGGAACATTTATTGTACTGGTTCCAATGCTTCGCTTATCAAAAAACAAAAGTTGGTATATTCGCTTATTATACGGATTTATAGGTATAATTTTGTTTTATATCTTAATTGTCTTTTTGAATTTTATCATATTAAAATTAATCTCAATTATTGGCACACATTGGTGGGAACGCCAAGACGATGGCGATAGATTTATTACGACAATCATTGCTATGGGTTATGGTATTTTTCTTTTTTTAAAAGTATTTTATCCAGCAAACATAGCCGTTGTATTATGTTTCTTGTTAAACGATATTTATGCCAAGAAAATAGATAAAATTATTTGCAGAAAAAAGGAGGTAGAAAATGAACTGTGATAATGAACAAATAAAAGCCGATTTGAGAAAAATCTGGAATGAAGTAGTAGATATAATACAAGATTTTGGTATTGAATTGACTGGTGTATTGTTAGAAATAGAAACAAACGAAGATGGTATAGAAGAAATTGGAGACGCTGTTAAACGAGTAGCAACATTAGCAACTCAAATGGAAACAGCAACCGAAAATTATGAAACCAAAATTGAAGAAGCTAAGTCCGTAGGCATTGAATTAAAAGATTGTTTAACTGAAAATGGATTTCGCATTGATTCTGAAATTATGCTTTGCGGTGCTGGAATTATAGGTACTAACATAAGAAAAATTACTTATTTGCAAAAAGGCAAATCTAAAACACCGAAGGTAGAAAAACATATTACTGAATTAGTCGGCGAAATTAGCAAAAACAGCAAAAGTATTGAGCGATTTATAGATTTAACTATAAAAGGTGATAAAGCCGAGAAGATAAAAAAGTCTTTAGACTGGAAACAGGAAGATATAGATAAGCCTTTAACCCAAAAAGAGATAAATGCTCTACTAATCGGTGACGATTCTCTTATAGAACAAGTGAAAGGCATCAAAACCGTTGAACAAGCTCTTAAAGCAGTTGAATATGGCTGTATGCTTGATTTTGTGCCAGAAGAACTTAGAACTGCGGAAGTATGCCTTAAAGCGGTCAGAAATATTCAATGTCCTGACACAGGTATTATTGGTACTAGCAATGCGCTTCAATTTGTGCCAGAAGCCTTGAAGACTGCGAAACTCTGTGCCGAAGCGGTTAAAAATAATTACAGGGCACTTGCATTTGTGCCAGAAGAATTCAAAACGGAAGAATTTTGCCTTAAAGCACTTGAACAAGACGGCTCTGCGTTTAAATATGTGCCAGAAAAACTCAAAACGGAAGAATTTTGCCGTAAAGCGGTTAAGCTAGACGGATGTGCGCTTGAGTTTGTGCCAGAAGAACTTAAAACTGCGCAGCTCTGCCTTGAAGCGGTCAGAAGTAAGAAAAATGTCATACACCTTTCGCCTCCTATTCACAATGTGTTTGAATTTGTGCCAGAAGTCTTGAAAACTGCGGAACTTTGTGCCGAAGCGGTTAAAAATGATGGTTGGGCAATTAAATATGTGCCAAAAAATTTAATAACTGCGGAACTCTATACCGAAGCGGTTAAACAGAATAGTGTGATACTTGAATATGTGCCAGAAGAATTCAAAACATTTGAACTCTGCGTTGAAGCGGTTAAAAATGCAATTTTCGTCTGGCTTACACTTGAACACGTACCAGAAAAAATTAAGACAACGGAACTCTGGCTTGAAGCGGTTAAGGACTATATAGAAGATAAAAAAAATGACTGGGTTCTTATTCCAGGAGGAGAAAATGAATGACGTTTTAACCAAGAAAGAAATGTATGAATCTGCTTTGGAAAAAGGCATGAAAGAGATTTTTGAAAAAGAAATTGAGAGAGTATGTCTTAGGCTAATTGAATTTAGTGAAATATCCCGAAGAGAAGGCATACTCGCTTTGGAAAACCATATAGACCAAGAAAAAGTATCAGAAAAAGCTCTTTTAGAAACTGGCATACAAATGGCAGTAGATGGAATAGAGAAAGAAGTCATAGAAAACTATCTAAATTCTTGGATAGAAGCAAACTGCAATAATTCCGTTGCATATTACGACAAAATTCTAGCATCAGTAATAAAAGCTGGAGTTTTATCTATTCAGGCAATGGAATCTCCCAGAATAGCCAAATACAAAATAACAGCCCTAATCCCTAGAGAATTAATCCCAGATTCTCTCTTGCTGGCTTTGAGAGAAAATTTAGAAAAAAAATGGGATAAAACATTAACCGATGAACAAATAGAATTGCTCACCGCTTCTCTGCTCAAGAACGACAACGACACTCCCCCTAAAAAGCCAAGAGAGGAAATAAAAACCCTTGAGCAAGCTCTTAACGCAATGGAACAAGATATGTCCGCATTTCAATATGTGCCAGATAAATTCAAGACAACGGAATTTTGGCTTAAAGCATTTAAACATTGGACTTGGACTTTTTTGCAGGAACACATACCGGAAGAATCTAGAACCGCAGAACTCTGGCTTGAAGCAGTTAAAAAGGATTGCGTTGCGTTAGCATTTATGCCAGACGAACTCAAAACTTTGGATATGTGCATAGAAAAAGTTAAACAGGAAACTTGGGCTTTTATGGTAGTGCCAGAAAATCTCAAAGAACAGGTCACAACAGCAACAGGAGTACAACAAGGAGGAACAGATATGTTACACTACGAATATGAATCTGCCTTGGAAAAAGGCGTAAAGGAACTTTTTCAAAAAGAGGTTGAGCAAATATGTCATAAGATAATCGCATATAGCGAAATTGCACGAGGAGAAGGCATACTTGCTTTGGAGAACTGTATAGACCAAGAAAATATTTCGGAAAGAGATTTTTTGGAAACTGGCATAATGATGGCAGTAAATGGAACGGAAAGGAATGTAGTAGAAACCTATCTAAATTCTTGGATAGAAGCAAACTGCAACAATTCCGTTCCATATTACGAAAAAATTATAGCATCAATAATAAAAACCGGAGTTTTATCTATTCAGGCAGGAGAAAACCCCAGAATAACCGAATACCGAGTGACAGTTCTAATCCCAAGAGAATTAACGCCAGATTCTCTTATGCCAAGCAATGAAAAATATTTCAGGAGGGGAAGATGAAATTCTTATTCACAATAACATTGCTTGCCTTAATCGGCTGTGCTGGTGGCAAACCTGCGGCAGAAAAGTCTATTGCCGAACAATCCATTTACGAACTATCCTTTGAAAGCCCAATTCGCCACGTAAAATCAGAACCGAGGGCGAGTGTTTTGCCTATTCCAATGGATTTTGATATTAAATTAGACAATATAAAAAATAATGTGCTTTTTTCAACATTTAGTTCGCGACCATTGTTGATTTATTTTTACAGCCACTATTGCCAACATTGTCACACGGTTTATCCTGGCATTAGGCAGCTAGTCAAGGAATATGAAAAAAACGGACTTGCTTTTATTGCAATTTCAACTGGCTTCAGCAGTAAAAAGGATGCCTTGTTGTTTATGGAACAGCATAATGAATATGATACTGCCATTCCTTTTTTCTATGATTCTGATAATGAATTCGGTCAAATATATGGCGATGGTTATGTGCCAAGACTTTTTTTGGTTTTTCAAGATGGAAAAGTTATTCGTTATACAAATGCGTTTAGTGAAGGATTGAAAAAAGTTAAAGCTGATTTAGATAATTTATTTGGAATAGAAAAATGATTTTCTATATTAGGATAGGAGAAAAATAAAATGGCTAATCCACCGAATGAACTAGATGAGAGCATAACAAATAGGTTGAAAGTAGGAACGGGTAATGCAAATTACTTTTATTTATTAAGATATGTTGATGATGGTGGTAATAAGGTTTATTTAAAAAAAGCCGATGAAGGGCATAAAATTTGCAATAAAAAATTTGGCAATGTAACGTTCACTGTTTATATAGTATATGCAGGCATTGCTTCCGACCAAACTCCTAAGAAAGAATTTACAGAAATATCGCCCGATGTTGTTTATTTTTATGATGATTACGCAGATAATGTTTTAACTTATGATTATTCTGATACAATAAAAGTTTTACATAGTTCTTTTCCTCTGCTTAATGCAAAAGCAAATAAAATTACGAAAACTAATAAAAAGCGTATGTGGTATTTGTATTTAGCATTTATGCCAAATAAAAAATGAGTGTTAGCGATGAAAATGAAATTCTTATTCACAATAGCTTTGCTTGCCTTGATTGGCTGTGCTGGGAATAAACCAGCAAAAAACCTTCCAACTTGCGAAGAATTTTATGACTTTTACAAAGGATTTTCAGAAGGACTTTCAAAAAATACTGAAATAACCGCTGATTCATTATTTAATTTATCATTAGAAATTTTAGAAATGGCTATTAAAAAGTATAATTGTAGTGTTATTATTACTTGCAATGAAAAACTTATTGCGTTGACCCGATGCTTTGATTCTGATTTTCTATATTACCCTTATGAACAACCAGTATTTTATAGAAGAAATGACCGAGCGGCTCAAAGAGTTAAAGCCTCGTAAGGTTATTTTGTTCGGTTCTTACGCAAAAGGAACAGAAACGGAAGATAGCGATTTGGATGTACTTGTTGTACTGGATTCAAACGAAAGGTCTAAGACATTCAGCGAGCTTATGGAAAGAAGCAAGCCAGTTTCTGCGGCTGTCCGCGAGGTTAGAAAAAAAATGGCAATGGATTTAATTGTTTATACTATGGCGGAATTTGAATTTTTGAGAAAACAAAAAGATTTTTTTGTAGAGGAAATTGTAGAAACAGGAAAAA
Source organism: Candidatus Fibrimonadaceae bacterium (assembly GCA_031281275.1). Taxonomy (GTDB): domain Bacteria; phylum Fibrobacterota; class Fibrobacteria; order Fibrobacterales; family Fibrobacteraceae; genus Fibrimonas. Next base: position 105,872 of record JAITFP010000072.1, read on the forward strand.
TTCTCTATGAAAAAACCGAACTTGAGATAGGAGAAAAATAAAATGGCTAATCCACCGAATGAACTAGATGATAAAATAGCACAAAGATTAAAGGCAGGAAAAGGCAATGCAAATGATTTTTATTTTTTGGGTTACGTTGATGATATTAAAACTAACAAAGCAAATTTAGTACAAATGAGTAGAGCTGGAAAAGCTCAAGAATTATTAGACATAAAACGATATTATGGTGGAAATAAAAATAAAACTACATATCAATGTTATGTTGTATATATTGGAATTAAAGATGTTGCTACTTTAATAAAAGGTTTAACAGATAATTTACCTAATGGCATTATATTACATGATGATAGATGCGAAATTTTTGATATGCGTGGTAAATTTCCGTTTTGCCATAGTTCTTTTTCTTTAGATAATCAAGCAAAGAAATTACTGAAAATTGACAAAGAACCAGAATGGTACGCATATTTAGCATTTATGCCAAATAAAAAATGAGAACCCCCAGATTCCCTTATGCCAAGCGAGGAAAAATATTCAAGGAGAAAATGTCATTTTTTAGGGTTTTTCTTAAAAACATCGGGAAAAATGCCGAAAAAAACACTGGAAAAAAAGTTTTAAATAAAAAGCGGTGTTTTTTATGGGACTTATATATATCTTTTAAAATATCTAAATGACAAAGAAATGACAAATGGAAAGCCTATAAAGCCATAATCTCGCGGCGTGAAAGCCCTGTATATTCCTTTTGAATTTTTCTATATTTTTAAAAGAGAGGTACAAAAATGGCAACAGCAACAGCAGAAATAGAAACATTGACCGCAACAGAAGTAAAGCGGGCTATGGGAACGTTAAGGCTTGGAAACTGGACTGAAGACCTGTTTGATAAAATAAAACTTGACAGAAAATCAGCTACAATGCCAAGTAAAATTCATAACGATTATGAAAATGATGCGATTGAAATTCCTGTTGTTAAAAAAATGCGTTTTAAGTTCAATAAACCTACAAAAGTAGAGTTTGTGTAAAGGTTATTTTATGCAATATGAATGGTATAAGGAAGTGTCGGGTACTGAACCTTTAGAGCAAGGCGATATAATTGAAAAATGTAGTTTTCTTATACCTGGTATGGAACACTATAATGCTATCTTAAATGATATAGAAACGGAAACTCCCATAGATATTAAAGAAGTAAATGCAATTACTTTGTCTCAATCCTGCGATATAGTAAATAATAAAATAGATTCAATTATTCTATGTCCTATATTTCCTTTTGCAGAATTAACAGATGAAGGGAAACCATTTCATAATCCAAAGGAAAGAGAAGTTTTGCGAAGGGGCAATAATCCAGCTTATCACTTATTGAATAAATTTAAAACGGAAAATCTTTCAGAAGATTTTTATGTTGTCAATTTTCATACTATATATTCAGTTCCTAAAAAGTTTATTGAAGCTATAGTGAAAAACAAAATGAGAAAAAGATTATTGCCTCCGTATCGCGAACATTTGTCCCAAAGTTTTGCAAGATATTTTATGCGTGTAGGATTGCCTGCGGATATTCCAGCGGATGATATAAAAAATTATACTGCTTCTAATGATTAACATTTTGATGAATCGGGCTTTGAGGGTTTGCTCTAAAGGCTTTAAAATATTCTAGGAGAAAATGTCATTTTTTTGGGTTTTTCTTAAAAACATCGGGAAAAATGCCGAAAAAAACACTGGAAAAAAGTTTTAAATAAAAAGCGGTGTTTTTTATGGGACTTATATATATCTTTTAAAAGATCTAAATGACAAAGAAATGACAAATGGAAAGCCTACAAAGCCATAATCTCGCGGCGTGAAAGCCCTGTATAGTGCATATTATTTTTTTTATAGGGAATAGCCCTGAAGCCCGATTTTCAGGGCTTCTAGGCGAGGCTTGACGTTGCTAAAAAATATTATTATATTTAATAGTATGAAAAAAACGGCTTTGAACAAAATGAAAAACAAACAACCTGCAACAGTGAATCAGTTTAGCGGCAATCTCACTGCCAATATATTGGCTAAGACACCGATTATAGGTATAGATTACAGGAACACAGACAAATATACCATATACTCAATGCTAATCGGCTTGCTTCCGAACCTTAAAACAGAATTGTGGCTTTATGGCTTAGACAAAAACAGCA
>JAITFP010000073.1 GCA_031281275.1 Candidatus Fibrimonadaceae bacterium
TTCACAGGGAATTACGGACACTTGCAAATAGCCCTTTTAAAAGCGTTTAACAAGCGGAAGAATCTACGAGCTACCAATGCTTATAGACTTTGCAACGGCATTGCAGACGGCTTGAATGGTCTTGTTATTGACAAATACGCAAACCATTATCAAATTCAATTTTTCACCTCAGAGTTTTCAGAATTTGAAACAGAGATAGTAGAATTTTTAAAAGAAGTGTTCAAGCCGGAATTTATCGCGGTGAAATATAGGTTTATCAATTACAAGCAAATTAAAAAGGCATTTGGAGATAATTCAAAAACCATTGTTTGCGAAAACAATATCAAATTCGCTGTTGATTTATTAGACACCCTGAACCCAGGTTTATTTTTGGATATGCGTGATGCCAGATTATTTTTTGCAAAAAACTGCACAGGCAAGGATGTTTTAAATTTATTCGCCTACACCTGTTCTTTTGCTCTTTATGCCCGAAAACATAAAGCAGCTAAGGCGGTGAATGTTGATATCAGCAAAAAGAATTTGAATAAGGGCAAGGAAAACTATCTGTTGAACGAAATAGAACCGAACAAAGGCGAGTTCTTTTGCGGAAGCGCGGAAGAGTATATTGACTGGGCTATAAAAAAAGAAAAGAAATTCGGAGCAATAGCAATAGACCCACCCAGTTTTGCAAAGAACAGCAAAGAGACTTTTAGCATTGCAAAAGACTTTGGGAATTTGGCGGTGAAGGCGGTGAAAATTCTTGAAAATAATGGAATTATATTGCTCGCAACTAATTACAGTAAATGGAGTTACGAAACTCTGCTAGAAACAGCAAAAAGCGCTTTTGCCGCAAACGGAAAGTCTTTTAATCTGTTGCAAAAAGGCACTCAGGGGCTTGATTTTCCGGGGAGCGGCGAGAGCAAGGAAAGCTGTATGAATTGGGTTGTGGGGTGGTGAGCTGGTAAAGCATTTGTCTGAACCAGAATTATCCATCAATAAACGCTCACAGCCTACGGTTGCGCTGCCTGCTTCGCTAGCAGCGGCGCTACCGCGCTTAGTCCTGGACACAACGCACTGAATAAAGGACCGACTTACTGCCGAGGTTGTTGTAGCTGTCCACAATGTCGTTGTAGTACATGCTTCGGAGGTAGGTGTCGAAAGCACTGTACTCCGTAGCCGACCACCAGACGCCGTCGTTGCCGACACTGGAGAAACCGCCACTAGAACCGCCGGCGCCGCCAGGCAGAGCCGAAAAACCATACGTGTCATCGCCATTGCCAGATTGCCCATGATAGTCGTTCCATCCACTCGTTGCTTTCAATTTTGTTCTAGCAGTTGAAGCTCCTCCAACTTCTGTCATCAAAGTATTCCAATCATCACGGCTAGGAATATGCCAGCCACTAGGGCAAATGCCCTTGTGCTTTCCAGTTATTTGCCCAGAGCAAGAACTAGAGTTGCAGCTAGAAGGCAGAGCCATTGCAGTTGCCCAATTATACAGCCTGCCGTAAGTCGTGCAGTTGGATTCTTCGTTATCATAACATTTGCTACCGTTTGCATTGTAATTCAAATTACGCTTGAACCAAGTTTGTGTGCCAATTACAACTGTCTTATAAGTCTCGCCCTCGTAAGATATATCAGGACCGTAAGTAACCCCAGATTGAGTTGGCACAGAGCTTGACGATGAAGATGGTGGAGGAGCAGAGCTAGAGCTAGGAGCTGACACGCTTGACGAAGAAGATGGCGGAGAGGCAACAGAGCTAGAGCTAGTGGCTGACACGCTTGACGAAGAAGATAGCGGAGGGGCGACAGCAGAGCTAGAACTCGCTTCGCCAGACGAGGATCTGTTGCGAAAGTTGATTCCGTGCGGATCGTCCGGGTTGTCTCGCTCGCCAAGTTCAGCACAAGACACAAAAAGAAAAGCAACCGCGAAAAGAAAAAATCTTAAAACCATATATGCACTCCTGCTCCTGAAATTAAAAGCACGCTGCCAACAACATAAAGAGTATTCCTGCTGCCTTGGCTGTCTCTCGCGTCTTTCCAAGCATTATCATAATAATAATCCGATTTATCACCCGCCTTGTATTTATCCAACGCTTCCAGCATATCTTTGTTTTTCGTATATCCAGCGTAAATAATAGCTGCTCCAAGCACTTCCAGCCCTACGCCAACCCAAAAACTGGTCTTCACAGGCTTCTCAAACTTAGGAACAACATCCTCCTGCACTGGCGTTGGTGCTGGTGCTACCGGTGCCTGCACAGGTGCCGGTGCTGGCTCTGCTTCCGGCACGTAAACAACCCCAGGCATATTGCCAAACATCTGTGGTGCCTCCCTATTCAAAACTTTAAGCAAGCCTGACACATTTTTAGACTGCCCAGTGAAGGAACCGATTAAAACACCGCTGCCAGAGTTGTACAACTCCATACTGATAGTCAAACTGCCTCCAAAACGCCCTAGCCTAGCCTGACCAACATAAGCAGCACTTATTTTCCTTCCTATCTCCGCCATACATTGCGCCTCTTTGCACATTTTCCGGGCATTCTCCTTTGAACCCATCTTGTCTATTATGCTCTGCACACTCATAACAGAGTACCTATCATTTGGCAGCATTTTAACAGCTATCTCACGCAGCCTATCGGTAAGATAGGTCAAATCCGTAAATTCCAGCGAAGGTTCGCCGTTATCCTCGGTGTTCAATATGGCAAGCCGTTTTTGCTCTTCCTGCCCGTTGGCGGCAAGGGAAAGGAGCAACAAAATGAGAAGCGGCAGAGAGGGAAAGATAGTACGCATATTTAACATAAAGATAGAAAAGAATCTTGGCAAAGCGATGGCAACCGCGAGGGTTGCCCCTACGTTTATATTTACAATCGGGAATAAATATACCCGCACATTTGGTGAGGCATTTATAGATGGGCAATTTTATATTTTTTCGGGAAAATCCCAAAAATCGGGTGAAATAGGTCTAACAGACACTTGGCAAAGCATTTATAGATGGGCGTTTATTACTATTCTGGTAATCGGGGTTCAGACAATAAACTCCCTAGCATTCCTAAACATCTGCATCCAATAGCCGTCCCCTTCCATAGGTTTTGTCCAAGTGTTTTGGAGCATTCTGAATGCTCGCTCAGGGTGCGGCATCAAAATTAGAACCCTGCCGTCTTCGGATGTTAAACCTGCTATGCCATTTGGGCTGCCATTTGGGTTTAGCGGATATATTTCCGTTGGCTTGTGCTCATTATCGACATAACGAATACTGACCAAGCTCTTTTCCAAATCCTCATCGCTGGCAAATTCCGCTCTCCCCTCTCCGTGGGCCACAGGTATAGGTATAACCCAGTTCTCCATTCCTTTGAGCAGAACAGAGGGGGATTTTTCAATTTTAACGCTTACAAAACGAGCCTCAAAGCGTTCAGATAAATTTTGCTTGAACTTGGGCCAACGGGCGGCACCCGGTATAATGCTCTTTAAATTGGAAAGCATTTGGCAACCATTGCAAACACCAAGCGAGAATGTGTCTTTTCTCTCAAAGAATTTTTGAAAAACATCGCGTGCCCTTTCGTTGAACAAAATGCTCTTTGCCCAGCCCTCCCCTGCTCCCAAAACATCTCCATAGCTAAAACCACCGCAAGCCACCAAGCCAAAAAATTCGCTTAAATCCATTTTGCCATTTATGATATCGCCCGTGTGAACATCTATGGCTTTAAATCCGGCTTTGTCAAAGGCTGCTGCCATTTCCACTTCGCCATTCACGCCTTGCTCGCGAAGGATTGCGATTAGGGGTTTTTGGGGGTTTGGGGTATGGGGTATGGGGTATGGGGTATTTATGCTATATGTTATGCCTTTATCTTTTTCGCTGCACTTCCACTCGTATTCCTGTTTTGCGCAGTCTGGGTTGTCGCGGAGCTTTGCTATTTCAAAAGAAGTTCTGCTCCAAATTTTTCTCAGCTCGGATAAATTTTCCTTGTATTCGCCTATCTTTAAGCAAAAATCATCTGTCAATTTTCCGATTTTTTCAAATGGGAATAACTTGGATGCCGCTGCAAAATCACTTTCTTTAATCTGTAAAACAGCACCTAATTCCTCGTTAAAAAGAAATTCAACGGTTTTTTGTTCCAACTCTATCCCAATGTGTCCAGCAAAAGCCATCTCCGCAAGTGTTGTGAATAAGCCGCCATCTGAGCGGTCGTGGTAGGCTAGGATTTTGTTTTCTGCGTTTAGGGTTTGAACCGCGTTGAAGAATTGTTTTAAGAGCTGTGCGTCTGCATCTGGAACTTCGCCTCCTATTTGGTTGAACACTTCGCAGGCTATTGAACCACCCATTCTGTTTTTACCCTGACCCAAATCCGCCAGAATTAGAATTGAATTTTCAACCTTTTGGAGTTCGGGGCTTAGGCTTTTGCACACATCTTCGCAAGGAGCAAATGCGCTTACTATCAAGGAAACAGGCGAAGTTACGACTTTTTTCTCTCCGCTTTCTTCCCATATTGTACTCATGCTCATAGAGTCTTTGCCAACGGGAATGGCTATTCCCAGTTTGGGGCAAAAGTCCATTCCAATAGCTTGGACAGCCTCGTATAAAGCGGCTCCCTCCCCTGCTGTCGCAGGGTTCGCCATCCAGTTTGCGGAAAGGCGTATTTTTGAAATATGGCTTATTTTTGCCGCCGCTATATTTGTTATTGCCTCTGCAACTGCCATTCTGGCAGCAGCCGCTGAATTCAGCGAGGCGAGCGGAGTGCGTTCCCCAATGGAAAACGCCTCCCCTTTTGTGGAATCCAAGGTGCTTGTAGTTATCGCACAGTCCGCAACAGGAACCTGCCAAGGACCAACCATCTGCTCCCTAACAACCATACCGGTTACGGAGCGGTCACCTATTGTGATTAAAAAGCCTTTGTCTGCCACAGCGGGGTGTGAGAGGACTCGCTCTGCGATTTCTTTTAGTTGAAAGTCTAGAGCCCAAATTTGAGAATTGTTATTTTCAACTTTTTTATCTTTGCGGAGCATCTTCGGCGGGTTGCCCAGCAGCAATTCAATTGGAATGTCTATGGGGTTGTTTTCAAAATGTTCATCGCTTAAAATTAAATTCTGTTCTGTTATGGCTTCACCTGCTACAGCAAAGGGGCAGCGTTCTCTTTCGCATAGTTCTTTGAATATGGGCAGGCTTTCTTTTGAAATTGCAAGCACATAACGTTCCTGAGCTTCGTTGCACCATATTTCCAAGGGGCTCATTCCTTTTTCTTCGCTTGGAATATCACGCAAACGGAATTTGCCACCAAAGCCAGCGTCTTTCACCAATTCGGGAAGTGCATTTGAAAGACCCCCTGCCCCCACATCGTGGATAAAGGCTATGGGATTTTTTTCTTCCAATGCCCAGCAACGGTCTATAACCTC
>JAITFP010000115.1 GCA_031281275.1 Candidatus Fibrimonadaceae bacterium
ACCCCGTTCACAAAGGCGGGGGAGTTTTCGTCTGAGAATTTGTCTGCTATTTGGGCGGATTCTGATAAAATTACTTTTATTGGGGTATCTGCGAGCAGCATTTCTGTCATTGCTATTTGTAAAATTATTTTGTCTATTGTGGAAAGTCGCTCTGGAGACCAGTCTGGGATTAATTCTAAAAATATATTGCGGAATTCCTCTTTTTTTTCCAAAACGCCATCAACCAATTTCATGCCAAACCTCTGCATATCGCCACTGATGGAATGGCTTTCCAAAACACCCGGCAGGCAATAGCCTGGAGCTTCGCCCGTTATTTCCATTGCATATAAAAGTTGAAGGGCAAAAACCCGTGCGGGCCTTCGAGAAACAGAGGGCATTAAGGCAACCTTTTATATAAATTTGCCATTTCCACTGCGGCAGCGGCGGCATCCGTTCCTTTGTTGCCGCATTTTAAGCCTGCTCTGTCCATTGCTTGCTCAACTGTGTCTGTTGTTAGCACACCAAAAATAACCGGGGTTTTTCCTTCTCTTGCAAGATGTGCAATGCCAGAATTAACAGCGCTTGAAACATATTCAAAATGCGCAGTTGCTCCGCGAATAACTGCTCCCAAAACTATAACCGCATCAAACTTGCCGCTTGCCGCAAAGCGAGCCGCTATGCCCGGCAATTCGTACGCGCCCGGAGCCCAAGCAATGGTGATGTCGCTTTCGCTAACGGATGTTCTTTTGAGTCCAGAAACAGCTCCGTCCAAAAGATTTTTTGTAACAACTTCATTGAAGCGAGAAACTGCAATGGCAATTTTCAAGCCCCGTCCGTCTAAACAGCCTTCTAGTATTTCCATAAGGGGGTAAGATAGAAATTTCTACATTTGTGTTATGGATCCATCGGAAGTAGCCCAATCTCTCATAGATATAAACCCAAAGCTGGATAGGGCACTTATTGAAAAAACCGTGGCTTTTGTTATGGAAGCACACAAAGGGCAGTTGCGCAAAAGCGGGGAGCCATATATAAAGCATCCTATAGAAGTGGCTAAAATACTGGCAAATTTGAAAATGGATTCCGTGGTTGTGGCTTCGGGGCTTTTGCACGATGTGGTGGAAGATACTGTGTATTCCATAAAGGATCTTCAAGATAATTTTGGAATGGAAATAGCGGAAATGGTAGACAGCGTAACTAAAATTTCCGATATACAAAAAGGAGCAGACAGAACCGCAAAAACTTTCAAAAAATTTTTAACTTATGTTTCAAAACGCCCACAAGTTGTGGCAATAAAACTCGCAGACCGCCTCAACAATATGTACACCCTGCAATACCTAAAACCCGAAAGGCAGCGTGCCATAAGCGAAGAAACCCTTAATTTTTATGCTCCACTGGCTCACAGGCTTGGGCTTTATTCATTTAAATTTGAGTTGGAAGATTTGGCTTTTAAATATCTGCACCCAGACGAATATGCATCAATAGAAAGCCACCTGCAATTAACCAACAAAGAACGCGAAGAATATATAAATTCAATAATTTTTCCGCTGAATATAAAAATGAACCTGGAACAATTGGACTGCGATATAAAGGGCAGGTCAAAGCACATTTACAGCATATACGAAAAAATGAGAAATAGGGGCTGCAAAATAGATGAACTTTACGATATTTTTGCCATTAGAATTATCGTTAATCAAGTGACAGATTGCTATACCGCCCTTGGTTATGTGCATAACTTGTGGATGCCGCTTTACAGCCGCTTTAAAGACTACATTGCAGTTCCAAAGCCAAACCTTTACCAAAGCCTGCACACCACGGTTATAGGTCCGCAGGGAAAGCTCGTTGAAGTTCAAATAAGAACCAAAGATATGAACGAAACCGCAGAGCACGGCATGGCTGCGCATTGGGCTTACAAATTCAATTTGAAACACGAAGAACTTGAAAAAAATATGGATTGGGTGGGCAAAATAACTAAAATGCAAAATGAAATTCCAAATTCAACGGAATTCTTAGGTTTTTTGCACGAAAGCCTTTTGCCAGAAGATTCTTACGCTTGGACACCTCAAGGAAAAAAAATAACTCTGTCCTCTGGCGCAACCATTTTGGATTTTGCCTTTGCCGTACACACAGATTTGGGTTTGCATTGCCTGGGTGCCCGTGCCGGTGGCAGTGTTTTGGGATTGGACGCAGATATTCCCATTGGAGAAACCATTCAGGTTTTGCATAGCGATTCTCAGGAACCGCAAGAAAACTGGCTATCAATAGCTAAAACCCAAAAGGCGCAAACTGCCATAAGGCAATGGCTTAGAAAAACAATAACAACCCAATCTGAAGTTTTAGGGAGAAAAATATGGCAAAGAGAATTGCAAGGCTTGAAAATATCAAGGGAAAATTATCCAAAAGACTCCGATATTTGCCACGCTTTTAAAGTTCAAAATATAAGTTCTTTTTACGAAAGCCTTGGCAAAAGCGAAATTCCTCTTAAAAATGTTTTCAATTTCCTAAAACGATATTCAGACGATTCTTATGCTTGGCAAAAACTTAAACTATTCAATGTATTTAGCTCGGCAGAGAATTCGCCTATAAGCATAGGTTACAATGAAAGATTTTTGCTCAAATATGCTCCGTGCTGCAATCCGCTGCCAGGGGATAATGTTAGGGGAATTATGAAAAGCGGCAAGGGAATAGAGATACACAAAGAAAATTGCAGAATTTTGAATAAATTTTCGCAAGAACAACAAATATCACTGCAATGGGAGCAGCAAAACACAGTAAAACCGGAGTTCAAATGCGTTTTTAGAGTAGAAGCGGCAGATAAAATGCAAATGGAAGACATTTTCAGTGCGGTTTCAAAACACCATGCTCTTGTGAAAAAAACTATATTTGAGAATAAAGAAGGGCAGCTCAGGGGCAAGATAGACTTGCTAGCTTTTAATTCTGCTCAGGTAAAGAACATAGAGCAATCATTAAAAGCTATTGCTGGAATTCAGAGGATAAAGAGGTTATGAAAAGCACAATTAAAATTCACGTTCCTCCTTCGCAACAAGTTATGCGCAATCGCACCTATAACCGCCATATGCGCAATTTATATTACGAAAAGTCTAACTACCAGTTCAGAAAGATAAAAAAAGCTATGGATGCCCAAACTATGCTCAAAGAACTGAACTTATTGCCAGAACTTTATGAATTTTTAGGGCATTTGGATGTGTGCCAGTATTATGCAAAACAAGCAGTTTATTGCAACAAGTCCGAAAAAATAGTGCCATATTCCCAAGACCATCACTGGGGAATTCTGCAAGAAGAAGTTTTGCTGGTGTATTTTTTGGAAGAACAAATTTCCAGTGCTAAATATGTGGTGAACCATATAGAAACAAACTTAAAAGTACAGGCTTTTGCAAAGAAAAATGATGTTATTGTGCAGCATATACTTTCCAACATAGACGAGCTAAATGAAGATGCAGAAAAAGATTTGCATTATTTTTGCGATAACATTGAAAAGAGATACAAGATAGGCAATAAACTATTTGGCGTTTTGCAAGAATTGCAAAATTTTCAGTGAGGGGATTTTATGGAAAAAAAAGAAGAATTAGCAAAGCAGCAGCGTCTTATATGCGGGGTGAGAGCCGTGGAAGAAATGCTCAAAAAAAAGCCTGGTTTAATTCATAGAGTGCTGTTCAAGTTGAAAAGCGGTAACGTTAAATTGTACGAATTGCAAAAACTTGCCGTACAAGCCAATGTCCACGTTCAACAGGTAGAAGAAAAATCTTTGGACAAATTGACAAAAAGGCATGGCGGCGTTATTGCCCTTTGCCACGAAAAAGCTGTGCTGCCTTGGAATGAAACGCGAAAAATTTTGATGGAAATTAAGAAAAACAGCATTCCCTGCCGCGTTGTGGTAGCCGCAAATTTAGAAGACCCTCATAATCTAGGTGCTTGCATTCGCTCTTCGTTTGCACTTGGTGCTAATATTATGCTGCTTCCAGCAAAAGGTTCTTGCGGATTAACGCCTGCTGTGGAGCGAAGCGCGGCAGGAAGCCTTGAAAAAATGACTCTTTGCCGCCCAAGCAATCTTGAAATTGCCTTAAAGGAACTCAAAGAAGCTGGCTATCAGATTGTTGGTTTAGATGGACACAGTAGCACTTCAATAATCAACTTTGAATTTTCCGAGCACCTCGTTATGGCAATTGGCGGAGAAGACAAGGGGCTTCCTCCAGATATCAGAAAATATTGCGACTCGATTGTGAAAATTCCAATGTTTGCAGGAGCGCATTCCTACAATGCAAGCGTGGCGCTTGCGCTGGGGTTATATACGGCAAGTTTTTCTATATTTACCAACACACAAATGGGAGACTAAAATGAAACAAATATCAGCGCAAAACATTGATTTCAAAGAACTGAACGAGCAGGTGAAAGCGGCTACGGAAGATGTTTGCATAGACCATTGCTATGGGCAAAGATTTATAGGCAGCGCTATGAAAGGAAAGAATCTTGTGATAAACGGAACACCCGGCAATGCACTAGGTGCTTATTTAGATGGTGGCATTATTGAGGTGAAAGGCAATGCCCAAGATGCAGTTGGCGACACAATGAACGATGGCAGAATAATAGTCCACGGCAGCACTGGCGATGCCTTGGGCTACGCTATGAGAGGCGGCAATATTTTTATACGCGGCAATTCGGGATACAGAACCGGTATTCACATGAAGGAATACAAAACCAAAAAGCCAGCTATAGTGATAGGAGGCAAAACAGGTAGCTTTTTAGGTGAATATTTAGCAGGCGGAATTATAGTGGTGCTTGGTATAGATATAGATGAGATTCCTGTTGGAAATTTCACAGGCACAGGAATGCACGGCGGCAAAATTTTCATCAGAACAAACAAAGAACTTTCCGGGCTTCCGGCGCAGGTTGTGCTAGAACTAGCTTCTGCTGCCGATTTGCAGGAAATAGAACCTTATGTTGCAGAGTTTTCCAAACATTTTGGCGTGGATGCAAATTCTTATTTGAAAGACAGATTTTATTTGTTGAAACCTAATGCAAAAAATCCTTACAAGCAGTTATACACTCATAATTAGAGAAATAGCATGACTGAGGAGAAGAAAACCATCTATCTTGTTGATACTGATAAAGCGAATTTGAAGCTTGGCAAAAATGCGCTTGATGAACATTATAGAGTTTTGACCATGAATTCCGGCGACTCTCTTTTGAAATATATCAATAAGGGTCTCCCAGATTTAATTCTTTTAGATGCTGAAATGCCAAAAATGAACGGCTATGAAACAGTGAAAATCATAAAAAGCCAAGAGGCAACCAAGGATATTCCAGTTGTCTTTTTAACGGTAAAAATTGGCGGCGATAGCGAAAAAGAAGGGTTTTCGCTCGGTGCCATAGACTATATAATCAAACCATTTTCTCCATCTCTTTTGCTAAAACGTGTGGAAATGTATTTTAAACTTGTAGATCAAAATGAGAATTTGCAAAAGGTGGTTGCAGAAGAAACCAAATCTATATTGGAATTGCAAGATGCTCTTTTAAAAGCAATAGCAGGGCTTGTGGAAACCAGTGATAGCCTTACTGGCAAGCACGTGGAAAAAACGCAGAGTTATTTGGGTTTGTTGATTAGTGCCATATCAAAGCGAGGTTTGTATGCAGAGGAGATGCACGATTGGAATATAGGTTTGGTGTTGCTATCTTCGCAGTTGTATGATGTTGGCAAAATTGCGGTGAAAGACGAGATTCTCAATAAACACGGCAAACTAACAGAAGAAGAATTTGCCGAAGTAAAAAAGCATACGACTAGCGGCGAAGGAATTATTGAAAAAATGGACCAAAAATCAACTGAACACGAATTTTTAAAACATGCTAAAATTTTTGCCGCTACTCACCACGAAAAATGGGATGGGACTGGATACCCAAAAGGCTTGAAAGGAGTGGAAATTCCGCTTCAAGGCAGGCTTATGGCAATAGCCGATGTGTACGATGCTCTAGTTTCCGACAGACCTTATAAAGAAGCATTTTCCCACGAAGAAGCCGTTAAAATTATCTCAAACAGCAAGGGAAGCGCATTTGACCCTGATTTAGTGGATATATTTCTTGAGATTTCTGGTGAATTTGAAAAAATTTCAGTTGTTTGAAGCAGGAGTTTTCTACATTTACACTGAATATGGCTTTTCTTTTTCCCCCTCTTTGGTTGCTACTTGTGCTTGCCCCATCAGCACTGGCTAATTTCACGCAAACAGATTCCGCAAAAGCGGTTGCCTATTGCCAAGGCGGTTCATTTATGAACACCGTAGTTCTGGGCAAAGACCCCGACAATGCCAGAGTCAAAGCGAAAGCAGAAATAGCGCAAAATTTGATTTCCAAGGTAAAATCCGAAACCAATATGGCTAATTACAGCGAAGAAAATGATGGCATTCTCAAAGAATCCAGCAAGTTTTTGGAGAAAGGCAGAATAGAAAGCGATTTGACTCTCATAGGCTTTCAGGAAATGGAATTCCCCAAGCTACAAGAAAACGGTGGGTATTTGCTCAGAGCTTATGTATGCGTTAAAGATATTGCCAAGCCTTACTTGGAAAAGCAGAGGATTTTGGCGGAATCAATTGAGATGTCCAAAGATTGGCATAAAATCCAAAACAGTTGGAACGAATTTATGAGCATCCAAATTTTGCTTGAAGGCTTGAGGGTTGAGTCAAAATATCTTGCCTCGGCTAAGAAGTCTTATGACAAAGCAAAAAAGGATTACAAAGAGCATTGCAACGCTAAAACGCACTGGAACCCAGAAAAGAAAACCACTTATTCCGATATAGCCTTTTCCAAGCTCTCCGGCAGCATAAAAATGGAAAATACGCCTTGCGCTGGAAAGGGCATATCACTTGTTTACAAAGGGGAGCCAATTTGCAAATCCAGCGGAGGTCCCTACGGTTGCTCATATCAACCATCTTTGAAGATAACCTCCTGCAACGGTGCAGAGCTTAGGCTTTTGGAAAGTCCGGCTCCGGTAAAAGGCTTTGACCAGAAAGAAGAGATTGCTTTAAAAAAACTGCAAGATAAATTAAAAACAGAAAATTTTTGGAATGAATGGGAACAGGAAATTAAACAAAGGAGTCCACAATGCGAACAATAATTATGCTAATTGCCTTAATGTCTGCCTTCTGCTTTGGGCAATTGCAAGGAACAATCCCCAGTTTTCAATTGCTTACAATAGAAAACGAGCCTGGGCTAAACAAGGATAATTTAAAAGAGAATGCAAAAAAAATCGGAGCTAAACGCATAGCTCTTTCCTTTTTTGCTACTTGGTGCGTTAATTGCGCGGAAGAACTCGCTCTCTTGAAAAAGAACGCAAACGAGCTTCAAAAAAACGGAGTACAGGTGTATTTGATAAATGTGGGAGAAAGCATTCACAAGGATGGAGAAAAGGTGAGCGATATGGCAAATAAATATGCCGGAGATTCTTTTCCCCTTTACTTTGACCCAAACGGAAACTTATTGAAAAAATCCGGCTTTGTTCAGGAAAAAAGCGGAAGATATTCCCTGCCCTTAACAATAGTCCTTGATTCCGATTTGCAGGTTTTAAGCGTTTTGACAGCGGTGAACAAAGAAAACTTTCCTAAAATTTTGTGGAGTGAATTATGA
The DNA here is from genome assembly GCA_031281275.1 of Candidatus Fibrimonadaceae bacterium. Lineage (GTDB taxonomy): Bacteria > Fibrobacterota > Fibrobacteria > Fibrobacterales > Fibrobacteraceae > Fibrimonas. The sequence continues at coordinate 7,609 of JAITFP010000115.1, forward strand.
AAAAAATATTGATATTATGCCTACTAGCCTTCGGATTTGCTTCATCTGCGAGGCAGAGCTTTGTTGTGCTGCCTTGCATAGGCAGTTTTGATGTGAATGGTTTGGAACGCCTGAGGGATAAGATGGAAGAGGTCACGAGAAATACTTTGCCCCAAGCCGATTACAGGCTTATACCATACAAAGACGTGCGCGAGGAGGTTGGAGACGAAGCCCTTTTTGAAGCCTGCGAGGAAGGCGGCTTGTGTTTTGGGAAACTGGCAGGGCAAGCCAATGCGGATTATGGTTCGTGGTGCATGGTTAATAAATATGATGGCAAATGGCTGTTGAAGTATCAGTTGTATAGCGTGGCGGAAAAGGATATTTTATTCACAAAGGAATATGATTCCTATAATCCAAAAAATCTGAATGATTTGGTTGATATAATTAAGCGTGAAGTTCCGAGTGTTCTTAGTGAAAAATTGCTTGGCATAAAGACCGAAATTAAGGAGCCAGTCAAAACGAGCAGGTGGGTTGCCATAGGCTTGGATGTGCTGGGGGTGGCGTTGTTGGGCTATGCCGTGTATGAGGACGGGAATGTGAAGGATGCTTTTGACAGATACAGCGAGAGGGGGCATACTGAAGCAGGTTATTACGAGGGTACTTGGGAAGAAGCGGAAAGCAGCCGGACCAAGCGGAATGCGTTTTATGTTATTGGCGGAGCGGTTTTAGCTTCGGGGATAGGGTTACATATATGGTTTTAAGATTTTTTATGCTCGCGCTCGCATTCTTTTTCATATCCTGCACGGAGATTGTGCGCAACAATCCAGATGACCCCGGCAGCCCTAAATATGTCAGCGAGCTTTCCAGCTCTGCGGAAGTGCCTTTGTCAAGCGAGGCTGTACCTAGCTCTAGCTCTGTGGAAGTGCCTTTGTCAAGCGAAGCTGTACCTAGCAGTTCCTCTATTGCGTTAAGCAGCAGTTCTGAATCAACTAAATTTGGTCCTGGTCCTTCTGTAACTCACGGGGGTGAGATTTACCAGACGGTTGAGATTGGTACACAAACTTGGTTCAAGCGTAACTTGAATGTAAACATTACAGGCAGCAGATGTTATGGCGATGATTCTGGCGGTGATAGCGAAGGCAATTGTTCCAAATACGGCAGGTTATACGATTGGGCAATGGCAATGGAACTGCCTACTAGCTGTAATACAACTTCTTGTTCTACGCAAATAAGTGCGGGTAATCATAAGGGTATATGCCCCTCAGGTTGGCATATACCTAGCGAAGCGGATTGGAATAGATTGATTACAGCGGTTGGCGGTAATTCAACTGCGGGAAAGTATTTGAAAACTAATGCTTGGAATGGTGAGGACACGTATGGCTTTTCCGCCCTATCGGGTGGCTATGGAGAATGTAACTGGGGCAAATGTAGTTTCAAATTCATCGGTAGCTCCGGCGGTTGGTGGAGTAGTAGTAATGGGAGCACCGACAACGCTGATGTCAAGATAATGACCAGCTCCGATAATGTTACTACTGCAAACAACCCCAAGGATTATGTGTATAGCGTTCGTTGCGTGAAAGATTAATTGTCTGAACTACGATTGGCTAGGATGAAAAGATTTTCTATATTTATTCTTTAACTTGTAAATAAAAACAAGTTTTACATAGTTCAAAAGGAGGGGAAGTCTAATGACTATATTTAGGCAATTGCTGTTTGTTTGGCTGGCTTTTTTTCTTATGGCGTTTATAAGCTACTTGTTTGTGAGGGACATTGTAAATGGTTATTTAACAAAAGAAGCCAAAAATGCCTTGTCTTATTCACAATCAAAAATAACCAGCGATTTGCTAGGGGTAGAAACATCTTTGCAAAATTTTTCGCACAGCATACGCAGCATGATTGTGCGTGGCAGTTCGGCAGATGCGGTGTTGGAATATATGACTGAGATTACAAAATATCTCACTTCCATTGATGCGCATATATCCGGTTTTAATGGTATTTACGGAGTTTTTGATGCGTTTGAAAATACTTACCTTGACGGAACAGATTGGATTCCGCCAAAAGATTATGTGCCAAAAGAACGCCCGTGGTACAAAACAGCCCTAGCCGCAGGTGGTAGTGTAGCAACTACAATTCCTTATGTGGATGCACATACGGGAGAAACGGTAGTCACATACTCAAAGCTCATTCTTGATGAGAATGGCGAACAGCTTGGCGTTGTGTGCATGGATTTATTGCTAGATAAAATAGTGAAATATGTTGTTGGCACACGCCTTGCCGAAGGTGGTTATGGAATATTATTGAACGAAAATCTGGAAATTATCGCCAGCCCCACAAAAAAGAACATAGGCAAATCTCTCTCTGAATTGCCTCACAAAGGTTTTTTAGATGTAGTGGATGGTTTAAAAAATGGTATGGATATTTCTGAGCATAAAATAATAGATGACAAACATGATATTATTCTGTTTACCAAACAATTTGAAAACGGTTGGCACATGGGAATTTTAACTCCCACAGACCAATATTATCAAAAAGTCCAGAAGATGAAAGTGTTCATCGCTGTTTTAGGCGTGTTCTTGGCATTGACTCTTAGTTTTATACTGTTCCGCCTTGCAAAGGAAAAACAGAAAGCCGATGAAAAAAATCTCTTGGCAGAAGCCGCATCAAAAGCCAAAAGCGATTTTCTCGCCAAAATGAGCCATGAAATAAGAACACCGATGAATGCAATAATAGGAATGGCAGAACTAGCACTCCGCGAAATCAGACCAAACATTATCCGCGAACATATTATCACAATTAAACAAGCCGGAGCCAATCTTTTATCCATAATCAACGACATTTTAGATTTTTCAAAGATAGAGAGCGGCAAGCTGGAAATAATTCCTAGCAACTACCAATTTTCTTCGTTGATAAATGATGTGGTGAGCATTATAAGAATGAGAGTAGTGGATTCAAATTTGAGTTTTGTGGTGAATATAGATTGCAATGTTCCAAATTCTCTTTTTGGAGACGAGGCTAGAATAAGGCAGGCTATGCTCAACTTATTGAGCAATGCCGTTAAATACACGAAAAGAGGTTTTGTTTCATTTTCCGTAAACGGAGAAATAACCGAAGACAATGTTTTCTTAACCATAGATGTGACAGATAGTGGAAACGGTATAAAGCAAGAAGATATAAGAAAATTGTTCGGCGAGTTTGTGCAGATTGATTCTGCTTCTCACAAAGGCATTGAAGGCACAGGGCTTGGTCTTGTGATAACAAAAAAACTTGTGAATGCTATGGGCGGAGATATAAGCGTTCAATCGGAATTTGGCAAAGGAAGTACATTTACAATTACGCTTTCGCAGAAAATACACTCACCTGAGCCTTTGGCATCAGTAGAAAATGCAGAAGAGAAAAGCGTTCTTGTTTATGAGCTTAATAAAATATATGTTGACTCCATAATTTGCACCGTGGATAATTTGGACGTGATTTGCCATAGAGCTGAAAGCGATTATGATTTACGCAAGAAATTGCAAGAGAGAGAGTACACGTTTTTGTTCGTTTCTTATTCACTGCTGATACACGCCAAAGCGATAATTAGGGAACTTAAATCCAAAACCAAAATAGTTGTGCTAACAGATTTTGGCAATGCCACAGCAGATATGAATTTGGATGTATTGGCTATGCCTGCGCATTCCATATCCGTTGCAAATATATTGAACGGTGTATCTGGTCATTTTTCTTATTGTTCAAATGATGATGCTTCTGTGGCACGTTTTACAGCGCCTGAGGCTAAGATTTTAATTGTAGATGATATAGGCACAAATTTAAAGGTGGCGGAGGGTTTAATGCTGCCATACAAAATGCAAATAGATTTATGTATGAGCGGTTCGGCGGCTATTGAGGCGGTAAAGAAATATCCCTACGACTTGGTACTCATGGATCACATGATGCCGCAGATGGATGGCATTGAAGCCACAAAACTCATAAGAGAGGATGGCTATGCAGAACTGCCAATTATCGCATTGACTGCTAACGCCATTTCTGGCATAAAAGAGATGTTTTTAGCAAACGGCTTCAACGATTTTTTGTCTAAGCCTATAGACATCGTTAAGCTAAATGCTGTTTTGGCAAAATGGATTCCAAAGGAGAAGCAGGAGAGTATTTAAGGAGATCTTCAACCATAGGGATCCTCTACTACCGAAACTTTATTTTTTTGTAAGTTTTGGTATTAGAGGTTTTTTATGAATTTATTGCGTAGAGAAAATATAATGGATTTATTGTCAAGTTCCAAAGACAAGCCTGTGATAAAAGTATTAACTGGTGTTCGCCGTTCAGGGAAATCAACAACCTTGAAAATGTTTGCAGACGAACTGGTCAAAAGCGGAATCAGCAAGCGGCAAATTCAGCAATACAACTTTGAAGACCCAAAAATAAATGCCATAACGAATTGGCGAGAACATTACGATATTGCAATTTCAAATTTGGTTAGTGGAAAGATGAATTATATATTCATAGATGAAATTCAAGAATTGAATGAATTTCAAAAATTGCTGAATGGTCTTCAAATAATTGAAAATGCGGATTTATACATAACTGGCTCAAATGCTAGGTTGCTATCAGGAGAATTGGCAACGCTTTTAAGCGGCAGATACATAACCATAAATGTAACCCCATTTTCTTGCAAGGAATTTTTTGAATTTAACAAAAAAAATAGGCATAAAAATTTAATAGAATCATACATTTTCAGCAGCGGCTTTCCAGTTATAGCCGGAGAAGAAATCCAAGACAGCGACTTTACAAACGCATATATAAAAAACATCTATTCCACTGTTTTGGAAAAGGATATTTTTCAGAGACTAGAAATAAGAGATAAAAGAGATTTTCAAAACATAGCCAAGTTCGTTTTTGCAAATATAGGTAGCCCCTTGTCGCCCAATAACATATCTAACAAACTAGCCAGCAATGGCGTTAAAATAAACAATAAAACCGTGGAACGCTATATAAAAGCACTTATAGACAGCTACCTGATATATGAGGTGAGCAGGTTTGACATTAAAGGGAAAAAACAGCTTGCAACACAAGAAAAATACTATGCCGTTGATTTGGGCATAAGGCGGCATCTCATAGGGCAAAAAAGGCGAGATGATATAGGGCATTGCTTGGAAAATGTTGTCTATTTTGAATTGCTAAGGCGAGGCGGAAAAATTTGGACAGGCAAAGCACAAGAAAGCGAGATTGACTTTGTTGTTCAAACACATAGCGGCGAAATGGAATACTATCAAGTTGCCTACACCGCAAAAGAAGAGGCTACTCTTGCCAGAGAGCTAAACCCCTTAAAGAAAATAAAAGACAATTACAGAAAATTTTTGCTTACCACAGATGAATTTGAATTTGACAATGAAGGAATAGAATTGTTGAACTTAGAAAAATGGGTTTTGAATGGATAGTTCCCTGCCAAAATCAAGAGGAAAATTCGGGCAGGGATTGATAAGTCGCTCATTGCTTTGTATATTGTGTGCTGCCAAGTAGCAAGTTTTTTCCTTCTTGAGCAAACAAAAGTTTATCTATATTTCCATCTTCTCTAGTAAGAAGAAAAAGCCCGTCTTTGTCAATTTTGTAGGTTCCTTTTCTATATACAGTGCCCTAACGGGAATATTCTGCGGCTTTGTTCCCAGTATTTCTGGAAAAACACTACGCTTAAAGGGCTTTAAATTTAATTTTTGTGAGTTCTTTTCTCATTGTGCAGTCTCCTGTTGAAATTCATTAAATAAAAAATATTATACTTTTTGACATTCTGCAAGGGGTATAGCGTAGAATGCACGTTTTGCAACGTGAAATGCAATAGAAATATAGTTGAAAATTTCTAAATTACAATAAGAGGTTTCAAAGGAGTTATGTATGCAAGCAGCCGTATATGGCGTATATAGAAGCGGAATAGTGGAATTGGAAGAAAAACCTACTGAAACGCAAGAAGGCAATAGGGTTATGGTTGTATTTTTTGAGAATACTTCAAAGAAAAATAATTTAGAGGATTTTTTCAAATTGCGTGGAAAATACTCTGGAAAAATGTCTGTGGATAGATTTTTAGAACAGAAATATAAAGATATAGAATTGGAAAGGTAATATGGATGAGTATATACTTGATGCCTGTGCTTTAATTGCGTATTATACAAATGAAAAAGGAGCAGATGTTGTTCAGGATATTATAGGCAAAGCGTATTTTGAAAAAGGCAATGTATCAATTTCAAATATAAATCTATTGGAAGTTTTTTACGATGTATATAAAATTCAAGGCGAGCAGGAAGCTAAAGATTTTTTGCAAGATATTGTCAATAGCCCTATAAGAATTATAGAAACAATAGAAAAGCAAGCATTTATTGAAGCAGGTCGGTTAAAAGCAAGTTACAGAATATCTTTGGCAGATTCCATTTTTCTAGCGGAAATTTTAACAAATGAAAAGTGCATTGGTATTACTGCTGACCATCATGAATTTGATATTGTAAAAGAGAAGGAAAATATAAATTTGCTTTTTATTAGATGAATATCCTGACCCTCTGGGAGAAGCCTAGGTTTCCCCCATAGAACAACTGCATAGCGGAAAAATATCCTCATAGCTTGCGAAATTCATAATCGCTAAAAGATGTGCCTGTTACGGCTATTTTAGGTCCGCGCCAGTGCGGGAAAATTAAAAATTCTACATTATAACTTATATGATAGGAGACAGAAAAACAATCTATCTTGTTGATGACAATGTGACGAACTTAACGCTCGGCAAAAATGCTCTTGCCCAGCATTATAAGGTTTTCACTATGAATTCCGGTGCTGCTCTTTTGAAATTTCTCGAAAAGAACATTCCAGATTTAATTCTTTTAGATGTTGAAATGCCAGAGATGAATGGCTATGAAGCGATAAAACTCATAAAAAGCAAAAGGGAAACCAAAGATGTTCCAGTTATTTTTTTAACGGCAAAAACAGATGGAGATAGTGAGTTGGAAGGGCTTTCGCTAGGGGCTATAGACTATATAACAAAACCATTTTCTCAATCTATTTTGCTCAAACGAATAGAAACGCATTTAAAACTTGCAAGTTACAATAATAATCTACAAGAGATGGTTACGGTTAAAACTAGATCCATATTGGAACTTCAAAATGCCGTTTTAAAGGCAATGGCAGAGCTTGTGGAAAACCGCGATGATATTACCGGCAAGCACGTGGAAAGAACGCAGAATTATTTGGGTTTATTGATAGGTGCTATTATAATGCGCGGTTTGTTTACAGAAGAAATGCACGGTTGGAATATCGATTGGGTACTAAGGTCTTCGCAGTTGCACGATGTTGGTAAAATTGCTGTGAAAGACGATATTCTAAAAAAGGACGGCGATCTTACAGAAGAGGAATTTGAAGAAATAAAAAAGCATCCGATTTGCGGCGAAGAAATTATTGAGAAAATAAAACGAAATACAACTGAACACGGATTTTTGGAACACGCTAAAATTTTTGTCGCTACTCACCACGAGAAATGGGATGGCTCAGGTTATCCGAGAGGGCTAAAAGGAGAAGAAATTCCGCTTCAAGGTAGATTGATGGCTATTGCAGATGTTTACGATGCACTCACTTCGGAACGTCCATATAAAAAAGCTTATACACACGAAGAAGCCGTGAATATCATCAAAGAGGGCAGAGGAACGCATTTTGATCCAGATTTGGTGGACATATTTCTTGAAATTTCCGATGAATTCAACAAAAGAGCCCATAAATGCTAGAACCTAATAAAAAAAGAACATCGGTTATACGCTCCGTATTTAAGCAATTATTATTTGTTTGGCTGGCTTTTTTTCTTATGACATTCATAAGCTATTTGTTTGTAAGAGACATTGTAAACGACTATTTAACAAAAGAAGCGAGAAATGCCCTGTCTTATACGCAATCAAAAGTAGCTACCGATTTACGGCATGCAGAAACATCCTTGCATAATCTTGCGCAAAGCGTACGCAATATGATTTTACGGGGTAATTCTGCAGAAGTAATACAGGAATATTTAACTGAAATGCCAAATTATTTAATCTCCAATGGTTCACGGGTAGCGGGTTACGGTGTTTTTGAGGTGTTCGGAGATATGTACCTTGATGGAGACTGGACTCCACCAAAAGATTATAATCCAAAAGAACGCCCGTGGTACAAAGCAGCCGTAGCCGCAGGTAGCGGCGTAGTGGCTACAGCACCTTATGTGGACATACAAACAGGAGAAATGACAATTTCCTATTCAGAGCGTATTTTTGATAATGAAAGCAATCCACTTGGAGTTGTGAGCATAGATTTGTTGCTAGATAGAATAATGGAATATGTTATAAGCACACGCCTTGCCGAAGGCGGTTATGGAATATTATTGAATGAAAATTTAGAAATTATCGCCACTCCAACAAAAGAAAATATGGGCAAATCTTTCTCTGAATTGCCGTACAAAGGTATTTCGGATATAGTGAAGGATTTAAAACAGGATATAAATGTTTCTGAGCATAAAATAATAATAAGTGACAGGCAGAATTCAGAGTATATTATATTTACCAAACGATTTGAAAACGGTTGGCACATGGGAATTTTAATTCCTATAGATCAATACTATCAAAAAGTGACGAATATGAGAATGTTCATCACTGGTTTAGGTGTATTTTTTGCACTGACACTTAGTTTTATATTATTCCACCTCAGCATAGCAAAACAGAAATCTGATGAAAAAAATCAGTTGGCAGAAGCAGCCTCAAAAGCAAAGAGCGATTTCCTCGCCAAGATGAGCCATGAGATAAGAACACCGATGAATGCAATAATTGGAATGTCAGAACTTGTATTGCGCGAGTACATGTCAGATATTGCCCGTGAGTATATTATCACTATTAAACATGCCGGAGCCAATCTTTTATCCATAATCAACAATATTTTGGATTTTTCAAAAATTGAAAGCGGAAAATTGGAAATAGTTCAGAACAATTACTTGTTTTCATCTCTGATAAATGACGTAGTTAACATTATAAAAGTACGTATCGTGGATTCAAATTTGAGTTTTGTGGTGAATATAGACCCAAATATTCCCAATTCTCTTTTTGGGGACGAAACTAGAATGAGGCAAGTGTTGCTGAACGTTTTGAGCAACGCCGTTAAATACACAAAAAATGGCTTTATCTCCTTTTCCGTAAGCGGAGAAATAATTGGAGATACAGTTCTTTTAACCATAGAGGTAGCCGATAGTGGCATAGGTATAAAAAAAGAAGATTTGGAAAAATTGTTTGATGATTTTGTGCGATTAGATTTTGCGATCAATAAAGATGTAGAAGGCACAGGGCTTGAGCTTGCCATAACTAAGAACCTCATTAAAATGATGAATGGAGATATAAGAGTTCAATCAGAATATGGCAAAGGTAGCACATTCACCGTTAAATTGCCGCAGAAAATAGGCTCCAATGAATCTTTCGACTCTATTAAAAATGATAACATAACAATTAAATTTAAGGCTCCAAAAGCAAGAGTTCTTGTTGTGGATGATATTGATACAAATTTAAAGGTAGCCAAGGGCTTGCTGTTGCCATACAAAATGCAGGTTGATTTGTGCACGAGTGGCATTGAAGCAATTGAAAGAGTAAAGGAAAATAGTTACGACTTGGTATTTATGGATCACATGATGCCAGAGATGAGTGGTATTGAAGCTACGAAACTCATAAGGGAAATACACGCAAATCTGCCTATTATTGCGCTAACAGCCAACGTAGTTTCTGGTGCAAAAGAAATGTTTCTTTCAAACAGTTTTAATGATTTTTTGCCAAAACCAATAGATACTATTGAGTTGAATTCCATTCTGGAAAAATGGCTACCAGAGGAAAAGCGAGAAAAAGCAACGGAAACCGTGCGCATAGAAAGCTTAAATGCAAATTCAGAAATACTTGACACATTCTATAAAGACGGTCTTAAAAGAATAGAAGAAATCAAAAAATGCTTGAAAACGGAGAGTTACTCTTTGTACTCCATTCATGTCCATGCGTTAAAAAGCGCAAGTGCAAGCATAGGAGCTTTAGATTTATCCGAAATGGCAAAGTCCTTGGAAATGGCAGGAAAGCAAGGAGATTATACATACATTAAACAGTACACTTCTGAATTTTTAACGGCTTTAGAAGCTCTTTTGAATAAAATAAATGCAAACAAGAAAAATGAACAAAAAAGTTCTCTTGATTTTGATGCTATGAAAGTAGAACTTAATAAACTAAAAGAAGCGATTGGTATTTTAGATTCCGATGCCATTGATGAGGCAACTACCTCTCTAAAAGCATTTACACAGGTGGCAGAAGTAGAAAATATTTTGCAAAAAATTTTAATTGGAGAATATGAAGAAGCCGTGGCTATGATAGATACTTTGACAGGGTAATTTTCTATATTAAACACCAATGGAAACACGCTACAACCACAAAGAGATAGAAGAGAAGTGGCTCAAAAATTGGGATGAGCAAAAGAACTTCAAACCTGCAAGCGATGCACGTAGGGGCAGCCCTACGTGGCTGCCCCTATGTGCAGAGCATTTTTCCATTGTAATTCCGCCACCAAATGTAACAGGCGCATTGCACCTTGGTCATGCGCTCAACAACACAATTCAAGACATTCTCATTCGCTACAACAGAAAACTCGGCAAAAACACGCTTTGGATTCCAGGCACAGACCACGCTGGCATTGCAACGCAGGCGGTTGTAGAAAAGCGGTTACTCAAAGATGAAAGGAAAACTCGCCACGATTTGGGCAGGGAAGAATTGGTAAAGAGAATTTGGGACTGGAAAAATGAATACGAAGCTCGCATAACAAGCCAGCTTAAATTACTCGGTTCCAGCTGCGATTGGGGCAGGCAAAGATTTACGTTAGACCCTATGTGCGCAAAAGCGGTTCGCTATGCTTTCTTTAACCTTTTTAAAAAAGGCTTGATTTTCCGCGGCAAAAGACTTGTGAACTGGGACACTCATTTGCACACCGCCGTTGCAGACGATGAAATTTACCACGAAACAGTAAAAGGTCATTTTTGGACTTTCAAATATCCCCTAGCAGACGGCAGCGGTTACATTCCCGTTGCAACAACCAGACCCGAAACAATTTTAGGCGATACAGCAGTGGCAGTTCATCCAGAAGATGAACGCTATAAAAAATTCATTGGCAAAACTTTGAAAGTTCCTTTTGTGAACAGAGAAATTCCGGTTATCGCAGATGCTATTTTGGTAGATAGAGAATTTGGAACAGGTTCAGTTAAGGTGACACCAGCACACGACCCAAACGATTACGCAACAGGGCTTCGCCACAAACTCCCAGTGCTCAACATATTAAACGAAGACGGTTCGCTGAACGAAAATGCAGGCGAGTTCAAGGGCTTGAAAGGAGAGAAAGCGAGAGCCGCTGTAGTTGAGGGTTTGGAAAAACAGGAGCTTTTGATAAAAGTAGAAGACCACGAAATGCAGGTTGGAAAAAGCGACCGCTCAAAAACAATAATTGAGCCATATTTGAGCGACCAATGGTTTGTGAAAATGGACAAGTTAGCAGAACGCGCAATGCAAGCCGTTGAAAGTGGAGAAGTGAAATTCACCCCCGCACGCTATGCAAAAAACTATCTAAACTGGCTAGGCGAAAAACGCGACTGGTGCATAAGCCGCCAACTCTGGTGGGGGCATCAAATTCCTATATGGTATGCAAGCTTCGAACCAACACAATTTGCAAACAGAAAAGATATTCATTATTTTAAAGCGGAGAACGGCGATTGGCTGGTTTGCTCATTGGAAGAAGATTTACCAGAAAATGAAAAATTAACGCGAGACCCCGATGTTTTAGACACTTGGTTCAGCTCTGCTCTTTGGCCCCACAGCACAATGGGCTGGCCCAGCGAAACAGAAGATTTAAAAAATTTCTACCCAACTTCAGTTCTAGTAACCGCACGTGATATAATTTCTCTTTGGGTTGCCAGAATGGTTATCTTTAGCCAAGAGAATATGGGAAAAATTCCCTTTAACAATGTCTATATAAACCCCACAATTTTAGACGGTCAAGGCAGAAGAATGAGCAAATCGCTCGGCAACGGCGTTGACCCAGTGGACATAATAGAAAAATACGGAGCCGATTCCCTACGCTTTGTGATGTGCTCAATATGCACAGAAAACCAAGAAGCAAGACTCCCAGTAAAAAAAGAAAAACTAGAAGACGGCAGAGAAATAAACATAAGCGAAAAATTCGAAATAGGCAGAAACTTCGGCAACAAGCTATGGAACGCCGCCAGATTTTTACAACCTCACATATCGGGAGAATCCTTGAATCGGGAGAATCGGGGTTCAGACAACCTAGAAGACAAATGGATCCTCTCCCGCCTAAACACCGTCATCAAAGAAATCCATTCATCCATAGAAAACTACCGCTTCTCCGAATATGCCGCTACAATTTACCATTTTGTTTGGGACGATTTGTGTAGCCGTTATTTGGAAATAAAAAAAGGTGAAATCTCAAAAGAATCCAGCTCTTTGCTCTCTTATTCGCTTTACACAGTTTTAGATTTGCTGCACCCAATTATGCCCTTTATCACAGAAGAATTAAACACAATTCTCTTCCCAAATTCGCAAAGGGTTATTTTGAGGGAATTTCCAAAAGCAAACGAAAATTTAATAAACGCAGAAATAGAAAAACAATTTGAAGATATATTTACCATTGTAGAAGCGGTGCGTTCCGTACGCGGTCGCTATTCCATAGCTCCACCCCAAAAAATTACCGCCGTTGCAAAAACCACAGTGGATTTAAAATCCAGCAAATCCATGATTGAAGATTTAGGATTATGCAGTTTTGAACTTGGAGAAAAACCAGCATTCAGCGCAAGCGTGGTTATACCGGGCGGCGAAGTTTTTGTTCCTTTGGAAGGAATTTTGAATAAAGAAACTGAAATTGTCCGCCTAAAAAAGGAAATTGAAAAAGCAGAGAGTTTTGCTGTGAGCATTGAGAAAAAACTTTCTAATGAAAATTTTGTGAAGAATGCTCCTGCTGCTGTTATAGACGGCGAGCGGCAGAAATTGGCTACGCAGAAGGATATTGTGGAGAAGTGCAAAGTAGCACTAACAGAACTAACTTAAATCTCCGGCTGCTTTCCCGTCAACCTAACAAAAATCTCCACATACTTATCCACTGTATTCTTAACCACGTTTGGCGGCACTTCCGGTCCCGGATATTCCTTATTCCAATCCAAAGTCTCCAGCCAGTCGCGGATATACTGCTTGTCAAAGCTCTCTTGGTTTTGCCCTTCTTGATATTTTTCAGCGGGCCAATATCTTGAAGAATCCGGGGTTAAAATTTCGTCTATCAAAACTGTATTGCCGTCTATTTCGCCGAATTCAAATTTTGTGTCTGCCAAAATTATGCCTTTGCTTGCGGCATATTCTCTCGCTTTGCTGTAAACTTCCAAAGTTAAATCTCTGAGCGTTGCCGCTATTTTTTCTCCGACTATTGGAATTGTCTGTTCATAAGATATATTTTCATCATGACCTGATTCGGCTTTGGTGCTTGGGGTGTAGATTGCTGGGTCTATTTTTGCGCAGAGCTTTAAACCTGCCTGCAAAACGTGCCCGCAAATTTTTCCAGTTTTTTGGTAATCTTTCCAACCAGAGCCTACTATGTAGCCTCTCGCTATGCACTCAACATCGTGCCGCTTTGCTTTTTTAACGAGCATTGAACGCCCACGCAAATAATCGGCATTTGGTTTAAGCACGGCGGGGTAGTCTTCAACATCTGCGGTTACCAAATGATTTGGCATTCCCAGTTGTTTAAACCAAAATAGTGAAAGCTGGTTCAATATTTTGCCCTTGCCAGGTATTGGCGTTGGAAGCACTACGTCAAAGGCAGAAATGCGGTCGCTTGCCACCATCAGAAAATGTTCGCCGAGGTCGTACATATCGCGAACCTTGCCTTGGTGAAACAATGGAACGGAGGTGATGGGAGTTTCAAATTTTAAAGACATAAGGAGAAATGTAGTAAAAATTTGCCTATACCCTTGAAATTTTGTGTGAAAATTTCTATATTTAGTGTGTCTTTTAAAAGGAGGCTATTATAATGGCACAGAAAAAAGAAACAAAATCAGTTAAAGCGCCTGCGAAAACTGCAACTAAAAAAGCTCCGGCAGCTAAGTCTGCCGCTCCCAAAGCAGCATCAAAAAGCAAAGCATCTGCTCGGGAAGTTGAGTTTAAAGCATATTCTCCAGCTTCTGGCTCTGTTGCCGTTGCTGGTGATTTCAATGGCTGGAAACCCGTTGCTCTAAAAAAAGGCAAAAACGGAAATTGGAGCGGGAAAATCAAATTAGGTTCAGGCATTCATCAATATAAACTTGTTTTTGATGGACAATTTTGGCAAACCGATAATGCCAATCAAGAACGCATTTCCGATGGTCATGGCGGGGAAAACAGCGTTGTAAGAGTTTAAATTCCTAAATATGCCGAGCGAGAACAAAGATTATAATGTTTCTTTTGGCGATAAGGAAATAGCTTTAGCGGTAGGGCAGTTTGGCTCTCCGCTTTGGATATATGATTTTGGGGTTATAGAAAAACGTATATGGGATTTGCGCCATTTTAGTGTTATTCGCTATGCACAAAAAGCGGCTCCAAACATAAACTTATTGTCAAAAATGAAATCTGTGGGGGTGGACATAGATGCCGTTAGCGCAGGCGAGGTTGTCCGAGCTTTGCGTGCAGGCTTTGAGCCTACGCACATAAGATATACCGCAGATATTTTAGATAGAGATGCGCTTGATTTAATAAAAGAGCATTCTATTTCAGTCAATATAGGCAGTCCAGATATGCTTTTTCAATTGCATGAGGCTGGTATAAAAGTACCGCTTGCCATACGCATAAACCCAGGTTTTGGGCACGGGCATTCCAACAAAGTCAATACTGGTGGCGAGCTTTCAAAACACGGTATATGGCACAGCGACCTTCCAAGCGTTATTAAAAAGGCAGAAGAACTTGGCTTTGCTGTTGAGTGTTTGCATATTCACATCGGCTCTGGTTCGGATTATATCCACTTGTCCCAGGTTGTTTCTGCAATGGAAAATGCAATTAGCACTATTGGTAGTGCAGGCGAATCTCTAAAAATAATAAGCGCAGGCGGAGGACTCCCTATATCTTATAAAAGAGATGAAAATTGGCACATAGATTTGGACAAATATTACAATATTTGGGATAGTGCACGCAAAAGAATTAGCGAAAATGTTGGGCATTATCTTCAATTGGAAGTGGAACCGGGTCGTTATTTGGTGGCAGAGAGTTGTGTTTTGGCAACGGAAATTCGAGCTGTGAAAAAAATGGGAAAGAATCTATTTTATCTAATAGATGCAGGTTTCTCAGATTTAGTACGCCCGTCTTTTTACGGGGCTTATCACCATATTTCAATTATTCCAAAGGATGGGAAAAAAAGCGAAGAAGAAGTGGATGCCATAATCGCAGGTCCTTTGTGCGAAAGCGGTGATGTTTTTACTCAAGAAGAGGGTGGCATTGTTGTTAGCCGTAAAGTGCCGCTTGCAAATGTTGGCGATTTGCTGATTATTCACGATGCTGGTGCTTATGGATCTGCAATGAGCAGCAATTACAATTCTCGTTTGCTTGCCCCAGAAATTCTGTGGGAAAAGGGTAAATTTAAACAAATAAGAAAGCGACAAACCTTTGAGCATTTGTTAGAGAATGAAATTGTGGAGTAATAGGTGAAGGCATTTGTTGCGATAATTTTAGTTGTCGTTTTTATTGCAAATGCACAGGATTTGGATTCTGCTGGGAGCGATAATACAATAAAACCGATGCGCCTTGCGGTTATAGGTTCTAGCGTTGCTGCCTCGTATTCTATAATGTATTTTGCCCTTCTCAAAGACGGCTGGTGGGATAAAGTGGAACCTTTTCATTTTGAACCACTTTACTCTGATATGAACTATGCCTCGAATTTAGATAAATTCGGGCATTTTTATACGGGTATTTTTATTGGCGAATTGCTTGCGATGAGTTATGACTGGGCAGGACTCAGTCCTTTTGCTTCTACGCTTTGGGCTGGCTTAACGGTTGGTTTTACGCAGGTTTTGATAGAATTCAAAGACGGTTTTTCTCCTTATGGTTATAGCGTTTGGGATGCTATAGCGGGCACCTTAGGCGGTTTTTACGCTATGGGAAAAATATATATCCCTGCTATGCAATATGTTGATTATAAATTTTCGTATTGGATCAATTCAAACGCATATTGGGACTGGCACAGAAAGAAGAAGGAAACAGGAGTTTGGTTTGATGATTATTACGGAGGGAATCAAACTCACTGGCTTTCCTTTAAAATTCCCCAAATGTTGCCACTTGCCCTCGCCTTTGGATTGGGATTGTACGATCCGTATGTTGGCAGTGAATTAGGATGGGATAAAATTCGTTATGAATACTATATTTCTCTTGATTACGATTTTAATGCAATTTTTCATCCTCAAAAAACTTGGAGCAAAAATTTAATAACAATTTTGAATCATATAAAATTTCCTGCGCCTGCCATTCGTTTGCATCCAAACGCTAAATTTTACCCTTTTCATCCTTGGCAAGGGTTTTATGTGTCTTTTTAATTTCCTACATTGTAAAAAATGGAAAGCATAAAATATAACGAGCAAGGCTTAGTTCCCGTAATTGCGCAGCACGCAGAAGACGGCACTGTGCTTATGATGGCTTGGATGAACGAACAAGCCTTGAAGCTAACGCTTGAAAAGGGCGAAATGGTGTTTTGGAGCCGAAGCAGGGGAGAGATTTGGCACAAGGGTGCTACCAGCGGGAACTTTTTAAAAGTGGTATGCTGGTCGCCAGATTGCGATTTTGACTGCCTTTTGTTTAAAGTTTTGCCCCAAGGAAATGGGGTAGCCTGCCATACTGGGAAAAAGAGTTGCTTTTTCCTATTCAATACCGCAAGTTGAAAGCTAGCCCAACGGCGGGGGGTCCAGGTTTTGGGATGATTAGGGGGTCAATGGAATAGGAAATATTCTCATTGATGCTTAATGCCTCTTTCAATGTTTTATTATATTTGCTCGGATAAATAAATGGGACTACCACACCCACAATACGGCTAACAATAGCAATACTAATAGCAATACTAAGCGAAGAAGAAAGATCTTCCAGATCTTCCGAATCATTAATTCTATAAAGAAAATAATTTAAATTAAGTACGTCTGAACCCAATAGTATCAAACCAAATTTTAAATCTCTCTGAGAAAAGCTACCTACTCCAAAGCCAGGTAAAACATTCAATACAGCATGACCCACTGAACCGGCAACTGTCTTTCTATTTTTCTCGTATAAGGCTGTTTTATTGCTAGGAGATAGAGGAAAAGATGCTTTTTGAATTATTTCTTTATTCTTATTAAGACCTTTTTGAATTAATACTTGAATGTTTGCAATAATGCTTGCAGTAGTCACAGGGTCAGCAGACGGAGCAGGTTGGGGTGCTGTTGTGGTAGCAATTTCTATGCTCTGCTCAGGCTTTTGGGCTTCTGGTTCAGCAAGCATCTTTTTGAACAAATCCGGTGCCTTTTCGTTTATAAGAGCAAGTGAGCTATATATATCTTTGAAATTGCCCGTAAATGAACCCATCAAATTTCCAGTTTTTACATTGTAAAGCTCAACCTTGAGGGTCAAGTTGCCGCCGCCAAAACGCCCTATGCGCCCCTGAGCTACATAGTCCGCACTCACCTTCTTGCCAAGCTCCGCTAGGCAGCTCGACTCTTTGCACGCCTTCACAGTGTTCTCCATTGAGCCGAGAAAGGCAATTATGCTCTCCGTTGTCATCACACCGAATCGGTCTCTAGGCAAAACATTCACAGCCGCTTCGCGTAGCATATCTGTTAAGTAAGTCAACTCGGAAAATCCTATAGAATCGCGGTCATCTAAAGTGTTGATGATGGCAATTCGCTCCTGTATCTGCCCGTAGGCGGCAAGAGCGAGTAATAGCAAAATGAAAAATAGTTTGTTCATTACGCCTTAAAGTATAAAAATTTTCAACGAAAAAATCAAAAAATCGTCATTTTGCAAACAGGAGTTTATATTTTTGTGCAGATTTTTCTAAATTATACGTAAAGAATTATCCACAAGGGGGTGCTTATGAGCACTAAGTTAATTTTTAGAACAGCATTGTTGGCAATCGCTGCCTTTTTTTCAAGCGCAATGGCGCAAACAGGCAACACCAATTACACAGTGCCTTTAACTGGTTTAAGCAGCAATAGCAAGACTTTGGATATGATTTTTGTTGAGGGAGGTACTTATAAAAGAGGGTGCTCAGAAGGAGATACCAAGTGCGAATCCACAGAAAAACCAGCGCACAACGTGACTCTCAGCAGCTACTACGTTGGCAAATACGAAATTACAAACGCCCAGTGGAAGGCTGTGATGGGCGAAGAAACATCTTCTCAACCATCGTTACCTGGTTCTAGCTCCGACAACAGGCCTAAAACTAGCATAACATGGTACGATGCCATTGCGTTTACATGTAAATTAAGAGAGATGACAGGAAAAAAATATCGCTTGCTGACCGATGCCGAATTTGAGTACGCAGCTCGCGGAGGTAAAAAGACAAATGGATATCTTTATTCTGGCAGCAACAATGCCGATGATGTGGCTTGGCATTTAAATAGCACATATCCGCCAACATGCTACGGTTCTGGTTCTTACCAGCAGTGCTTTACCATGAGTGGTCCCCAAGATGTGGGCAGCCTCGCAGCAAATGAGCTTGGCACTTATGATATGAGCGGCAATGTTTACGAATGGACACACGATAGCTGGGGTAATTTTAGTTCAAACGCAGGTGATTTAACGAATCCCATAGACAGACCCACTGCTCATACCCAAAAAACACGCCGCGGCGGCAGCTACGACCAGTTGCCATCGGATAGCCGCATTTCTGCTCGCAAAATACGTTCAATAGAGGGTAAAGATGGTTCCATAGGGTTTCGCTTGGCACTCTCGGTTAATGACTCTGACCCTGCTGCACAGATAAACCCGTGCGAAATTCACCAGCCTCCTCCGAGCGGCGGCAAACCTGGATTCCGCGATGAAAGGTTGATTACGGCAGATGATGAGGTGTGGGCACCGAGCGGCGGTTATGGCGCAATACTTAAAATCAAGGCAGATGGTTCCGCAGTAGCTGGTTCTGTTTATTGTAGCGGCAATTACTGCATGACCAGCGATTCTGTGAGCGGCGAATGGTACACCGCAAACTGCATGGCACTGAATATTGTGCGACCAAATGGCACAAGCAAAAAGTTCATATACTATTTGATAGACTTAGACAATATGTCCATGATGCCAGAATTCGGTATGCCGGGAAGATTTGAGCGCAAAAAGGTGTCAGATACTTCTAGCGCAGCAAAACTCAAAGTCCCCACCATTGCAAGCCCCAGGCCTCTAGACCAATTGGTTCCCTCTACTGTCAAAAATATTGATATGAAAAATCCCCCGACAACAGGGCGAGACTCACGTTTGATAGAAGGACCTGATTTTGCATGGATACAAGACAACGTAGCCACGGGTGCTGGCGGTACGCATAGATACCGCAAAGATTTTGATTCTGAAGCAGCAATGAGATTTGTAGTTTGGGATAAAGGTCAATATACAGGTTTGGCGCAGGGACCGTGGTTCACGGTTGACGATATATTCTTGCGAGTTAATGATAATACCAACAACGGAACCTACGATTATCTATACACCGTTTCGTCAGATGGCAAAACGCTCTATCACATATCTTTCCAAGCTTATGAACCGGGTGATTTTAGAATGTTTCAAAAGAAGAGTGCCAACGCAGACTCAGCCGCAAAATATGGGTGGACAGAGCCATCAAAGCTTGCCAATACTTTCAACCAAGGCACTTCTACTTACTTTCCACCTGACGAGAGCAACTACACTCCGCCATCCAGCGACCGCGAGGGTGAAAAACCCACGCCAATTTTGTCTCAAAATGGCGTAAATTTGAAAGTTGGAAATGGTACGGTGGTTGAAATTTATAACATTAAAGGAAATTTAATAAGTAGGCAGAAGGCTAATTTGCCAAAGGGAATATATTTAGTTAAAGTGCGATTTGATAACGGTGATGTTAAAATATTGCGAGTACCTGTTTTATGAGTATTAAGAAAACGGCATTGATAGCAATCGCTGCTTTGTTTTCAAGCGCAGTAGCACAAGCAGACTATACGGAAGCTGGTGTTAGCGTAAGCGGTAGCAACAAGGCTTTGGATATGGTGTATGTTAAAGGTGGAAAGTACAAAAGAGGATGCTCCGCCACAGACAACACCTGCGAAGATACAGAAAAGCCAGCGCACGACGTGACGCTCAGTGATTTTTACATTGGCAAATACGAAGTTACGAATGCCCAGTGGAAAGCTGTGACGGGCGACAATACCGCCGCCGACAACAAACCAAAAACAGGTATGATATGGTATGATGTTGTTGCATTTACATGTAAGTTAAGGGAAAAGACGGGTAAAAAGTATCGTTTGGCAACCGATGCCGAATTTGAATATGCAGCTAGAGGCGGTGCCCAGAGCAAGGGCTATCTTTATTCTGGTAGCAACACCGTAAACGATGTAGCGTGGACCTCGGCTAATTCTGGAAATGGAATCAAAGATGTTGGAGGAAAAAACGCCAACGAACTAGGCATATACGATATGAGCGGCAATGCTTATGAATTGACGTATGACAGTTGGGGGCTTTACAGCAGCGATGGTGCGGCACTTACAAATCCAATAGACAGGCCCGATCTTTATTCCACAAAAGTGCGTCGCGGTGGCAGCTATAGCCAGCCGGCATCAAAGAGTCGCGTCTCTGCGCGCGAGAGGCGTTCAATTAAGGGTAAAGACGCTTCCATAGGATTTCGCTTGGCACTCTCGGTTAATGACTCTGACCCTGCTGCCCAAGTAAACCCGTGCGATATCCACGAGCCTTTACCTTGGGCTGGCGAAATAGGTTTTCGCGACAGTAGGTTGATTACAGCCGCAGACGAAGTGTGGGCAGATGATTCTGTAGGCTATATGTTGGTAATAAAAGACAACGGCACGGCAGCAATAAGCGGACCTAGTGGCTCAATATCTGGTGAGTGGTACACGCTAAACAGTTTTTCTCTGAAAATCGTTTCAACAGGTTCCCAAAAAACCACAACATCCTATCCATATTATATGATCACACCAAACTTGATTACATTGATAGGTGATAAGGGTATTGGAGAAGGTCCATTTGGGAGATTTATGCGCAAGAAAATTTCCGAGGTTTCTGGCGCACCTACCGCTCCCAATATAACAAATCCAACTCCGATTGAGGAATTAGTCGGGGCAAACGGCAACATTGATATGGCTAATCCTCTCGCCGATGGGCGTGATTCGCGACTGATAGAGGGACCTGACTTCGCATGGGTACAAGACAACGTAGCCTTGAACTTTGGAGGTACGCATAGATACCGCAAAGATTTTGATTCGGAATCGTCTATGAGGTTCCTAGTTTGGGATAATCCTACCGGTAACGGTTCCTCAACATTGCTAGCCACAGGTCCGTGGTTCACGGTTGCTAACACATTTTTGCGAGTTAAAGACCCCAATAGAGCAACGTACGATTACCTATATGCCGTTTCAGCCGATGGCAAGAACCTCTATCACATATCATATCAATCTTATGAACTTGGCGATTTTAGAATGTTCGCAAAGATAAAAGCAAGCGAAGTTCCGCAGTGGAAAGAACCTACTTCCAATACCACCTATAACCAAGGTGCTTCTACTTATATCCCACCAGTTGCCGCTCCTTCTTCGTCTTCAAAGGCATCCAGTTCATCTTCAATGGAATCCGCCTCGCCCGTTTTATCTGGTGTAAATTTGCGGATTGCAAGTGGTACTGTGGTTGAAATTTATAGCATCAATGGGAATTTAATGCATACCCATTCATTGGCTAATTTGCCAAAGGGAGTATATTTAGTTAAGGTGCGGTTTGGCAGTGATATAAAGATATTGCGAGTGCCTGTTATATAAGCTCAAAAATGACAAATTTTTGACATTGATTTGAGTTTTTACCCAAAAAATTGGTTTTTTCAGCGGAAAAATGTTTCTTTTTCTAAAAAAAATATATATTTATAGAGAGTTTTTTTGAGGTATTTATGGTAAAAAAAATAATTGCTCTTAGCTTTTGCGCTATGGTGGCGTTAATGGCTTGTGGTGAAAGTAAATTAGACCCAACAAATCCGGAATCCATAAGAAAGCACTATGCTAAAATGGACCCGCCTGTCCAAATGAGCAACGACAAATTTGTCTCTTATGCACTAAAAGAAGACATTACCAATATGGATATGTTTTTGGTTTGCAGCAAAGACTACCTGAACACTCCTAACGGCAGTGGCAACACAGCACTCGCTGTGGCAGTAAACAAAAAGAAAACCGCTGTGGTAAAATATCTCTTAGATAAAGGTGCAGATATCAGCATAAAAAGCGACCAGCTTGGCTTAACCCCGCTTGAAGATGCTGCCACCCGCGAAGACTCCACCGTAAACGGAATTTTTTCCATGCTCATAGAAGCTCAAAAGAAAAAAGACCCTGAACTGCACAATATAGGTGCTGCTTTGCACATGGCTTCTCGCTATGGCGCTCTTAAAAACGTGCAAATTCTCATTGAAAACGGTGCAAACCCAAACGCAAAGAGCTTAGAAGGCTTAACTCCTCTTCACGAGGCAGCAAAAGAAGGCAGAAAGGCTGTAGTTGAATATTTGCTCTCAAAAAAAGTAGAAGTTAACCCAAAAGACAAAGACGGTTATACTCCAACGGACTGGGCAGAGGCAATGGGATCGGGTTCAACGTTCCCCGATGTTGCTAAGGTTCTCCTAAAAGCCGGTGGCAAGCATACAGATGAATGGCGCAAAGCTTTTTAGAGCTGCCTAAAATTTTCAGTATTTCTTTTTAATTTCTTTGTTCCCGCTCGCCAAAGCGGGGTTTCTTTTATTGTTCTCTTTTTCCATTCACTCTCTTCAAAAGCAAAATAAGGCTCTGTTTCTGCCAAATGCCTTGCGTTATAGGGGCAAACTCTCTGGCAAATATCGCAACCAAAAATGCTGTGTTTTGCCCACTCTTTTTGCTCTTCGTTAAACTCGCCTTTATGTTCAATTGTTAAATAACTTGTGCATTTGCGAGCATCCAAAAAACCATCTTCGGTTAGAGCTTTGTTGGGGCAGGCATCTATGCACTTTCTGCATTTATCGCATTTAGTGGAGAGTTGAGAGTTGTTTTGTGTTTTTATTTCTCCGTTAAATAATACTCCGCCTATAAAAAAGGCACTGCCGAATTTTGGATTTATCAGCATTGTATTTTTGCCTATAAAACCAAGCCCAGCCATTGCCGCAAGCTCTCTTTCTGCAATGGGCAAAGCATCCACGAAGGGTTGTCCCTCAATTTGCTTGGCTAATAATTCGTTTAATATACTGATATGATAATCCTTGCCGTGAGCGTAAGCTGCTATGGGTTCTTGTTTCTTTTGCAAAGAGCGTGGATATTTCCAAAGGGCAATCCAGGCGGCATTGTAGTTTTTTCCGTTGAAATTTGTGGGATGCTTTCTCACTTCTGCGGTGTTTGCCATCCAAGTCATATCTGCGTTGAAACCATTGTTTAGCCAGTGTTCCAAATTAGCCCAGTGCGGCAATGTTTTTGGCAGGGCAATGGTGGCACTAGCTAGACATTCAATCATAGAGCTAGTTTGTCGGCGAGCAATAGGGCATCTCTTAACGAGGTTGGGTCAGCTTTGTTTTGCCAAGCAATGTCAAAACCGGTTCCGTGGTCAACGCTTGTGCGCAAAACGTTTAGCCCAAGCGTGGTATTTACACCGCTAACTAATTTTTTGCCCAAATTGAATGCAAGAGTTTTAGTCACAATATGCCCTTGGTCGTGATACATTGCAATAACTCCATCGTATATGCCGCTGTGCAACTGAGGAAAAACAATATCGGCTGGGAGAGGTCCAATTGCGTTTATTTTCATTGAGCGAAGTTTTTTTACGGCGGGAATAATATTCAACATTTCTTCTTTGCCAAACAAGCCGTTTTCGCCAGCGTGCGGATTTATTCCTGCAACGCCTATTTTTGGCTCTTTTATTCCTTTTGCTTTTTTTAAGAACTCGTTTAACAAGTGTCCTACTTTTACAATTCTCTCCGGCTTTGCTTTTTTTATTGCCTCTGCCAAAGAAACGTGAGTGCTAACGTGAGCAACCACCCAATCTCCGTGAACAAGGGCAAGCACGGGTTCTTTGTCGCCGCACATTTCGCCTATAAATTCCGTGTGTCCCTGAAATTTCGGAATGGTTTTTTCCACCGCTTCCTTGCACAAGGGAGCAGTTACAATAGCAGCAGCGTTGCCATCTTGTACCAACTCAACTGCTTGCCTAACCCAAGCAATGCTTGCGGCTCCAGCCTCCTTTGAAACCTTGCCAGGTTCTATTTTCCCGTCAAACTCTTCGCTTGCCGAATAAAACGGAATTCCGCCTTTCATAGTTGTATTTGCAATGCCGAGTTTTTTTCTGCATCTCTCAAGAATTCTAGTATCGCCCACCAAGGCAACCGGATGTTTAGTTTTGGGCAAATTTGCCATAAGTTTCAAACAAATCTCCGGTCCTATGCCGTTTGGGTCGCCAATGGTTATGAGTATGGATTTTTTCATTAGGGTAAATGTAGAATTTTTTCACATAAATATCAACCAATTATCGAATCTAATTTATTATATTACAACTATATGAAAGACAAATTTACAATTGCATTGGCAATTTTGGGATTTGCCATGAGCCTTTTTTTATCTTGTGCGGATAATCCAGCTTTGGAATATCCAAGTATGGATTATTTTTTTGGGTCTAGCAGTTCTTCTTCCGTTCCTAACTCCAATTCCAAAGTAAGTTCAAGCTCTGTGGCTCTTTCGTCTTCTACCAAGAGTAGCGATTCTGCCGAACTATCCTCGTCAAGTGATTTTACCAAACCGTCCTCATCAAGCGAATACGATGTTTCGTCTTCTGCCGAGAGTAGCGATTCCGCTGAACCGTCCTCGTCAAGCGAAGAGAATAGCTCAAGTAGTTGTTCAATTAATCTCGATGATTTGTGTGGATGTTTTACAGAGGGCACAGAAAGATTGCATTACGGAAGAAACAAACCCCAGTTTTGCGATCCCCGTGATGGCAAAAAATACGTGTATGTGGAAATAGACGGGCAGACTTGGATGGCGGAAAACCTTAATTTAAATGCTTCGGGCAGTAAGTGCAAGGAAGATAACTGTACCAAATACGGTAGGCTGTATAATTGGGATGCAGCTAAGGCAAATTGCCCGCGGGGTTGGCATTTGCCAAGCTTCGATAATTTGTTGAAACTTGTGGATTTTGCAGGTGGCATTGACTATGCTGGAGCCAAATTAAAAGCAACTAGTGGCTGGAAAGACAATGTCAACGGCACAGATGATTACGGCTTTTCAGCTCTGCCAGGCGGTTACAACACACACGTTGGAGACGATGTCGGCCAATGGTGGACTAGTACTAGTGTTAATAATAATAGTGTCTACAATTGGAAGATGGAATACAAAGATGGAGTGATTTATAGTGCTTCCTCTAAGGATAACCAATACAGTGTCCGTTGCTTGAGAGACGAGTAGGCGTATGAAACACACTTTGCTTGCAACTATACTTCTCCTAGCAACAGCAAACGCTGCCACCATAGCAATTTTAGAAATAACCTTATCATCCGATGAAGAAATGAACCTAACCGTAGAAGAAACCAAATTCCTCACAGACGAACTCAGAAGACAAGCAACAACGCTTTTGCCAAAAGAGCATAACGTATTGACAAGAGAAGAAATAATCTCCCGCGTTCCCCAAACAGCCGAAAACCTCAGCACCGCCATAAACATAGGGAGAGCAATAAAAAGCGACTACGTAACCCAAGGCTTCATAGGCAAACTAGGCAATCTATTCACACTCACAATAGAAGTTTACGAAACGTCAAATGGCAAATTACTCAGTTATTTTGTAAAAGAAACCCCAGACCTAAAAGGACTTCTAGACGCAATCCGTGAAAATTCGCCAACCCTATTCGCAAAAATAACACAGAAAGAGGAACTAACAACAATACCAACAAATATACCTACCGAGCCAAAGAAAAGCAAAACATCATTTTGGGTAGCCTTTAGCTTGGATGTCCTCGGAGCAGGAGCACTTGGGCTTGGCATTTACAACAACGCAAAATCAATAGATTATTACGGCAAAAGCAAAAAACTACAAGAAGCCATACCAAAAGACAAAGAAGAATACGCAAAAAATCAAAACGCATTTAAAACCGAATACGACAAAGTGCAAAAAGCAGAAAAGGCACGGAACATTTTTTACGCAACAGGCGGAGCCTTGCTACTCGGCGGCATTGCGGTGCATATATGGTTTTAGCTTAATCGCTCTCCAAAGGAATTTCCAATTGCTCCGTTGATTCTTGCGGATGCACAGGTTCCGGTTCAGTTTCTTTTTGTAAGGGATATTGCGGAATTAAAAAATCACTGTTCAAAATATCGCTGAATTCCGTGAGGCGCGGAAGGTCGTCTGGAATTTGGTTTATACCGAAATATTTTAAAAATTCCGTTGTGGTTATGTAGGTATATGGATTGCCCACAGTTTCTGCGCGTTCCCCTAAAGCGATGAATTTTTTATCCAAAAGGCTGTGCAATGGACCATCGCAAGAAACTCCGCGAACCGCCTCTATGCCAGCTTTTGTTATGGGCTGTTTGTAGGCAACAATGGCAAGTGTTTCCAGAGCGGCGGCAGATAACTTGCGTGCGTTGTTTTCTGGGAAAAGTTTGCGGATATATGGATAATATGCGTTTTTTGTTCTAAAGCGATAACCGCCAGCTACCGCCACAATTTCAAATGGAGATTTTATTTTCGCAAGTTGTTCGTTTGCATGCCTAAGCGCGCCGGAAACCTGCGACTGGTCTAAGAAATCGCCCAAAATATCTTTCAATTTTTTCAGCGTAACAACTTCTGTTGATGCAAAAACCAATGCTTGTATTATGCTAGAAAGCTCCTCTACGCTCTCAATAGGCGGCAAGTCGCTAACGCTCTGCAATTCCTGTTCTTCTTGTATATCTTCGCTAGACATTAAGGGGTAATATAGTAAAATCATTCAAATGCTAGATTTTTTGCTATATTTTACCTAAAGAGGTTTTTATGACTACCGTAACAATGCAAAAATTTGCCACGCAAATAGACGAAATGCTTGGCGAAGTTGAAAACAACGGAGACCCTGTGTTAGTAGAGCGGGAACAGGGTAATTTTATTGTTATGTCAGAACGGGATTACAATAGCATAATGGAAACCTTGTATTTACTGAGTACACCTGCAAATGCAGAACACCTGCAAAATGGAATAGCACAAGCAAATTCAGGTTCTTATACTACAAAAAACATAGATGATTTATGGAAATAGCATATTTATGAAAGTCAAAAAAAGAGAGCCACTTGAAAAGGAATTTGACTATTACATAGCCAATCAGGGCAAACTTGTTAAAAAATTCAATGGAAGAGTTTTGGTTATAGTTGGGGGAATCTGTAGTTGGAGATTATCCTTCTGTTCCAAAGGCATATTTTGAATCTTTGAAAAAATATAAACCAGGTACTTTTTTAATTCAAAAATGCTATCCCGGAAAAGAGAATTACACACAAACATTCCATTCTCCAAGAGTGATATTTAATTAAAACCTGATTTTATTACTATTTTTTCAGTTTCCACCCAAAAACTCAGATTTTTGACGGTTTTTCGTGTGAAATCTATTTTTTCAAAAAAATAATTGTATCTTACTATTAGTTATGATTTGTATTAGCAGGATAGTAATCCCCTCAACAAAGGAGTTCATTATGAAACCCAATCGTTTTCTCTCATTGGTGGCAATTTTTGCCTTGGCATTCATTTTTTTCGCTTGCACAAGTGATTCGCCACCTGAAACGCCTTCTTTAAGTGAAGGAGGTAGCTCATCAAGCAGTTCTTTTAGCTCGGCGCCAAGCAGTTCCGTTGCTCAAAGCTCCAATTCTGTGAGTAGCTCAAGCCGAGTTTGCACCCCCAATGATTTGGGCAAGGGCTATGATGTGATTGGAAGCCCTTACATAAATTGGACGGATGTAAAAAATATTCCTGTTTTAGACCAAAATAAAATGTGTCAGGAAGGTATTCTAGACTTAGGCAAATCGGGTGGCAAGCAGGAATATGCTTGGTTCTCTGGCAGCACAATAGAAGAACTTTACAGCAGCAGAAACGAAAGTATGAAAGTAAGCACGAGTTTAGGTGCGACAGTAGGAATTCCATTTGTATTCAGCGTTGGATTTGAAACCAAATTTGTTGTGAACACAAACACAAGTTCACAGCAAAGTTCATCCAAAAAATACTTTTATTCCCAAGTACGCTCATATCTTTACACTGACGAAGACCAAATTAAGAGCGGCTCGGAATCTGCACGAAATTTATCAAAATATTTAACTGACGATTTTATTTCTGATTTGAAATCGACAAAAAGCCCTGGAGCTATTTTAGACCGATACGGAAGCCACGTTTTTATTCAATATTTCAAAGGAGGTTCTTTGGAGGCTAATTATACATATACTGGTTCTACAAATGATTCGCGTTTTACTTCGGCTAGACAAATGGAAACAGCCGCAAAATTTAGTTTTAGCAAAGTTGATGCTGCATCAAGCACCGAAACAAGTGCTTCAAAGGAGCAAATGATTAAAGAATTGGAAGATAATATGTCGTTCAATTATCAAACTTATGGAGGCAATGTATTGAAATCCACGGAGATAGATAAACTTAAAGGAGAATATGGCGGTTGGGTAAGTTCAATAAGGGATAATGCAAGAATTACAGGCATAAAAGATTTTGCTCAAAGTTTTATTCCTATATGGGATTTGGCAGAGCAAGTGGAAGGGGTAACATCTGCAAGAATAGAGGCTTTGATAGAAGAGTTTGAAAAACGTGCTCAAACGCAAGAAGCAAAATTCCCTAAAGAAGAAGAATTACCCAAAGAAGAAAACTGCACTTCTGCGAATAACACCGAAACGCATTATTGCTCTAACGGCACTATGAAACAATATGGCTCAATGACCGATAAAGATGGGCAAACCTACAAGACAGTTGAAATAGGTACCCAAACTTGGATGGCAGAGAATTTAAACTACGCTGCGGATGGCAGCAGATGCTACAAAGCCGAAGAAGCTAATTGTACAACTTACGGCAGGCTCTACAATTGGAAGCAGGCAACAAGTAATTTATGTCCCTCAGGCTGGCATCTTCCCAGCGATGTTGAATGGGGCACTTTAATGTTATACATTGATTCTGATTGCAAAATCTTGGGAGATTGTCCTATGGCAGGCAAGCTCTTGAAGACGACCAGCGGCTGGGATAGCAATGGCAACGGCACGGATGCTTATGGCTTTGCTGCTTTGCCGAGCGGTAAATATACTACTGATGACGGTTCTGTAGATCTTGGCAAGAGCGTAACCTGGTGGACTTCCACGGAATTCAATGCCATCGCTGCCAGTGGTAGAAGAATAGAGTACAACAAAGATGGTACCTTCCGAATCGGTAATTTCAGTAAAAATTATTTTTATAGTGTCCGTTGCTTGAAGGATTAAAAAAGATAAAAGCTCACTATCCTGAAAATCCTAAAATCGGGGGCATCGTGGTTCAGATTTACAATTGCAACCACAAATCCATTAAAACAAGTGCCGCCATGCTTTCCACAATCACCGGCGCGCGTACCGCAACGCAGGGGTCGTGCCTGCCTTTTATGCTGATTTCGCCAACTTGCCCGTTTTTGTTTTTCGCCATTTGCATTTTAGAAATGGAAGGGGTTGGCTTGAACGCTATTCTGCACAAAATATCTTCTCCGCTGGTTATGCCGCCATAAGTGCCGTCCGCAAATTTATTATGCTCACTACCGAGCATATTTGCCGCTTCAAAACCTTTGCCAATTTCAAACCCTCGCGTTGCAGGAATGCTGAGCATCGCCATTGCAAGCAGTGCCTCTGTGCGGTCAAAAACCGGCTCACCCAAATTTTTCGGTGGATTTTTGATAGTTAAGCTAACAATTCCACCGATGCTATCTCCATTTTTTTTTGCATTTTCTATTGAGTTATTGTCTATGTTTATAGTAGCTGTAAATTCGGTTCCGCATTTTTCCTTCAAAAATTTGCGAGCTATTGAACCGCCAGCAACCCGTGCTATGGTTTCTCTCGCCGAACTGCGCCCGCCGCCTCTATAATCCCTAAATCCATATTTGGAATCATAAGCTTCGTCTGCGTGCCCTGGACGCCACCAGTCTTTTATCTGTTCGTAATCCGCACTGTGTTGGTCTGTATTTTCCACTATCATTGATATTGGCGTTCCCGTTGTTTTGCCCTCAAAAACTCCGCTCAAAATTTTAACTGTATCGCTTTCCTTGCGTTGCGTGGTAATTGCATTTTGCCCAGGCTTGCGGCGGTCTAAAAATTGCTGTATATATTCTTCGCTAATTTCGAGTCCAGCAGGGCAGCCATCCACCACTGCCCCAATAGCCTTCCCGTGCGATTCACCCCAAGATGAAAGCGTAAAAATTTTTCCAAAGACGCTAGACATAAAGTGGTAATATAGTAAAAATTTTTCTATATTTTAAACTAAGCATATGTATAAAATCCATTTCAGCATTAACAAGAAAAAGGCTATTGAGTGCGTTCTTTGGCTTATTGAACGTGGTGAAACCAATATGTATAATATATGGAAAATGCTTTTTGCCGCCGAAAAATATAGTTTGAACAACTATGGGGTTCCCATAACAGGCGATACTTATTATGCAATGAAACACGGTACGGTTCCACATTCGTTATACAACATTGCTAGGAGTGCCAAGCAAGGAGTAGGTTTTCACAAAGAAGGCAAAGACAAGCTGGCTCCAGAAAAATTATACGAAGATGGCTGGCTTTCGGATTCTGACCTTATATCCTTGGAAGTTGGTTTCAATGAATACAAGGATATGGATTTTTCCCAAGTTGAAAAGAAAAATCACAGGGAACGTTGCTGGAAAAAGAATTATATAGAGAACACGAGCAAGCCAATTCCATTTGAAGACTTCATAGAAAAGAAATGGGTTTTGGAGGATTTGAGGGGAGTCGCTCATTTAATGGTGTTGTAATGACGAACCTGTCAGATGTATTCATTCTGGATGTTTCCGATGTTGAAGACGTGAAAGAGCATAGAAATAAAAAGCATTGCTTGTGCGTATCTGTGTCGGGTATATGTCTTTTTATCAATACAGAAGACCGTGAAATGTATAATGGGGTTAAGATAGAGGGCTATGATTTTCTAAAAGGACAACCTCGATATGTAGGCTGTTCCAAATTTTTCAGATTCAGCGAAGACAAGATTATTGAGAAAGTGGGTAGTTTAACATACGCGGATATGGAAAGGATAGCTAATAAATTAAAAATGGCAAGGAACAAAAATGCTTTGAAAGATGTTATTTTTGAACTTGAAAAATGGTTGGAAAGCCACAGTCACGTGGATTCCTTGATTAAGGTTTTTAAGTCGCATTGATTTGTAGTTATCTCTTGTAGATTTCTAAATTACCTCCATGAACCTTTCTCCTTCTTACACCGCTCTGCTCTCACTTGCCAAAGAACGCATTATGTTGCTTGATGGCGGAATGGGAACAATGATTCAGCGTTTTAATTTAACGGAAAAAGATTTTTGGCAGCACAAAGGCAACAACGATATTCTAGTGCTTTCTCGCCCCGATGTTATAGAAAGCATACATACAGAATACCTCAAAGCAGGTGCAGATATAATTGAAACTTGCACATTCAACTCAAACGCCATTAGCCAAGCCGACTACGGGCTGGAAGGCGAGTGCTACAAACTGAGCAAAGCTGGTGCCGAAGTAGCAAGGCGAGCCATAGATGCATTTGGAGGAACATCGCGTAAATTTGTCGCAGGTTCCATAGGACCAACATCCAAAGCGGCAGGTATGGCAAGCAAAGTGGACGACCCTGCGAGCAGGGGAATAACATTCAGGGAATTGGCAAATGCTTATCAAACGCAAATCAAAGGGCTTTTAGACGGCGGCGCAGACATTCTTTTAATAGAAACGGTATTTGATACGCTTAACTGCAAAGCGGCTCTCTACGCAGCTTCGCTTGAACAAGAGGAGAGGGGAGTTCGCGTTCCTGTTATGGTTTCTGGAACAATAAGCGATGCTTCTGGTCGCTTGCTCGCTGGGCAAACTTTGGAGGCTTTTTGGAATTCAGTTAGCGGCTACGATTTATTCAG
>JAITFP010000032.1 GCA_031281275.1 Candidatus Fibrimonadaceae bacterium
ATTTACCTCACCCTCTGCTTTTTTTCTTCGCCGCGAATAAGGAGAGAAGGATTTTCCCTAACTTGGCGGCTAACATCGTTTAAGTTTTCCACTGCTTCTTTTAAATAACGAACCACCACAGATAAATCTTCTTGATTGCGATATATGAGCTGGTCTCCCCTTTTTGCCAAAAGCTCCGCAGACTTTGCCGCATCGTTTATGCTTTTCACAGCGGCTTCTATTTGCAAATTTTGAATTTTTTTGTCTGTGTGCAAAGCTAAGGTATCTAGCCTTGCAATTGCAGAGGCAGCGCTGCTCTCTATGGCTTTCAGTTCCAAAATCAATGAGTTTGCATTTTCCAAAGCCAATTTTGCCTGATGCGGAATTTCATTCATATCTTTTGAACTTTTAATAAAAAAAGTATCTATCTTGGCAGAGATGTTGTCTAAATTCGTTACGATATTCATCAAGCGTTTTTGATTGTAATCGTTTGTAATGGAGAGCAAATTGTTCAATATACCCTCAATTTTTTCAATTATGTTTTCTGCTTGACCAGTGATTTGCTTTAACCCGCTAACCGAAGATTGTATAAAAGTACCTTTCTTGGCATTAGGGTCATGGGGAGAACCTCCGCTGAGTTCAATGCTTTTTAAGCCCGTAAGCGAAATTCCGCCTATTAAGTTGGCAGTCATGGTTGTTTTTATGGGTGTTTCCGAAGAAACCTCAAAATTCACTATAACAGCATTCAAGTCTTCTTTATCCACTTCCAAGCCCGTAACCTGCCCCACCACTATTCCATTGAGCTTTACTTTCGCCCCAGGGTTCAATCCGTCAACGGATTCGGTGAAACGAGTTTTATATGGCGTAAACTTTTCCGTTATTTTTTTGCCTATTAAAAAAGCCGCCGTCCCTAAAATCAAAAAAGACATAAGCATCACAAAAATGCCAAGCCTTATCCTTTCTGCTTTAGTTGTTTCCATTATCTAAGTGAATATAGAAAATAAATCAGGGATTTGATTTCCTATATTACCATCAATGCCAAAATTCTTAATCTTATTATCCCTAGCCATCACCGCATACGCTCAGATGCAAGAAAGAGTAGCTATAATCCAAACACTAGACACTCGCGATTCTGTAAGCATTACCGACTTAGCTTACCTAACCGACCGCCTACGCGAGACCGCCGTAAAGGTTTTGCCAAAGGATCGCTTCGGTGTGATGACCACAGAGAGCATAGTTGCTTTTTTGGGTTCAATGGAGAACACTGTGAAGGCGTGCAAGGAGGCAAGCTGCCTTGCGGAGCTTGGCAGAATGGTGAGTGCAGATTACGTGGCTCAAGGGAATATAGGGAGATTTGGCAATGATTTAACTATAAAGGTGGAACTCTACAATGTCAAAAGCGGAAATTTAATGGATTCGTTTACGGGCTATTCTAAAGACATTTATGGTTTGTTAGCTTTAATAGATGAGAAAGCTCCTGATTTGTTTAAGAATATGGCAGATGTATCTAGTATCAAAAAGACTGCACAACCTCCTACGGTTGCTGTACAGACACCTGCCACAGTTGATACCTCACAGCCGAAGAGACCACAAAATCCTAACCTTGTTCCCAAATATGTTGTAAAGCCTACGATTATATATAATGGAAATAATATTAGCATTCAAGAATATGTTCAAAAACTAATTGAAAAAGATCTTAAAAAGAATAAAGAAGAAATTCAGAAGTTATCTTTTCATTTATCACCTAGTGATAAAATAGCCTTATACGAAAAAAACCAAACATATTTGTCCGACCCTTTGGGTTATGCTGTACTAAATGTCTTGCCCGGCTTCGGACTAGGTAGTTATACACAAGGAGATATAACATCTGGAATTATACTATCTGTTGCAGATGTAGTTGGTTGGGGACTTGCCTATACTGCATTTGTGATGACGTATGACTATGATATAGGAGGTTATGTTGAGGCTGCTGTATCATATTGGATTGTTCGCTGTATTGCAGGTTCGATAGCCCCAATTGTTCATCAAAGTGGATATAATAAAACGTTGAAAGAAACGTTAAACATCAATGATAATATTTCCTATTCCATTGACCCCCTAATCATCCCAAAAGACGGACCCCCCGCCGTTGGGTTAGCTTTAAATTTGCGGTATTGAGATTGTTATTTACTATATTGTTATTTAGAAATAAAGGAGCCTTTCTATGGTAATTACAATGCAGATAATGAAAAAAAAATCAGATAATGAACTATTTGGAATGTGGAAAGACAGAGACGATATTGGCGATGCCAGCCAATACGTAAAGAAAATAAGAAAAATGAAGAAAGAACCTGCTGGAGTGGATTTCGTCATTAAAAGTACACCTTTAACTGACAAAGATAGGTGGGAAATAAATACTTTCATAAAAACAAGCAAAGCTAAACAAAAAGCTATATATACTAAAAAGTCCCCCCGGCAAGTGCCGAGGGGGGAATGTTCCTAAGCTATCTCAATCCGTTTGCTTTGGGCTTCGGGTTTGCGGCTTAGGGCAAGCGTCAAAATTCCGTTTTCGTTTGAGGCTTTTATGTTTGAGCTGTCCACCTCATTTGAAAGGTGAAATTCGCGCTCATATTTATATTCCTCGTCTTCGCGTTTGCGAATAGCGGAAATTTTCAAGAGGTTAGCTTCAACGTTAATTTGAATATCCTCTTTTTTAACGCCTGGTAGTTCTACCTCCAAAGTATAAACACCATCTTTCTCAGCAAGATAACTTTTTGGTGCATAAGCTTTGGCTTCTTCACCGCGAGCATAATCCATTAAAGTATCAAATACGCGGTTCAGGTTGTGCACGGGCGAGTAATTTGTAAGTGTCATAACATCCTCCATGTTTGTTGGTTCTACACTATAAATAAGGCAAAACCCGTGCCACAAGCAAAAAATGCTATTTTTACGCTAAAAATGCGGTTTTTTGTGCAAAATTACCTAAAAATGTTTCAAAATAAAAAGAAAAAATGAAACAGGGGTGTTGCATTTTTTACTAATTTTAACTTATGACTGGAATCTCTATGCCCGAAGCCCTCATTGTCTGCGTGACAATAATATGTTTCACCGTTTTCATCACTCCTGTTGTCCTCAAAGGAATGGACTATGGACTATGGACAAAAAAGAAAGAACTGATGAACGAAAAGAAAGAATAAACCTACTGAGATAGCAAAAACGCTTTTATAAAGGGCTTTATATCCCCGTTAAGCACAGCTTCTGTGTTTGATGTTTCGTGACCAGTGCGGGTGTCTTTAACTCGGCGGTCGTCTAAAACATAGGAACGGATTTGGCTGCCCCATTCAATTTTGCGCTTTTCTGCGGCTCGTTCATTTCGCTTTGCTTCTTCTTCGTCTTTGTAATATTGAACCAACTCGGCTCTTAGCATTTTCATTGCGGTGTCGCGGTTTTGAATTTGGCTGCGCTCCGTTTGGCAGCTAACCACTATGCCCGTTGGGTTATGCGTTATGCGCACGGCAGAATCGGTTTTGTTTATGTATTGACCGCCCGCTCCGCTGGAGCGGTAGGTATCCACTCGCAAATCTGCGGGGTTAATTTCCATCTCCGCATCTTCGTAAATTGGGGTCATATAAACAGCGGCAAAGCTGGTGTGGCGGCGGGCGTTTGCGTCAAAGGGGCTAATTCGCACAAGGCGGTGAACGCCTATTTCTGAACGGAGCATTCCGTAGCTATAAGGGTCGGGAAGCTCTAGGGTGCAGCCTTTTATGCCAGCGGTATCGCCTTCTTGAATGTCTAAAACCTTGAAGGGTATATTTTCTTTTTCAAAATACATAGTGTACATTCTTAGAAGCATTTGAGTCCAGTCTTGGGATTCCGTGCCTCCTGCACCGGAGTTTATGGAAAACAATGCGGGCGCGGCATCGTCTGTGCCGTTTAGCATTTTTCTAAGTTCCATTTCGGAAATTTTTGCTTCTAAAGCAGCAACATCTTTTTCTATGCTTGCCACAAGTTCGTTATCGTTTTCGCTTTTTGAAAGTTCGTAAAGCTCGCCCAAATCATCGCATTGCTTTGAAACGCTTTCCCAGTTTGTTATTAAATCCCTAATGGAAGCAGCCCGTTTTAGCAAAGCCTGTGCCTTTGCGGCATCGTTCCACAAATCTGGATTTCCTGATTGTTTTTCCAAAACGGCGAGTTCTTCTGCCTTAACATCTAAGTCAAAGATACTCCCGGAGCTTGTCTATTCGCTCGCGGATTGAGATTAAGCCTGTGTGGGTGGTGTTTGCCATAGGGGGAATATAGTAAAATTTACTATATTTTAGGTATAAATAGAGGAAATTAATGTCGGATTTAAATATTAAAATAAAAGAAATGATAATAAAAGCACTGGAGTTAGAGGATATAGCTCCAGCAGATATTGACGACTGCGCCCCCCTTTTTGGCGAAGGGCTTGGTTTGGATTCAATAGATGCTTTGGAACTTGTAATTGCCATTAAAGAGGAATTTGGAGTATCTTTTGTTCAAAATAGCGCAGAAACACGCAAGGCTTTTGCTTCTGTCAATGCTTTGGCGGAATATATAAACTCGGTAAAAAAAGGAGAAAATTGTGGATAAAGAAGCTATTTTTGAAACTCTAAAAAAAGTTCTGATAGAAGAATTTGGCTTGGACTCCAGCGTAGTAACACCAGAAGCACGGCTAAATGAAGACCTAAAGCTAGATAGCATAGATGCCGTGGATTTAATTGTAAAATTAAAATCGGTTTTACCCAAAAACATAAATCCAACTGTGTTTAAAGAAGTACGTACGCTTCAAGACGTTGTTAATGCCATTCATGCAATAATACAATCATAGCAAGTGATAGCAAAATATGAGTGCATTTAAATTATATCCCGTAATAATAAACGCCATAATGCTTTTTTTGTTTGGAGCCTCGCTCTTTAAACCTCCCACCACAGTTTTTAAAATAGCACTTTTAAGCGACAGCTCCATTCGTAATTCCGTGCACATTGCGGCAATTGAAAATTATTGCCGCAATGTGACAAAGGTTTGGTGCATATTTTTTGCACTCAACGCTTCTATATCCCTTATCACGTTTTTGTATGCTCCAAACTGGATTTGGATACTTTATAACGGCTTTATTGCTTATATTCTTATGGCTATCCTTTTTGCTGTGGAATGGTTTGTGCGTAAAAAAGTTCAAAAAGGTTTAAAATGAATTTCACTGAATGTTATAGCGAAAATGGCGTAAAAACGCAGGTCGATTTTTTAAGAGATGTTGCAGCTTTGCGGGAATTTGCTTCTAAAAATCCTTATAATTCCTATATTTTGCACAGTGAAAATTTATATTATTTTGCAGTGGCTTTTGCTGGCATTTTGCAGTCTAAAAAAAATTTAGCCATTAGCGCAAACACAGGAAATGAATTCATAAAAGAAATTAGCGACAAAGAAAGCTTTTTTTTACCCGAAGAAAAAATAAGAAATATTTGCTCTTCTTCTAAAGAGCCTTTTTCTGTGCAGTGGCAACCAATTGACCCCCAAGCAAACATTGCTTTATGGACAAGCGGAACAACAGGCAAACCAAAGAAAGTTGATAAAACATACAACCATTTGGATATTGAATGTAGCGAACTTGCCAACTTGTGGGGAAATGCGGCAAAGGATTGTCTGTTTTGCGAAACGGTTAGCCATCACCATATTTACGGGCTTCTGTGTTCTTTTTTGCTGCCTCTCCGCATTGGCGCACCTTTTTTTGCTGAAAGAATAGAAATGCCAGGCATTTTGAAAAAACTGCCAAATAAAGAAATTGTTCTTGTGTCTAGTCCGGCTTTCTTAAAAAGAATTCCTCAAGCCGATGCGTTTAAAAATTTGCCTATTTTTATGGTGTTTTGCTCCGGTGGGGTTTTACCTTTTGAAAGTGCAAGATATGCTGATAGCGTTTTGAGGAAATGGCCTGTGGAAATTTACGGAAGCACGGAAACGGGCGGGATTGCGCATCGCGTTTCAAAAAATGGGCTTGAATGGCAACCTTTTTCTGTGTGTTCCCTTTCGCTAGCAAACAACGGCTGCCTTAGCGTGGAATCTCCATACATAATAGGTGGAAAATTTGAAACTGGAGATTTGGTGAATTTTTTGGATAATGGAAAATTTGAATTAAAAGGCAGAATAGATTCCATTGTAAAAATAGAGGAAAAAAGAATTTCTCTGAATGAAGTGGAAATGCGCATTATGTCCAGCGGCTTGGTTCAAGATGTTTGCGTGATTGCGCTGAGCAGCAAGCGGCAATATACGGCAGCGGCAATTATTTTGAATGAAAAGGGCAAGGAAAAATTTTTGGAAGCCACCGAATTTCAAAAGAATTCATTTTTCAAAAAAGAACTTTCCAAATTTTTGGAAAGTGCAGTCATTCCCAAAAAATGGCGTTATGTGGAAACTTTCACTCAAAATTCTCAGGGAAAAACTAAGCGCGAGGAAATAGAAGCATTGTTTTTGCCTCAAACAAAGGAAAATTATCAAATTTTATCTTCATCTTTTGAAAATTCAGAAAAGGGAGAGAGAAAAATTATTATGGATTTGCTTTTTCCAAATCACAGCGATTTTTTTGATGGGCATTTTCCGCAGTTTTCGCTATTGCCTGCCGTTGCACAAGTAGATACCGTTATTAAATTATCCAATAAATATTTGAACTCGCCAATTAACTTAAAAAAAATTTCAAAAATGAAATTCATGATTCCAATCCGCCCAGATGTTAAAATGAAATTACACATTCGTTATTTAGAAAAAGAAAACACCATCAATTTTGAAATTTTCAGCGAACAAAATAAAAAACATAGTTCTGGAAAGATTTTCTGTGGCTAAAAATTCCGTTCATTGGGCAGACAAAAAGGAAGTTGCCGTTCTTTCGTGGCAATTGCGTTTTACGTCTTTTGTTGCCTGTCATTTTCCAGTTTTTTTGAAAAACACTCTTGCTATGGCAATAACGGCTTTTTATTTTGCAACTATGAAAAAAGAACGAGAAGCATCTAAAGATTTTTTGAAAAAATGCAGAGGAAAGGCTTCACTATTGGATTCCTACAAGCATTTTTTATCTTTTTCACTCTCTCTTATGGAGAAATTTTACTGTTGGAGCGGGGTTCCTGCTATTTCGCAAATAGAAACTCAACAAGACGATATGGACGAATTATGCAAAAGGCTAGAAGATGGCGAGGGTTGCCTTATGATATGCTCGCATTTGGGAAACATAGAATATTTATGGTCAAGTGCAGCCCTTGGCAAAACTCATGTAAAACGCAAATTTGAAATTTATCCAATTGCAGATACCGCCATAACCCCAAAGCAAAATAATGTTTTGAACAGAAACACCAAAACCATAAACGCAAATTCAATAGGCATTGAAGAAATAGCCCTTCTCTCGGAAAAACTTGCAACAGGAAATGTAGCCATTGTTGCAGGGGACAGAGTTTCTGCGAATACCAGAAATAGAACAATTCCCGTGGAATTTTTGGGAAAAGATGCTTCTTTTCCAATGGGAGTTTTTGCTCTTGCCTGTGCCCTAAAAGTACCTGTGTACTTTGTTTTTGCTCTTCGCGAAAAAGACCTCGGCTTTTCATCTGGCTGTAAAATGCACATACACAAGGCAAACTGCTCAATGCATGGAAGCTATTTAGAAAGAAAACGCCAAATTCCAAACTTGGCAAAAGAATTTGCTAAATTCTTGGAATATTATTGCCTGAAACATCCCATGCAATGGTATAATTTTTATGATTTCTGGGCGTAAAATTACAATAGGCAAAGATTTTTTAAGTATAGAATCCCTATATGGAATAGCGAGCAGAAAAATTAAGGTTGAGCTATGCAATACAACTAAATTTAAACAGAGAATAGATGCAGGGGCGAATTTTTTAGACAAAATATTGATGGAAAAAGGCAGCATTTATGGTGTTACGACCGGTTATGGCGATTCCTGCACGGAAAGGGTTAAACCAGAGCATTATAGAGATTTGCCGCTGTATTTAACCCGTTTTCACGGATGTGGAATGGGACGTTTTTTTGATGAATATTCAACAAGAGCCATAATTGCTGTTCGCCTGAATACTTTGGCACAGGGATTTTCTGGTGTTAGCTATGAACTGCTAAAACGCCTCGCTATGCTTTTGGAACACGATATTTTGCCTTTGATTCCAGAAGAAGGTTCTGTTGGCGCAAGCGGAGACCTAACCCCGCTTTCTTATTTGGCTGGAACTTTAATAGGAGAGAGAAACGTATTGTATAAGGGCAAAAAACGTAAATCTATTGATGTTTTGCGAGAATTGGGAATAAAGCCATACAAATTCAGACCAAAAGAAGCAATAGCGATTATGAATGGAACCGCAGTTATGAATGCAGTTGCAGCCCTTGCCTTTATGCGCGCCGAATACGCCGCAAATATGGCATGTAAAATAACGGCTATGAATTCTCTTGCCATAAAAGGCAATGCCTATCACTTTGACAAAAAATTATTTTCTGTAAAACCGCACCAAGGGCAAAATTACGCTGCTGAAAAAATTCGCAAGTATTTGAATTACAAAG
Source organism: Candidatus Fibrimonadaceae bacterium (assembly GCA_031281275.1). GTDB lineage: Bacteria > Fibrobacterota > Fibrobacteria > Fibrobacterales > Fibrobacteraceae > Fibrimonas. Next base: position 8,522 of record JAITFP010000032.1, read on the forward strand.
TTGGTAAACACATTATTTCAGAAAAGATTCAAGATGTTTATTCCATTCGCTGCGCCCCGCATATTATAGGGGTGTTTTTTGATGCTGCCCCACTGTTCAAAAAAATGATTGAAACGGAAATGAACAGTGCAAATGATAATCCTATTGTGGATCCGGAAACAAAATCCATTTTTCACGGTGGGCATTTTTATGGCGGACATATAGCCTTTTGCATGGATGCAATGAAAAATACAATAGCAAATATCGCAGACCTTTTAGATAGGCAGTTGGCAATTTTGGTGGATGTAAAATCCAATAGGGGTTTGCCGCCAAATTTGACGGGTAGCAAAAATATATCCATTAACCACGGGTTCAAGGCGGTGCAAATTGCTGTTTCTGCTTATACAGCCGAAGCACTAAAAAATACAATGCCTGCAAGTGTTTTTTCTCGCTCCACGGAATGCCACAACCAAGACAAAGTTAGCATGGGAACAATAGCCGCCAGAGATTGTATTCGTGTTTTGGAATTAACAGAACAGGTAATTGCATCTGTACTTATGGCTTCAGTTCAAGCGCTTCGCCTGCGGGGAATCAAAACGGATTACGATTTTATTCCGCTAAAAGAAGACCGAGCCTTAGACAAGGAATTAACAGAAATTGTAAATTTAATCCGTAGGCGGCATTTTAAATTATAGGAGATAACTATGGCTGAACTTTCTACAAGCCTTGATTTTATTGTGGAGTTTTACGAAGTAGATTCTATGAAAATTGTTTGGCATGGCAATTATTTGAATTATATGGAAAGAGTTCGCTGCAAACTGCTCTCAAAAATTCAGCACAATTACAACCAAATGGAAGAAGCGGGTTATGCTTGGCCCGTTGTTAAAATTAAAGTGAAGTACATAGCTCCTCTGCGTTTTTTACAAAAAGCACGCATTGAAGCCTTTTTGAATGAGTGGGAAAATTGCCTTAAAATATCTTATAAAATCACGGATTTAGAAACAGGAAAGCTATTGACTAAGGCAGAAAGCGAGCACATTGCCATAAATGTAGCTACCGGAGAAACGTGCTTTGTGTCTCCAAAAGAATTCACAGACAGGGTAAAGGCTTATGCAAATTTGTAAAATAACGCTTTTGTGCCTGTGTATCTCTGTTTTTGCTTTTGGAGAGGACAAAAACGCAGAACGCCAGATGTGGGAAAAATTGCAAAAAAAAATGGAACAGGGAATTAGCGGAAAATTTCGCCTTACAAAGAGTGTTGCAAAAATATCCAAGGAATTTGTTTCGCAGGGAATTTTCAGCGTTTCAAAAAAAGATGGAATAATATGGGAAACCGAAAAACCATTCCCAGACCTAAATGTATTTCCCATGAAAAAATTGCAGGAATATTTTTCTGGAGATTTTGAAGAGTTGCAAAAAAAATTCGACCTAAAATTACTTGCAGATACACTAATCCTTTTTCCTAAGGAAAAAAATGTCAAGAAAATAATAACTTCTGCAACTTTACTCGTTAAGGGGGATAACCTGCAGAGCTGCAAAATTGTATGGGCTAACAAAGATTATGCGTTCTATGAATTTATGGTTCCTTAGGCTCTATATATTGCTGCTATTATCCGTTATTGGCATTGCCTTGACGGATTTGCCTTGGAAAATAGATGCGGATATGTATTCCGTTTTGCCAAACGGGCATATTTTAAAAGACATCGGTGAAGCTGAACAAAAATGGAGCAAAAACATTTCTGCTAATTTTATGATTTTGCTGAGTGGCAAAGATTTTGACAAGGCAAAAGAGTCTGCATTTTTATTATACAACAAATTTGCAAAAGATAGTTCTCTGGAAAAATTTGAAATTTTTGCAGACAGCAATGCTGTACAAGATTTGCGAAATTTCTTTTTTGAAAATAAAATGAGGTTGCAAACAAAAGAATTTGTTCAAATCCTAAATACAAACACAAGCAAAATTCAAGAGCAGGCATTTTCTAAAATATACGGAGCTAATCCCTTAATTTCGCTTGAACATTTGGACGAAGACCCTTTTCTTTTGGGCGAAAACGGTATGGAATTAATTATGAGCAACCAAGCGATTGGAACTTGGGAAATAAGGGATAATTTGCGAGTGGCAAAAGATAACAGCGGCAATAGCTACATTTTAATCAATGGAAAACTTGCCAAAGATGTTTCTCCCATTGCCAGCAAAAAAAATATTATAAGCAGAATAAAAGAATATGTAAAGGAGCAAAATTTGCACATAGCTTTTTCTGGCATTCCTTTCCACATCAATGAAAGTTCAGGAAACGCGCAAAGAGAAGTTGCAGCTATAACTGTTTTGTCTATGCTTTCCGTGATTTTATTGCTGCTTTTTGCCTTTCGCTCCGGCATTCCGCTAATTGCCGCAGTTGGAGTCACCTTAATTTCCGTGCTGTTTGCCGCTTCTGCTGTTCAAATTATTTTTGATAGAATACACATATTCACATTTGTATTTGGCACCAGCATTATAGGACTTAGTTTAGACTATTCAATCCATTTTTTTTCCCATTGGAAAGTTGCTGCCGCAAATGAAAATGGTTTTAGCATTCGCTCTAAAATAATATTATGCCTATTTTTTGGATTTTTAACAACACAACTAGGCTATGTAGCTCTAATGCTCACACGTTTTCCCCTGCTGGTTCAAATAGCAGCTTTTTCCTTTTTTGGGTTGATGTGCGCATTTTTATCTGTGAATATTTTATTTCCCTATTTTAAATTGCCTCCGCAAAACAAGCGAACTTTACATATTGCTTTTGTTGCAAGATTTTTTTTGGCTGCAAAAGAATATTTTTCGGGCAACAAAATAGTGCGTACAGCGGTGCTTGCAGTACTTACAAGCACCTTTGTATTTGGGCTTATGAATTTCAAGATAGAAAATAATCTCAAAGATTTTTATTCTATGTCTAAAGAAATGCAAAGTTATGAAAAGCTCTCTGCTGAAATAATGAATGCTGGAACAGGTTTGTTTTATATGGTTTGGGGTTCTTCACCAGAAGAAGTTCTTGAAAACGAAGAGGAACTCCGTTCTCATTTAGATACCCTGAGCAGCTATTTGGCGGTTAGTACCTTTGTTCCCTCCGCAAAAACGCAAGCGGAAGTTTACAACTCAATAAACAAGCATTTGCTGCCGCTTTATGAGGAACAGTCTATGATGTTAGGATTAACGATAAAACCTCAAAAAGAGGAAAATAATATTTTAGATTTGAACTCTAAATTTCCAGAAGTAATTCAACAAACCATTGATAAATTGTGGCTAGGCAAAATTGGTGATAAATATTACAGTGCGGTGTTGATTCTTAAAGTGAAAGACAAGGATTACTTAAAAAAAATACAGGTTAAGAACGCTATTTTAGTGGATAAAGTCAGTGAAATAGGAAATGAATTAACTGTTATTTCCAAAAAAATCATCCTTATGATGCTTGTTGCTTATGCAATTTCTTTGCTACTTCTCTCCATTGCCTATAAATTTAAGGAGGCTTTGAAAATTTTGATTGTTCCGCTTTTGGCTTCTGTAATATCGGCTTCTGCAATGTCTTTGCTTGGATTTTCCATGAGTTTCTTTGCAATATCTGGAACAATTTTAACGCTTGCAATTGGCATTGACTATTCTATATTTTTCTCCAAAGGCAACGGAGACGGCAAAATTACATTTTTTGCGGTTTTTTTATCCATGCTAAGTACCGTGCTTTCTTTTGGCTTGCTTTCGCTCAGCAATTTTGCCCCTGTTTCACATTTGGGTCTTTCCGTTTCAATAGGTGTAACCTCTTGTTTTTTACTATCGTTTTTTCTATTTTCACGCTATGAACGCTAAATCGCTGAATATAGCAGATTTTGGAATAGCATGTTCCCTTGGAACCTCAAAAGATGCGGTTTGGCAGGCTTTGCTTTCTTGTGATGTTTCGGGAATAACTCAAAAAAAAATTTATGGAATGGAATATAACTTGGCTCTGCTAAACAGCGAGCAACTTGATATAAACCGCATTTCCGAGCTGGCTTTAGAATCTATTGCTCCAACCATTGAAAAGGCTATTTCAAAATTCGGCAAAAAAAGAGTGGCGGTGCTTTGTGGAACTTGCTATAAGGGTTCAAATGAGGTTGTAAAGGCTCTTGAGATTTATAAAAAAAACGGAAAATTTCCTGATAATTATGAATTTGAAATGCAACAAACAGATTATCCAGCTAAATTCATAGCAAAAAAATTTGGGTTGGAAGGAATTGCCATTAGCCATTCAACGGCTTGCGCTTCTAGTTCAAGCGCAATTATATCTGCAAGGAATTTATTGGAATCAGGATTTTGCGATGCTGTGATAGTCGGTGGAACAGATATTATTTCCGATTCCATTATACTTGGTTTTTCTGCATTGGAGGCAATTAGCCCAAAGCCATGCAATCCGTTTAGCAAAAATCGCTCCGGCATAACGCTTGGTGAAGGGGCAGCATTTTTTTTGCTTACCATAAGCGAAGAATTTTCCTGCGATATTAAAATAACCGGCTGTGGTGAAAGTGCAGATGCCGAACATATAACCGCACCACGCGCAGATGGCGAAGGTGCAAAAAATGCAATGAAAGCCGCTCTTGCAAATGCTGGTTTAAAACCAGAAGACATTGATTATATGAACCTGCACGGAACTGGAACAATGCTAAACGATGCTATGGAATCCATAGCTGTTTCCTCTATATTCCCTAGCACGCTTCCAGTTAGCTCAACAAAATCTCTCACAGGGCATACGCTAGGCGCAGCCGGTGCGTTGGAGCTTTCTTTTTGCTGTTTGGCACTTTCTTGCAAAAACACAGAAAAATTTTTGCCGCCTCACTTATGGGATAATGTTTTTGACCCGGAGTTGCCACATTTGAATTTTGTTTCCAAAGGCACAAAAAGCAATAGATTAAAACGCTGCATAAGCAATTCTTTTGCATTTGGCGGTTACAATTCCAGCATTATTGTGGAGAGCGCATAATGGAACCTATTACAGAACCCTTGGAAAAACTTGTGCCGCACAGAGGAAAAATGCTTTTGCTCTCCAAATTAATCTCCTGCGAAGAAAAAAATAATTCTCTTTTAGCAAGCGTTGATATTTCGCCAAGCAGTTTTTTTTATGATGATAATTTAAACGGCGTTCCTGTATGGGTTGGCTTTGAATATATGGCACAGGCTATTGCTGCTCTTAACGGAAAAAATGATTTGGCAAAAGGGCAAGAACCGGGGTTTGGATTTATTTTGAGCGTTAGCAATTTTATTGCCAGTACTCCATGTTTCAAACCGAATTCTACAATTCTGATTTATGTAGAAGAAACTCTTGAAATGGACAATATGTTTATGTTCAATTGCTCAATAAAACAAGGTGAAGAAGAATTAGCAAAGGCTTCTATAAATGCCGTGAAAATAAAAGACATATCTGAGGTAAAATATGAAAGTTAAATCCAAAAAAAGAGTTTTGGTTACCGGAGCAAGCGGAGGAATAGGAAAAGCCATTGCAGAAAATCTCGCAATTGGAGGATACAGCGTGGTTGCCCATTACAACAATAATTATCCTTCTGCCAATGCTCTTGCAACCGCAATGTGCGAAAAGGGCTACGATGTGGATTTATTGCAATGCGATTTGCGAAACCGCACTCAGTGCCGTAGCGCAATTGAAAATGATATTGAGCAAAACGGAACATATTATGGCATAGTTACCAGTGCGGGAGTATGTTCAGACGCTGCATTTCCAGCTTTGACCGATGAAGATTGGGACAAGGTGATAGACACTAATTTGAATGGTTTTTTCAATATTGTTCATCCGGCAATTATGCCTATGTGCAGAGCAAAAACTGGGCGCATAGTTGCAATAAGCTCTGTGGCGGGCATAGTAGGAAATCGTGGGCAGGTGAACTACAGCGCATCTAAGGCTGGTTTGATCGGTGCAGTTAAAGCTTTGGCAGTGGAACTTGCCAGCCGTTCCATAACCGTGAATTGCGTTGCTCCTGGTTTAATAGAAACCGATATGTTAAAAAATGTTCCGATGGATGTTGTGCTCTCAACTATTCCCATGCAACGAATAGGCAAACCTCACGAAGTTGCCGCTGTTGTTGAATTTTTGCTTTCGGAATCTGCTTCTTATATTACCAGACAGGTGATTTCGGTGAATGGAGGATTGATATGAGCAAAAGAGTGGTTGTTACCGGAGGTTCTTGTGTGTCTGCGCTTGGACAAAATTGGTCGGAAATTTTAACGAACCTGAAAAGCAAAAAAAACTGTGTAGTTCGCATGGAGCAATACGAAAAATATGCTCAAATGAATACAAAGCTCGCTGCACCGGTGAATTTTACACCACCCGATTATCCTCGACAAAAAACACGTGGAATGGGACGTGTTGCGCTTATGGCTACCTACTGCACAGATTGCGCCATTAAAAATGCTGGATTAAGCGGCAACGCTATTTTACGTAATGGTCGCTGTGGAGTGGCTTATGGTTCTTCAATGGGAAATGTAGATGCCCTGCTGGATTTTTTTTCAATGCTCACATCAGATAGATGCGATGGAATTACCGCAACAACCTATATTCGCTCAATGCCGCAAACCTGCGCAGTGAACATAGGCGTATTTTTTGAATTAACAGGACGCATAATAACAACCAACACAGCCTGCACTTCTGGAAGCATGTCCATTGGCTATGCTTACGAAACAATAAAAAACGGACAGCAAGATATTATGATTGCAGGAGGAGCAGACGAACTTAGCCCAACAAGTTCCGCTGTGTTTGACACTTTGTTTGCAACCAGTACAAAAAACGAAACACCTCATTTAACTCCCAGAGCTTTTGACAAAGAGAGAGATGGCTTGGTTGTAGGCGAAGGCGCGGGAACCTTGATTCTAGAAGAATACGAACACGCAATAGCAAGAAGTGCAAAAATTTATGCGGAAATTGCCGGATTTGGAACCAACACAGATGGTTTTCACATAACGCAACCAAATAGAGACACAATGCAAATAGCTTTGGAACTTGCCATTAAAGATGCAGATATTTCACCAGACAAAATTGACTATGTGAACGCTCACGGAACCGCAACAGACAAGGGCGATATTGCAGAAAGCCATGCAACATACAATGCCCTTAAAAAATCCACTCCGGTGAGCACCTTAAAAAACTACATAGGGCATACACTAGGTGCCTGCGGAGCCATAGAGGCTTGGCTTTCCATAATGATGATGCGAGAGGGCTGGTTTGCGCCTAATATAAATTCAGATGATATAGATGCGGAATGCGCTAATTTGGATTATATACAAGGAGAAGGCAGGGAAATAAATGCAAAATATATCATGTCTAATAACTTTGCTTTTGGTGGAATAAATACCTCGCTGATATTTAAAAACTGGGATTCAAAATGAGAGCAGTTGATGCCAAATTTGAAGCACAGCGCATTGCCTTTGCGCCCTTTGCATTCCAATGTGCGTGGTCAATGAGAGAACTAGGTGTTTTGGAATGTGTGAGCAAAGCCGGAAAAACTGGCGCAAGCATTGCAGAAATTTCCAAAGAATGTGAAATTTCAGAATATGGAGCACAGGTTCTTGCCGAATTTGGGCTTGGCACGGGAATTCTTAAACTTGCCTCTGAAAAAGAACCGCTCAAATACGCACTTGACAAAATAGGTTTCTTTATTCTACAAGATGAAATGACCAGAGTGAATATGGATTTTGTACAAGATGTGTGCTATGAGGGGGCAAAATTCCTGAAAGACTCAATTAAGAACAAAAAACCTGAAGGATTAAAGGTATTCGGAAAATGGAACACTATTTATGAGGCTTTGTCTAAACTTCCTCCGCAAACACAAAAAAGCTGGTTTGCCTTTGATCATTTCTATTCCGATATTGCTTTTCCCGAAGCCTTGCCCATTGTGTTTAAAAATCCACCGCGCAAACTTGTAGATATTGGAGGCAACACCGCCAAATTGGCAATAGCTGCCTGCAAATACAATCCAGAAGTTGAGGTTATTATAGTGGATTTGCCAGGGCAAATTTCTGTTGCAAAAAGAAACGCAGAAAATGCAAGCCTTTCAAAGCGCATACTATTTTGCGAAACAGATATTTTAAGTGAAAACCCAAATTTGCCATCCGATGCAGATGCCGTGTGGATGAGCCAGTTTTTAGATTGCTTTTCACTGGAAGAAATTTCCAGCATAGTGAACAAGGTTGGAAAATCCATACCAAAAGCAGAGCTTTTTGTGCTGGAACCTTTGCTGGATATGCAAAAATTTGAAGCAAGTGCTTACTCGTTGCAAGCAACTTCCCTGTATTTCACCTGCATGGCAAACGGTAACAGCAAAATGTATAATTTTGCAGAACTTGTAAATGCCATTGAGAAGGGCGGCTTTGCTTTGCAGGAATCGCATCATAATCTCGGCGTAAATTCCTATTCGCTATTGCGTTTTAAAGTAATTCCCCGCTAATTTGCTCTTTTATTTTCTCCGTAAGCAGTTTTGAAGCCATGCCGCTTGGCATTTGTTTATATTCGTTAATAGAAATCGGCGGTAAAATATCAAAAACATAATGGTATCTTTGAGTTGGATGAAAACTGAAAAAAGCATCGTGTTTGCGAAGCCCTATTTTTTCGTTGCCGCCAATATGCACTGGCACAATTTCATAGCCAGTTTCAATAGCTAGCCGCGCTGCGCCTTTTTTCAACTCTATTGGCTTTCCTGGTATTGAACGTGTTCCTTCTGGGAAAATTATTACGTTATTTCCCTTTGAAAGAGAATTTGCAACACGATTTGAAATCTCTGCAAAGTCCAGTTCATTGGAAATGTACAGAGTGTTCACTATTATCCGCACAATATTTCTTTTGCCAAGCACCCCGTTTACAATGCAATTTGCATTGGGAAGCAAAGAAATAAGCAAAACAACATCTAACAAAGATGGATGATTTGCAACTATTATTTTTGAATGTAAATTTTTGAGCAGATTTTTATTATTGATTTTTAATGTTAAACCGCCAAGCAAACGCATTTGCCACACAAAAATTGCAAAGAAAAAAGAAACTAACCGCCTCGGTTTAAAAATAAATAAAACAAGAAGCAATAAACTGAGCAAAATGCTGCCAATTCCAAAATTGACAAAAGACAGTACTTTTATAATAATTCTATATATGTAAAAAATTTTTTGCAAAATCCAACCCTGAGCAAGAAAAATTATCTGGAACTTCCAAGCTGTTTTCCGATGGAACAACGGATAAAAAAAGCGCAAGCACAAAAGGCGTATTAGCACTCCCTATCAAAGTTTGGTAAGGAGGAGGAACAAGTTCGTCTCCGTGAACAAAAATGCGTTCTTTGTCTGCACCAGAGCGCAAAGCGGCAAGGCATTCGCAAAGCCCGTAATAAAAAGAATTTTTACCAGAGCATATTGCAGAATATCCTTGCATATTTTTTTCTGCTATGGTTGCCATTGCAACCGGCGCATTAAAAACTGAATTGCTGAATTTTGCTGGAGATATTTTTTCATTCTCCAAAATTTCTTCAGAAATTTTTAATTGCTGCGTGATTTCTCCATACTTAGAAGAAAAGGAAATTTTCACCTGTTGCCTACCCTGCGAAACTTCGTGCAGAGCGTATAGCACCATGCGAGAAAGCTGGCTTAAACGCCTTCTGAACACTGGCGAAACAAAAGGCAATGGCGGTGCTTCCGAGCTGCCTTCTCCTGGAGACCAAAAACACCATTTTGCAACATAAACCTTATTAAGCACATCACTGCCCAATGGCTTCTGGTGGCATATAATCTTTGTTCAAATATTGAACTTTATATGCTTTTGAGAGCTGGTCAAGATAGCTTTTTATGGCGAGTTGGCGAGAACGTTCTGCTTCAACACGTAAAATGTAATCTATTTTATATTCATAACTTTCAAATTTGCCATCGTTTCTCTCGTAGAGCATAAATATAACAACCTTGTTTCCACCTTGTACAAAAGGCTCGCTAATTTCCCCTACTTTCAAGTTTTTAACCGCATTAACAAATTCTGGTCCCTGATCTTTTGGCAAGAAGTTGTTCATAGCGCCGCCATCTTTTTTAGCACTGGGATCTTCGCTAACCTGAGCTGCCAATGCTGGGAAGTTGGCTTTTTTTGTGCGAACCTGAGCTGCATAACCTTTTAATATGTCTTTTTTGTCTTGAATGGCTTGAGCGCTTTCGCCTTTGGCAATGTTTAAAACTATACGTACCCCACTTATGGAATCGCTTAATATCGCCTCGTTTTTATGTTTTTCCCAATAATTCTTTTTATCTTGAGGCGTAGGGTCTTTTGGATATGGAATTTTTTTCTCCAAAATTTGGTCTGCGAGTAATTGGTTTTCTATTTTTTGTCTGAATTCGACCTCGGTTGAGCCGCTCTTTTTGAGTTCTTGCTTAAAAACAGCTTCGCTTGGAAACTGTTTTTTGAATAATGCAATAAGGCTATCTGTTTTTTTGGCATCTGCTTTCAAGCCCTGTTTTGCTATTTCTGCCTTTAAAAGCTCCTGCCCCACAAGGTTATCTATAACCGCCCAGCGAAGCTGGGTCATTGTTTCGGGAGGGAGATTTTGCCCTGGTGCCTGAGCTTGGGCAAGCTGCTTCACCAAACTGTCTATTTTACCGGGGCTAATGCTTGCGTTGCCAACTCTAATCGCAGGAAGGTTGCCGCCATCAAGCCTCTGGGCATAAACTGAAAAGGCTAACAAAAAAATTAATGAGATTATTTTCATGGATGGTAATATAGTAATTTTCTAAATTCGGTTAAAATGCCTTCCGTTTATACCCTGGCTTCGCAGTGCAACCATTGGAATAATACCCAGCTTTTAAAAGAATGTGGATTAATACCATTTATGTTGCACAAGAATTTTGGTTATAAAGCGGTTATGGTTGGGGAAAATACCGGTAATTATCCGTATTTGGAGCATTTGCCCGGGCTTGAAATGGATTTTATTCAAAGTTCAAATAGCAATACAAATTCGCTGGTTAATAACTCTATAAATTATATAAATCAAAATTATCAAAAAATGGATGCTCTTATAATGAGAGGACTATATCCAGTAACTTGCAAAATTATAAAAACATACAAGCAAAAACGCCCAAACGGAAGAATTTATCTTTACTTAGACGCAAACGGACATTGGATTGACGATATTAAATGGACTCTCCCAATATTTTTCAATACTCTAGCTTTATGCGATGTCATTTCTACCTCCTGCTGTAAAATAGCAAAATATTTGAATAAAAAATGGCAGCCTTTTATTGTTGAGCATATTCCAAACGGATTTTTTAACGCAAGCGGTGAGCAAATTAAAAAGTACAAAAAGGAAAATGTCATTTTAACCGTAGGTCGCATTGGCACAGATCAAAAGGCAAACCATATTCTTTTGCTCGCCTTTGCAATAATAGCAGATAATATTCCAGATTGGAAAGTTCGCCTTGCCGGACCAGTAGAAGCTCAGTTCAACGAGTTTACAGACCAGTATTTCAAGAAATTTCCGCAATTAAAAACACGAGTGGAATTTTTAGGCAATATAACAGATAAAGGGAAACTCTATGCTGAATATGCCAAGGCTAAAATTTTTGCCCTTACTTCCCTTGCAGAAGGTGGTGCACCAAATGTAATCGCAGAAGCTCTGTTTCACGGCTGCTACACAATAACCAGCGATATAGACGCTGCAGTTGATATTACGGATAACGGAAATTGTGGGAGTATTTTTAAAATAAACGACTATGAAGTTCTCTCTAAAATTCTCTTGAAAGTATGCACAAATAAAAAACTCCTGCAAGATGCGCCACAAAAATCCACCCAATTTGCCAAGAGCCATTACGACTGGGATTTGATTATAAACAGAATTAATCATCTTTTGAACAACATACCTATAGACAACAAAGTTGGAGAATTAAATGTCTCTTGGCAACAAACAGCGGAAAAACTCACAAATATTGAAATATCCACAAAAGAGGAATTGAACCAAATTATAATGGATTTAAGCTATTTGGAAAAACTTGCCGCAAAATTATTCAACGAAATTGAAGATGCAGATTTGAAATACAAGCTAAATCAAATTAAGGAAAAAGTTTTGAATATTCTCTATTCTTCCCCAACTCCACAAATAAAGCGTGATATTCTTGAAATAGCGGCACAGATAAGTCTAGGTTCTCCATAAACCATAGCCGCAAAGTTTCGTAAGGAGTTTTTTCGTCAAAGATTTTTAAAGCAGCCAAAGCTCTTTTTGTGTATGTGTCTATAACAAAAGTGGGCAAATGAAAAGCGTAAAGCAAAATTGAATCTGCGGTTTCCCTGCCAACGCCTTTTATTTGGAGCAGATTGTCGCGAGTAGGTTCTATTTGAGAGTTATCTATAAACCATTCTGCTACGTTTTTTAGGTATTTGGTTTTTTGGTTTCGGTAGCCGGCTGGGCTTATTAGGGTTGCTATTGTTTCATTATCTGTTTTTAGGATTTTTTCTGGGGTGTTTATTTTTGCATTAAAGAGGTTTATCAGGGCTTTTTCCACTTGGGTCCAAGCGGTGTTTTGAGTTAAAATTGCTCCCATGCAAACCTCAAATTTGCCTTTTCTTGTTTTTGGCAAGCCAAACTCGCCTGGGTGATAACCCCTGCCCTTGTATTCGCTACGCAGGGGCCACCATCCTTGGGCACCGTAGAGAGAAAAGAGTTTTTTATAGAGTTTGGCTGGATTCATACCATTATGAATTTACTAATTTTTTTATTCTGTGCATCTGTTATTTTTCATTCTGTTATCCTTTATAGCATCTTCGTATGCCGTGCCCATCAGGGGCGTGGTGGTAGAAGAATCTGCCGATAATGTTATTCCATACACATATATTTCATATATCTCTGGGAAAGCCATCGGACAAAGCGATGATAAAGGCAGGTTTGAATTTGAACTGGATAGCAGGAATGCAGTTTTGATTTTCAAAAAAAATGGTTTTGACAGTACCATAGTGGAAATACAAGACTACGGGGATTTGCTGGATGTTGTTGTTAGTATGCGTTCAAATGCAAAGCATTTGGGAAGCGCAACCGTTGTGGGCGGTGGTGGCACGTGGCAAAATCCGCGTGTTGTTTCTGTGCAAAAGCTAGAAGATGCGGCTGGGCTTCGCTTTGATTTAACCGAACATTTGAGCCAAATGCCTGGAATATCTGGGCAAATGGATTTTTCTAGCAATCTGTTTTATGATGGAAGCCGCTCCGAAGAAATTGCTTACCATCTTGGAGAATTTAGAATACCAAATATGCGGCATTTGGATATTGGATTCCCTGGCAATTTATCGGTGATAAATCCACACGCTGTTGAAAACATAAACATAAGCGAGCATTACGGCGCAAACCCCTTTAATCAGGGGCTTGCTGGCTCAATTCAATTTGAACAGAGAAATGAAAGCGATTTTAAAACTGATATTTCGCTTGGAACAACCCTCCGCGAAATTTATATGGAAGGACCTTGGCTTTTTTGGGACGGTTTTGCTTTTAGCATAAGATATTTAGACCCATCAATGCTAAAAAATATGGGAGAAAAATTTTTCACAGAGCTTAAAAGAACAAATGAAAGCTGCGATGGATGCTCCAAAGACCGCAATTCTTTTTCTCTTTATTCCATGGATTTATACGGAAGACTTTTTGGCAAAGATTCCTCGCACAATTCCTGGGCAATAACAGGGCTTTACTCAAACGATGAATACTCCATTCGCCAAGATACCACCACCATAATACAAGGCTCCCAGTTTTATGGTTTGACTTTTGCAGAATATAAAACCTTGGGCGGAACAAATATTTATGCCGGAGTTATTTCAAAACAAACATCCGATACTTTAAGAGATACTTCAGCATTTAGAAGATTTGAAGGCGAACCCAATAGCCGTCCAGAATATGTGAATTTCATAGATGGTTACGAAAAATCGCATTTAACCGCTAGTGCTGGAATTTCTTGGGAACAAACCTCTAATTTGGGTTTTGCTCTTTTATATGACTATCACAGTATTTCAAAAAAAATAAATGACAATGTGTTTCAGGCAAATACTCATTACACAATTGCAAACGGAAATTATGCAAGCGTATTTGGAGCAGGTGGTATATTTTCGCTTTCTTCAAAGGACATTGCCCCACTAGCTTCTTTTGACATAGAAAAAGGAGCAGGTAAAGACATTGCCATCTTTGGAAATGTTGCATGGCGTAGCGATTGGGACGAGAAATTGAACAGCGGCGGTGTGCTTAAAGCAGGGGCGAGATATTCTTTGGGCGCTTTAAAAATTTCTGCGCATGGCTTTGGGCGCTATTATCCAAACCCTATTTTGCCAATTCCACGTGCTTATGAATATTATAAAGAACACCAAAAGGTTGATTTTGGATGGGTTGGAGGAAGCCAAGTAACTTTTGATTATCACGCTTTGCACACATTGGCTTTCCAAAGCAATATCTCACACGTACAAGGCAAATACGTGTTTCCAGACGGTTCTCTCCCTTGGCAGGCAAATTCACGCCTAGATATGGTTTCACATTTGAGAATTTATCCCAGAAGTGATTCCCTTTTATCCTTTATAATTAGCCACCGAGCAGCTTTGGACAGACCTCTTTATGAATGGGAAATAGATCCAGTAAAAGAGCAAAGGAACATAAAATACGCAGACGAAACAACTTCTCTTTTTCGCACTGATATTAGATTGAATCTAGATTTAAAATCAAAAGCAAAGATCATTTTCCTTGAAAATGTTCGCTTTTTTATTGAAGCAGATAATATATTTGCTCCGCTGGATATAAAATTTTTAGGTGGAGAAAACGCAAGGGAACGTTCTGTTGCTGTGCGCGACCCAGACGGAGATTCTACAAACGGTTTTGATATTGTTCCCTTTATGGCAAAGGGAATGGGACTTTATTTGCAATTTGGAATAGAAGGAAATTTTGGTATTTAATATGAACGAACATCCATTGCATACATATCTTATGGCTCAAGGCGAACTAGGTGGCTTTGAGGTGGTGTTGCCTTTGCCTCTTTTGTCTGAACCTTTGTCTGAACCAGAATTCACAGAATTTAAGAATTTACAGAATATGGAAAAACCAGTGCAGAATGATGATTCTTTGTGGAAAGATGCGAGTAGTCTTAATGATTTTTATGAGGCTTTGAAAGAGCATTCTGTATATACTAAGGGTATGCGGTCTTTAAGTTTTTGTGTTCCTAAAATAAAAACAGATGTGCCTTATCTTTTGATTTTTCATTCGCCGCTTGAATTAACGGCAGAGGCTAGGGATATTTTGGAGAGGTTGTTTAAGAAACTTGAAATTGATTTGAATGTATGCGGAGTATCTTTCTTTTTAAAATGCGAAGATGCCACTTTGCCAAGGGAAAAAAATATTTTAAAAGAAATGCTGTGCAAAGAAATAGAACTGATAAATCCAGAAAAAATAATTTTCTTTAGAGAAGCACCCAAGCCAGAAAAAATTGAAACTCCCCCGCCAATAAGCGGAAATGCCATAACATTCGCTGGCAAACCCGCCATAACGCTATACTCTCTTTTGGAAATTCTCCCCGGTAAGCCGAATTTCAAGGAGAAAATGAATGAGGTTTTGAGTATAAGTAAGGCGTATTTAACAGCCTAATCCTGCAAACAACGAACACTGTATAGGTCGGGCTTTCTGCTGCCGACGATGTAGTTTACATCATCGGAGTTGTAGGACATAATCCGGCGGTCGGCGAAGATGCCATCAAACTCATTGCTAATCCACCAATTGCCAATATCGCCGACACCGCTGAAACTGCCATCGGAATTGCCGTTGCCGCCAGGCAGGGCGGAAAAGCCATATTTGTCCTCGCCGTTGCCATTGTTCCAGCCATTTGTTGCTTTCAAATACTTGTCTTTACCGTCCACATAGCGTCCCAGTTCGTACCACTCCGCCTTGCTAGGGATATGCCAGCCTTCAGGGCATATTCCCCTATGCTTCTCTGATATTTCACAAGAATTCTTGTTGCAGCTAGCAGGAAGAGCCATTGCCGTTGCCCAGTCGTAAAGCCTGCCGTAAGTTGCGCAGTTGGATTCTTGGTTATCATAGCACTTGCTGCCCTTAACATTATAGTTAATGTTCTCCGTCATCCACACTTGCTTGCCAATTGTAACAGGTGGTTTATAATTCGCTATGTCATCGTGTCCAATATAATTAATGCCGCCCGAATCATAAAAGTTGTCTCGCTCCACAGTAGTGCAAGACAAAAGCCATAAGGCTGCCATTAGTGCGAACTTTGAGATGTGTTTATGCTTCATATTCCATTCTCCTATTGGCTGATGTTAATCTTGCAGACAACGAACACTTCGCAAGTCGCTCTTATAATTGTTGCCGCCACTACTCGCGCTCTTGTTGTCCACGTACAGGCTGTAAGCGTAGTTGCCGCCGGAGTAGCTACCGTCACCGTCAGCACTCCACCAAGTGCCGACAACATCGTAGAAACTGCCATCGTCCTTGCCGTAGCCTCCCGGCAGGGCGGAAAAGCCATATTTGTCCTCGCCGTTGCCATTGTCATTCCAGCCATTTGTTGCTTTCAAATACAAGCCTGCCGTTTTTTCACCGCCCACATAGCGAATCAGCTTCTCCCAGTCTGCCTTGCTAGGAATATGCCAGCCTCCAGGGCATATTCCCTTATGTTTCTCTGATATTTTACAATAAGCAGAGTTGCAGATAGCAGGCAGAGCCATTGCCGTTGCCCAGTCGTAAAGCCTGCCGTAAGTTGCGCAGTTGGATTCTTGGTTGTCATAGCACTTGCTGCCTTTAACATTAAAATTAAAGTTCTTTGACATCCACACTTGCTCGCCAATTTGAACGGGTATTATATCTCCCATATAATCAATGCCACCCGAATCGTATTGGTTATCGCGTTCCACATTCGTGCAAGAGAAAAGCCATAAGGCTGCCGCTAGTGCGAGCTTTGAGATGTGCTTATGCTTCACCTTCCATTCTCCTAATACCTTCCGCTAGAATCAGGGGGTAGTATGTATGCGCATCCCCCATAATTAATGCCACCCGAATCCCAGCAGTTGTCTCGTTCCGCAGTAGTACAAGACAAACAAAATACAGCCGCAAGCATAAAAAATCTTAAAACCATAAGGAAACTCCTATCCCCGAAGCCAAAATTACGCCTCCAAGAATGTAAAACAGATTCCTTTGAGTTTTGGCACTCTCCACGTTTTTCCAAGCATCATCGTAAAAGGGTCTATCTTTCTCGTCAATGTTATAGCCATCATACGTATCTTTCACTTCTATGTCTTTCAAATATCCAGCAACCATCATGCCTGCCCCCAGTACGTCCAAACCAATAGCAACCCAAAAAGCGGTTTTGCTAGGCTTCTTTTCAATCACTATCACCTCCGGCTTGGCAGGCGCAGGCTCCACCTTGGTAGCCTCAGGTTTCTCAACAACTATCGGCTTAACTTCCACAAGCATCCTTTTGAACAAATCCGATGCCTTTTCATCTATGAGAGCGAGCAATCCGGTTACATCTTTGGAACTGCCCGTGAACGAACCCATAAGGTTTCCCTTCTGCGTATCGTATAGCTCCACCTTTATTGTCAGATTCTCGCTAAAACGCCCTATGCGCCCCTGAGACACATAATCAGCGCTCACCTTCCTTCCCAGCTCCGCTAGGCAGCTGGATTCCTTGCACACCTTCACCGTGTTCTCTTGCGAGCCAAGGAAGGCTACTATGCTTTCCGTGGTCATAACACCGAACCTATCGGCAGGAAGAATATTAACTGCCGCCTCGCGAAGCCTGTCGGTCAGATAAGTCAAGTCGGCAACGCTTATGGAATCAAAATCATCCATAGTGTTGATGATGGCAATGCGTTCTTGCTGCCCGTAGGCGGCAAGGGCAAGAAATAGCAAAATAAAAATTAATCTACACATTTAGTTATCCTCACTTTTTATATTTCAAATATGCTGCCTGCTGCGTTTTGGAAGCACAGGAACTGAGTGTGGATGCCATGGCTAATCCGAGGATAGCCGTGAGTAGAAAACGGTTGGTTTTCATAATAAACCTCTTTGTTGAAGGGGAAAATTTTTTGCCAATATATACATGTTGCATAGTTAGTAACATAGTAAATTACCAGACCAGAATTCACAGGATTTTAGGATTAACAGAAGAGCCTCCATTACTGGCTTTATTAACCAATTTCACTCCATAACGCAGTTAAAATACCCACAATCCATCACGCAACGAACCGAGAGTCCCATAGATTTGGAATATTCGGAATGAGCTACGTTATCTCTGTCTGTGCTTATATATTTGTATTTGCCATAAGGACCATTGACATCGCTTGTCCACCAATATCCTTTTTCGCCACTTTCTGCAAAACCTTGGGATTTGGTGAAACCGCCTGGCAATGCGGTAAAACCATAATTATCCCAACCACCCCACTCCTTTGATTTAAGTTTTCTGGCAACATCGCCGCCTGAACTCTCTATCAAATTCTGCCAATCATCATTGCTAGACAAACGCCAAGGAGAGGGGCAAACTGTTTGAGCTATATCCCAATCATAAAGCCGCCCGTATTTATCGCAGTTTTCAGGTTTATTGTTATAGCAAAAACTTCCTTTTGCATTGTAATTTAAATTATTTGCCATCCACATTGTGTTGCCTATTTTAATTACATTGTATTTCCTGCTGTCGCGAGTATCTGTGAATATTTTGCTGATTTTTTTAATCGGCGGGTTTTGTATGCAAAGAACAGAGAGAGCATTGGATTTATCTTTCAAGGTACTGGAGAATCCTCCTGAGGGCGATAAACTCCGTGCCTGAGCAGAACCAGTAGCTTCAAATATTGTAGATGTCCACCAAAAACCGTTTTCTTCTAAATTGCGCCAGCGACCTATTTTTTCTCCGCTTCTCTGCTGTTCTATGGTATATTCATACACATCGCTATCACGCCATCCGCCTTTCAAAGCAGAAATGGCAGCCGCAAGTCCTTTGCCCGCAGATTTTTCCAATTCATTCCACTCCGAGTCGCTAGGCAAATGCCAACCAACCGGACATACCTTAGCCGCAGTGTTCCAGTCATATAAACGCCCGTATTTTTGGCAATAAAAATCATCGTCTTCAAAACACCAAGATTTGCCTATGCTCGTTTTATAGTTCATATTTTCTGCCATCCAAACTTGATTGCCTATCTTGACCGTTTTGTATTGCTTTACATCGTTTGTTTTGCCAGTTTTAGGAATATTCTGAACGCAGCGAACCGAATAGCCAATGGATTTATTTGTGATTTTTTCGTCCAAGTTATTTTCATTTGTTTTAATATGAGAGCTATATGCATCGTTATTTCCATACTCTGCTATGCCCCACCAATTTCCAGATTTTTCTTTATCTAAAAATTTGTATTCATTTGGGGATACTGCATGGCTATATTCGCCGCTTAAACTTCCACCGAGCATTGGTGAAAATTCGGTTATTGATACTTCACTCCATTCGCGCCGAGTAGGTAAATGCCAACCGCTAGGACATGCTTTAATCGCTGTATTCCAATCATATAAACGCCCGTAAATATTGCAATTATAATCATCGTTTTCATAGCACCAAGATTTTCCAGTTTTATAGTTTAAATTTTCTGCCATCCATAACCCAGAGCCTATTTTAACGGTATTGTAGAGCTTTATATCATTTTTCTTTTCGCTGGGTTTGGCTTTGATATTCTGAATGCAGCGAACAGCAAAATTGGCAGTTTCAACATTATCTAATTTGTTTATGCCACCAAAACCGGAATTTAAAACTACATAATAAACAATGGTATCTACGCCAATATTAGTGGCAGCCCACCATTTGCCCTGAGTTCCCCACCCGATTTTCGCTTTGAGTTTGGCATCCATTTCACTTATTTCTTTTTTTAAATCTTCCCAAGCACTTTTGCTAGGCAAACGCCAACCCGATGGGCAAGCCTTTTGCACGGAATCAAAATTGAAAAGTTTGCTCTTTTTGTAATTCAAATCCTCTGCCATCCAAACCCGCCCGCCTAATTTTAAAGTTTTATATTTCTTGTTTTCGCGGAAATCTGTGAATGTGCCTTTAATATCATCTAAGGTTATTTGGGTTTCTTTAGTGCCTTTAGTATCTGCAGGTTTAATATTTTTTGGTGCATTTTTTTGAGCAAATGCAAGACAGGCAAAGAGTAATAATAAAAAGGTAAATTTTTTCATTGCCTAATACTAAGTAAATTCGTAAACTTTGCGAACGTTTAATACTTTTTCGCTCTCATTTACAAAAATATCTTCTTTTTCCGCATCGTCTATAAACCTTATATGGCTACCATCGGGAATTTTTTCCATTTCCGATGGATTGTCTATAAGATAACGCAGGAATTCTCCGGTACGCTCTATATCGAGTGTTACTTTTTCCTCATTTGTCATACTATTTTCTCCTTTTAGACAAAAATCTTTCTTTATACCAAACCCAACGAGTTTTTAAATCTTGTATAGCATAATCCAATGATAATCTATCATCTATTAAAGTTTCATATTGGCAAATAAAATCCTTTAGTTCTCCATTTATAGACGATATATGAACTCTAATTCTATTACAACCATCAAAACCAATCTTAATTAAATAACTCTTATTCACATTGGTAATATACAAAAAACTCCCCTCACCCCCTAAAACAAAAACCCCCTTGCGGGGGCTTGGGGCTAAAGATTAGTGGCTAGTGGCTAGTGGATACTTCTGCTATCTTTTCTCGTACCATTACACCAATAATCTCTGCTGGGCTTTTTTTACAGAAAGTTCATCTAAGCCAAATAATTTGGTGTTTAGTTTGCTCACGAAACCAATTCCCCGTAGCTAAAGCCCTGTGGGTCTCATATCTATACGCTTTATGCTTTCTGATAAGCTTGGTTAATGAAATCTTTTATTTCATTAAATTGTTCTTCGGATTTGCAATTGCACATCCAACTATCTGTACCAAGATATCTCACTTCGCAATAGCTAGGAGGGATAAACCTATATTTCAATTTAGTTTTGCTTTGAAAATTTGACATATCGGCTTTAAAGCATATAATATATTGCCCACCGTCAGTGTCCCAATAATTAAGAGAACAAAAATCATTGTCATTTTTTTTGAAACGCATAATCATTTTAGAAGGATGCTCAGTCACATCACCCAAACTCTTTATATGTGACAATATTTTTTCAAATAAAGGTAATTGTTTGTTGGATACTGTTTTTTTAAAATATTCTACATCCTTAATTTGTTGGGATTTTGGTTTTTCTGATGATTCATCAAATTCTACATTGGGCTGACATACAATATCAAACTCTGGTTCAGCTTGATTAGGATTAATTCTTCTAAAACTTATTTCTAATGCATAGATATTCATACCGTGTTCATTCAGCATATTAATCGTGTCTTTGAATTCTTCTATTTCACTTGCAATAAAAATTAGAATGTCTGCTTGTTGGTTAGACATATACAATAAACCTCTGCCAATATGCTCAGGATCCAATTCTTTCCATTGTGCTTCTATCACTACACGTTTGCCAGTATTTTCGGCTAAGATGTCTATTCGTCTTTGACTGGCTTTTAAGCCTACTTCTGTCTCTGCTTTCACCAGAGGTAAACCAAGTTTATCGCTGAGAAAATCTATGTTATCTGCTAACCATGCTGTAAAATCTGTTTCTTTTTTGACAGTTAAATCTTCATAGCTAACATACGTTGGCTTATTTAATGTTAATGGCATTGACTTGTCTCCTATTATTGCTTACTGTACGGTGTGGGTTTGATGGCTTGGTTCTAACTATAGGAAATTCTTTGGAAATCCTTTTCCAATATGCCCTTTTTTCTTTTTCTCCATAATATTTGAAAACACCCGCAAATTTGTATTTTTCTCCATCATCTAATCCTACAAATATGAGACGATTTTGTTTGTTTAGTTTATACAAATCTTTCCCTTCTGAAAATACATCTTTTTTGTTCCATTTATTGCCGTAATTGGCGTACCTAGAGCCAAGTTTTGGAAACCAAACTTTGTATTTCTTATATTCGCCTACTAATGTTTTTGGGGTAAAAAAGCCCCTTGATTGTTTATTACTCGATTCCCAAGAAAAAATCATTTTAAGTGCATCTCGCTGACTTCCAAAGACAACATAGTCATCGGTAGAAATCGTTTTTTTGCGTTTAAAATATTGTTCGGAGGCTCTTGGCGGTGGATTCCACGGCTCAATTTTTTTACTTTTAATACGTTCTTTTATTTTTTCCACTATTTCATTTATTTTACTTTCTATTTTTTCAAATGAAATTTCTTTTTCGGATTCTTTTGAATAAATTTTAATACGAAACTCTTTATAGCCTGGCTTGACTTCTCTTATTTTCTTTTCTCGTTTTTTGTCTTCTTCTTTTTGGTTTTCGTGATGTTGCTCATCGCATTCGATTCCTATGTTTAGCTGAGGGAAGTATAAATCTATGCGATATTTTTTGCGGTCTTTGCAAGTGATGCCCTTTTCTCGGACTGGTTCTAAATCACAATTTTTTAAACGATTCCAAATGGCATAAACTACGTAGTTCTCATATTTTTTTCCACGTTTTTCATTTTTTTCAGAGTATTCTTTGTCTTGTTCGGATAATCGTTTGCATATTTCCTTAAATTTTTCGTTTATGTAAGTATTTTCTTTTTTCATATTACGATTCTCCGTTTTTTAATACCAACCTTAAACATTATATATAATATACATTTTTTTTGTGTAATGAGTACGAAAAACAAAAACCCCCTTGCGGGGGCTTGTTTTTTCACTACGCAAGCCCAGTTTCTTTTTTACGCATTTTTAAACGGTTACGTAATTTCTTAAAAATACTATCAAATATATTTATATCTGATTTAACAATTATTGCATCATCCGGCAAGTCTGGATGTTCATCATCAAAATCTGGTTCAAAGCCTGAATCTTCAAGAACTTTGAGGCGAGCATATAATTCCTCATTTAAAGGGAAAGCCTTAGCTGCCTGCTTTGCAGTCATGACATACACTTTATTTTCCATAATACCATCTCCTTTCTTTTCTACCTGCAATCCTAACAGAAATAAAACTGCCATTGATTTTTTAAACCGAAATTTTCATTTCCAATTCTTTAAGTCCAAGCAAAATTGCAGTTTTCATAACATTTTGATAACCTACATTGAGGAAACTGTCGACTGCTTGTGCTCGTTTTTGCATTGCAAGTGGAATGTCATAGCTTCTTCTCTAAAAAGATTTCTTTCTGGAGTGCCAACTTTTCCAAATCTAACATCCATAATTTCATCAACGCTTGCTACTTTTCGATCTGCTTTCATAATACTCCTTCATTAAATTATACCTCCAAAACAACTCCCCTTAGCTAAACGGGATTCAAATAAGCGTTTTGTTTGTCATTATTTTTTCGTCCAATAAAAACTGCTGCCAACCTTTTTCATACTTTTTCCTATGTCCATTCCTATTTTTCCTCAGTCGCTTTTCAACGCTAAGTAATCTCGTTCAAAACCGCGAGAAAAGTCAGGGATAGCAACAAAATTACCCCACATATTAAATGCTGAGGCATAACCCGAAAGAAAATGTTTGAATTTACTCATGCTATAAAATATACAAAAAAGCACACCCCCCAACCTCACCCAAACCGACTCCCTAAAACAAAAACCCCCTCACGGAGGCTTGAAGTTTAAGGGGTGCAACTAGGAAGAGTACCGCCAGTAGCATTTTCTATTTGCCACCATGTATTTGCCTTACGTAAAATATAATAACCTCCATCAGCAGGTTGTATTCCGTTAAGGAAAGTAGTGAAACTCATAAAACCATTTGTCAAAGCAGCAGGAGCTTGTCCATTCACCAATGTAAATGTGGTTGAACCTACATCGCCTTGAATTCTATTAGCTCCCGTAACAAATATGCAAAGATCATTTCCCCACTCATTCTTGAACGGTTCATTAACCTCGGCTGTACCACCTGTTACTTTGCTATCGTTCGAAACAAGAGCACCTGATGCTGCAAACATTTTAGAACCTTTAAATGCAATATTACTGCACCAAGCGGGTTTATATGCGCACGTATTAGCGGCGGCTACCGTTATTTTACCGCAGGATGCAGTTTTGCCGCTACAGTTTCCAGTGCTTGCTGTTACCGATACGTTGTATTCAGCTGCTGTAGGATTAGTCCAACTAGGTGCACCTGGCCAATCAAGACCAGCATTAAGTGTTGTTGAAGTGTTATCACTACCGTTGCACTTCACTGTTGGCGGGGTTATAGATTCGCCTACCTTGCCTGTTGCAGCCAAGCCAGTGCAAGCAAGCGTGTATGTTACAGCAGGAGCACTTACTGTCAATGTGCCGCTACAAGTGGCAGTTTTACCGCTACAATTTCCAGAGCTTGCTGATACTGATATGCTCGTGTATGTATTTGCCACAGGATTATTCCAAGCTGGCGCAGTAGGTGTACCTGACCAATTAAGACCACTGCTAACTGCTGTGCCATTGCAAGTCACTGCCGGTGGAGTTATTGGCGTTCCTGCTGTGCCTGATGCAGGTACAGCAGCGCAAGCGAGCGTGTATGTTACAGGGGCTGCACTTACTACTAGTGTGCCACTACATGTAGCAGTTTTACCGCTACAGTTTCCAGAACTTGCCGATACTGATATGCTTCTGTATTCACCTACCACAGGATTACTCCAATTCGGTGCATTTGTCCAATTAAGACCGCTACTAACTGCTGTGCCATTGCAAGTCACTGCTGGTGCGGTTATTGCCGTTCCTGCTGTGCCTGATGCAGGTACAGCAGCGCAAGCGAGCGTGTATGTTGTTGAGCCAGAGCTATTGCCCGCTGTTGTACTTGAACTGCTCACCGTACTTGCCGTACTACTACTACTTGCTCTGCTAGAACTGCTCACCGCACTCGCCGTACTACTGCTGCTCACCACAGTAGCAGCACTGCTACTACTGCTTGGTGCCGTGCTACTGCTGCTCACGGGCACGGGGCAGCCGCCTTCGGCGCATATTCTAAAAGTGCCTTCGCATTTAACTGTTTCGCCCTGGCATGGTTTTTTATTGTCATCGCTATCTACCCTAGCTCGAATATCATCATAATTTTTTATTTCTGTCGGATTTGTCCACCTAGGAGCATTAGACCAAAAAATCTCGGTTTCCTGATCTAAAGTAGTTACTTTGGTCGGATCCTTTTTATCTGTGCATTTTACCTCAGGCATATTCTTCTTAGGAACAGCCTTTCTCACCGTTCCTGTATCATAACCAACTTTCACCACACAAGAGAGAATATATGGAGATTCAGTAGAGGAAGAACTGCTCTGGACCGCACCGCTTGAGCTGCTTTGCGCATTAATTGAGCTGGAGGAGCCGCTTGCTTTTGTACTGCTACTTGAATCATCATTTTCATCACTAGAAGAAGATTTTCCTGGTTTGGATGAACTCGATGGCGTTTCTGCTATCATAGATAATCTATCCTTGTCATCCTGCAATTTTTCATAAGCTTTATCATATTGTTTCCTAATATTGGGGTCTTCAACATCTTCTGGAATACCCCTGCCACATGCAATTACTATGACAATAGTTACAAATACCGCCAAAGCAAGCGGTATAAAATGAACGAATTTAATTTTTTTAATCATAAAATAACCTCTTTGAATGTAGAAAAAATCCACACCCCCTAATAGTAAATATATATATTTTTACAAAAAAATGACATTTCTAGTCAAAAAATCCGCTTTGCAGACTCAAAAAAACGCTATTTTCACCTTTTTTAGTGATATTTACGCCATTTCCAATAGAGTATATCTTACTGTATCCAAGCACAAAATCAAAAGTCGGCATTTTAATCCTGATTTTTGGCTCCGCAAAAAGCCTTTTTGCTGCCATTTCGCTCCACGGATTTGGCTCCCCATCTTTTGCAAAACCGCCTACCAAAAATATGCCGCTCTCCTGCCATTGCAAAGAAAAGCCAACGTGCGCAAGCCCGTATAAATGCGAAGAATTATATGGGGTTTGCCACCCCTCCATATAGCTACCCATTCCCATAGCAAAACGATAGCGATTATCCAGAGCAGGGTCGGGGTCAAAATAATAAAGACCGTAAAGTTTGTTCGGCAAAATAAATTTTCCTTTATCGGTTCTGCGGAAATTCGCGCCGAACTCCGTTCCTGCGCTTATAGATACATACTCGGTTAATGACTTTGTAATTGATAGAATTCCTTGGCTGGAAACATAAAGCGGAGCCTCTTGGTCAAAGCTATGCACAGAAACAGCCTTGAAACCACCCATTAGCTGCGCCATAAAGCCCTCTTTTGCAAACCATCTATTGTATTCCTCGCTTTGCCAAAGCCATTTAGCATAAGGAAACAGCGAGCTAACCCCCACAGCTTCGTAAATAAAACCTATTGGCTCTGGCTCCTCGTCCTCATCATCATAAGAGTCTTTATCATAAATAGGATAGCCAGAGGCACCGCTTGTTATGTCTCTGCGGTCAAGTTCAACAGCAACTTGCAAACGCTCTTTTTCAATGCCAAGAATTATTCTGGCTCCGCTTTCTTTTAGCAACCTCATATCTCTATCTTTAATGCGCTTTTGAAAAAAGGAAGTTGGCTCGTATTCATAAAATTTTGCCTTTGCGTAAAAATCACCATTGCCCATAAAAAACTGCTCAAAACGCAAATCCGGTTCCACACCTCTTGCTCCCTGCCCGTAAAAAGCCATTAAATTCAAATTGTAGCCAAACTGATTCACAAAACGAAAATTGGCATTTGCCGCAACATTTGCACCAAAAAGCGTTCCGCCAAAACCTATGAGCGCAAGCGATAACTGCGGGTTGCTCTCCGAATTTATCTGCAATAAAGAACCCGTATCCAAAACTAAATGCACTTCCCTATAAGAACCGTCTTCTTGCAAATTTATCAAAAAACTACGAACCCCAAGAATGCCTGTATCGCTAGGGTTCCAAAAACTCTTTAAATGCCCCTGAATTTCGGCAGGAATGCTATCAAAAACGGGAAAGTAAAGGAAACGCGGAGGGGGGATGGAGAGTTGAGAGTTGAGAGCCCGGAGTTGAGAGTTTTGGAGGGTTTGGGCTAGGCGGGAGCGGCGGGATTGGACGGCTTGGATTCCGGCTTCGTAGAGGGAGTCTGGATTTGGTTTTGAGTGGGGGCGTAAAATTATCAATGTGGAATCTTCGTGCCACAGCTTTTGCTGGTAACGCTCTGCTGCCGAGCCATTTGTGTCTCTTAGAGCAATGGGGGTGGAGAGAATTCCGCCAGCCACCGGAGGAAAGGGATAATTTTCCAAGCTATCTATTTTGCGAAAAGGTATTTTTGAACCTATATCGGAACGCCAAAGGCTTTCCTGAACTCTTAAATCAAAAAAAACCTGCCCGAAATACGGTTTGCTTTCGGTTAGTTCAACTAAAAAAGGAGAGCCGTCTTCTTTGTGTTTTATCAGCCATTCTTTTTGCCACAGAGCAACTTTTTTAGGTTGCTCTGTTTTTGACAGCGAGTCCCAAGATTTAATCAACTCCCTTATTTGCGCTGAACTCCAGCCCGCACTCCACAAAGCACCCACATAAGCACCCCACTGGCTGCCAACAACCGTATCTATTGGTATTTGAAACCTTTCTATTTCGCTCAAAACTCCCAAATGATATTCAATTGAAGAATAATCGCCATTCATATATAACACCGCAGCACTTGTTTGAAACCACAAAAGAGCAGTGAATAAAATGGTCTTTGGTATTTTTAGCATATTCAAAAGATACAAATTTCAGGCTCCAACACAATGCCGTGTTTTTTTCTCACTTCTTGAACTATTTTTTCCATAAGTGCTTTTACATCGCTTGCGCTTGCGCTTCCTCTATTCACAATAAAATTCGCGTGAAGCTCGGACACTTGCGCATCCCCTACCCTGTACCCTTTAAGTCCGCAAGAATCTATCAAATATCCCGCAGATAAATGGCTATCGGTTAGCGGTAAATTGCTTGTTGGATTTTTAAACACAGAACCTGCGTTTGGATATTTCAAAGGCTGTTTTTCGCGCCGCCAAGCCAAAACCTCTTTTCTGTTCTTGTTTATAATTTCTTTTGACATTGGAACAAAATCAAATTCGGCAGAGACAATAATTTCGTCTAGCATTTTAAATAAACTGTTCCTATAAGAGAATTTACATTCTTTATTTGTTCTTGTCACTATTCCACCATAATTTGTCACAGAAACAACGCTTTTTATGCAATCAGAAATTTGCTGCCCGTGCGCTCCGGCATTCATAAAAATCGCACCTCCAATGGTTCCCGGAATGCCTTCCAGTTTTTCCATTCCTCCCAAGCCCTTGTTTGCGGCAGCGTGTATAACATCGTGCAGGGATTTTCCAGATTCCAACTTTTTCCCTATTTTTATCACCAAGCCATCATAGCCATTGTCGCTGAAAAGGATATTGCTACCATTGCCCAAAATGAAAAATTTTTCACTATTTTTTTTGCAAAACATCAACAATTCCCTAATCTCGGCAATGGACTTAGGCTCGGCAAATAACTTTGCAGGTCCACCTATTTTAAAGGTGCTGTATTTTTTCAATGAGACATTTTGTGAAATCAATGCAAACCTCCTTTGAACCGTTATTTACAATCTTAACTATCTTCCCCACTAGCCACTCCCCACTAGCCACTCCCTGCACCCTCATTCTCCTCTCAATATCGCTCTGGCTCATTCCTTTTTTCAATAGGCGTTCTCTTCTTATGTTTTCATCGGCTTGTACTATCCAAATTTCTTGCATTTTTTTTGCGAAATCTTGCCATTTATATAAAACGGCAGCTTCTATAAAGTGTGGGTTTCTTTTTTCAATTTCATTTTGCAAAATGGGGTGAACTATGCTTTCCAAAAGGCAGAGTTTTTGTTCGTCATTGAAAACAATTTGCGAAATATAAGGGCGATTCACTCCACTTTCATCAATAGCCTCATCCCCAAACTCCCTTGCAATTTTCTTTCGCAAATCCGCATTTTCCCTGTAGAGCTTATGGGCAAGGGAATCGGCATCCAAAACCTCAAAACCCGCCTCCCTAACAACAGATGCCACAAGAGATTTTCCAGAACCTATTAAACCAGTGATGGCTAGCATTGAAGTGAATTTAGAAATTTCTACATTATGGCTATGCCTAATATAAATATATCAGAAATTTGGAAGCAAATTCAAGCTCCGGGTTTTAACCCAGAGCGTGTTGCAGAACTCGTGGAACAGGTAAAGCAAGCAGCAATTAATTCAACCGAACCTGCTGTTGTGAGTTTTGGCACAAGTGGTTGGCGTGGTGAAATAGGTTCTGAATTCACGCTTAAAAATATTCAGGTTGTGGCAAAAGCCATTTTGCAAGTTTACAGAGATGCAGATGCAGCCACTTTTGAAGCACTGGGTTTAAATTCCTTTGAAGAATTGCAAACAAAAGGCTTGGTAGTTGGGCACGATAACCGCCTGCTTGGCAAGGAATTCTGCGAAGTGGTGGCAGACCAGTTCATAAAAGCGGGCATAAAGGTTTATTATGGCGGAGAAATGCCAACGCCGGAATTCAGTGCTGCCATAGAGCTTTTGGGTGCGGCTTGCTCGGTGAATATGACCCCTTCTCACAATCCAAATCATTATAATGGAATAAAATTCAATCCCGCAGATGGAGGTCCCGCTGGTCCAGAAATCACGGATAAAATAACCGCTAATTCAAACAACATAATGAAAACCCATGTTTGGGAAGGAATGGGCAGCATAAATTGGGAAATAATAGACCCAATTAAAATCTATAAGTTATTCTCAGAAAAACAGGGAACAATAAAATACGGCAGAATTCAATCCTTGCTATCAAAAGAAAGCATAGACTTGGTGTGCGACCACGTTCACGGCTCAACAAGAGGCAGACCTGCCGCATTTTTGAACAACCCCCAGTGCCTAACCAGCCTAAGAACCGAAACAGACCCCTTGTTCGGCGGCATTGCTCCAGAACCATCTTCTAAAAACCTCGCTGGCGTAAAGCAGGTTTTAGACGCCAGCAAAAGTCGCTTTCGTCTAGGCGCAATTTTTGACCCAGACGGCGACCGCATTCGCTTTTACGATGGCACAAGGGAAATAGATATGAACAGTTTTGGCGCAATAGCTTTTCATTATATGGTAACTTGGCGCAAAGAAGAAGGTGTCCTCGCAAAATCTGTTGCAACATCCAATTTTGCAAATATCATAGCAGCAAAACTAGGCATTCCTGTTATGGAAACCCCAGTTGGTTTTAAAAACTTTCGCCCTTGGCTAAAAAGAAATGCAAACCCCAAAGCCTTAATAGCCTTTGAAGAATCCGATGGCATAACAGGCTTAAACAACACTTTGGAAAAAGACGCTTGCTTTGGGCTTTTGTTAGCATTAGAAATTATGGCAGTAACAGGCAAAAACCTAGGCGAATACTTAGACCTATTATACTCAGAATACGGTCGCCTTTATCCCGAACGCTCCGGCTTTGAGGTGGATAAATCCTTGGTTGGCGCTCCCCTGCTGGATAAGGTTCAAAAAATAGCGGAGTCTGCAAAATCTGGCACGCAAATTTCTATTGGCAGCAAAAACAAAAGCGTCAAGGAACTTATAACCATAGACGGCGTTAAAATAATATTCACAGACGATTCTTGGATGCTAATTCGCCCAAGCGGAACAGAACCAAAAGTTCGCATTTACGCCGAATGCCGCGACCTAGAAGAAAAAGAAGATATGTTTAAAACGGCACAGAATTTATTTTTTAGCTGAAAATCATAGTGCTTCACACTCTAATACTAGCTGCCGGTTTGGGAACAAGGCTTCGCCCCTTAACCGAGCGAATAGCAAAACCACTTATTCCCATAGCGGACAACTGCCCCCTTGGGCGGCAAGCCTTGCTAGCAAAAAAAATAGGCTCAGAAAAAATTCACGCAAACGCGCACCATTTGGCGGAACAAGTACAAAACGCAGCAACAGAACTCGGCATTGACAAGGTTTGGTTTGAGCCTGAGATTTTGGGAACAGGCGGTCCAATTCAAAGAATGTACAATGATGGAGAGAGAGGCGAACTCTTAGTTTTGAACGGAGACTGCGAACATAATTTAGACATTGAAACATTTTTGGAACAAGCGAGAAACTCAGGAGCTACTTGCGCACTTCTAGCAATAGATAATCCAGAAGTAAATACGCTCTGCATTAAAGATGAGCATTTAGTTGGCATTGAAAACAGATTTGGCGAAAAAGGCACGGAAAACGCAACATTCACAGGCATATCTTGGTATTCAGAAAAAGCCTGGGAGCAAGTTGCAGAAAAAGATATAAGAGATTTTTGGGCTAAACTGATAAAAAAAGGCGAAAATCCTTTTGTGCAAATAGCAGATAAAAATTCAATTTGGATAGATATTGGCTCCCCAGAAGGCTTGATGAAAGCAGTGTCGGGCAAAAACCCAGATTCTTTCGCCGCCGCTGGTTCCGCTGGTTCTGGAAGAAAATATTACAGAATGTCAAGCGCAGGGCATTCTTTGATTTTGCAGCAATCTCACGAAGGAGACTCAGATTTTGAACGTTTTGTTCGCTATGGAAAATTATTCAACACGTTAGAACTTCCAACACCGGAAATTTACGCCGTTGATGAAAAAGAAAAGCGTGTAGTTATGCAAGATTTGGGTTCTGTTAGGCTCTGCGATGCCACGCAACCAATGCTCTACTACCCCGCTGTTCTGGAAAAACTAATTGTTTGGCAAGAAGCGAGCAAGCGAGCCTTTGCTCTTGACAAGGAACTAGCAAACAGAATTTTTGACGAAAACTATTACCTTTGGGAAACATCTTACTTTGCAGAAAACTATTTGCAAGCTCATTTGGGATATACAGAAATCCCAGCGGATTTATCCGCATTTTTCAAGGATTTGGCAAAGAAGGCTGTGGCGCAGCCAAAAGTTTTGATGCACAGAGATTTTCAGTCGCAAAACGTAATGATTTACGGTGAAAATAAAATTGCTTTCATAGATTTTCAAGGCGCAAGGAACGGTTCAATTTACTATGACGTAGCTTCTCTGTTGTGGGATCCATATATGATGATTCCAGCAGAAACGGTTAAACATTTGTTTGAACTTTGGTTCCACGCAAATCCGCTTTTGAAAGATATTTCTTTCGAGAATGCTTGGGAAGATTTTTTAGTAGCAAGTACGCAAAGGCTTATGCAAGCCCTTGGCGCTTATTGTTTTTTGAGCAAGAAAAAGGGGATAAAATCTTTTGAGCAGTATATCGAGCCTGGGTCTAGGAGACTAAGCGAGGTGGGCTTGTGTCTGAACCAGAATTCAGACAATTTTCTATATTATCCCCAACGATGACACGCTGCATAAAAAATGCCATATTAAAGGAGCTTCCACCGCAGGCTCTCGTACGGGCAACCCTACGTGGTTGCCCTCAAAACAACCCGGCATATTTACACGTAAAATATTAATATAAACATTTGCCCCCCCCCCCCCCCCCCCTACAAAAGCCTATGTAAAACCGCTAGCCACAGCCGGAAGCACGGCAAACAGTGTTCAAGGCAGGTTTATGCTTGCCGAGAGTTCGGCAACTTGCTTTTTGTGCAGAAATATACTTGCCGAAGTTCCGGCAACCTGCTTTTGGGGGAAATTTACACTTGCCGAACATCCGGCAACCCCATTTTTGGACAAATTCACACTTGCCGAAGCTCCGGCAACCGCATTTTTGAACAAATTCACACTTGCCGAACATCCGGCAACCACATTTTTAGCCCCAAAACCACCTAAACAAAGGAGTAACCAATGAAAATCAACAAAATTGATTTTAGAAACCTGCGCAATGACGCGCATTTCCAGTTCCACACCGAGTTCCGCGACCTCGTGGTGCAACACAACCCCGAAACCCTCAAAATCAAACCCCAGTTTGACGGCTATCTGCCACTATACAATAGGGTGGACGACGCCCTCAAAAAGATAGTAAAAAGCGAATTCACAGCCAAAATACACGAAGCGGACAAGGCGAGAGACGAAATCTATCTGGGAATGTCAGAAACCGCCGCCGCCGCACTTAGGCACTTCAACCCCAGTGTTCGGCAAGCCGCAGAGAGGCTAAAAATACTATTTGACACATACGGCAATGTAGCCAGCAAGCCGCTGAACGAAGAAACATCGGCTATATACAATATATT
Source organism: Candidatus Fibrimonadaceae bacterium (assembly GCA_031281275.1). Taxonomy (GTDB): domain Bacteria; phylum Fibrobacterota; class Fibrobacteria; order Fibrobacterales; family Fibrobacteraceae; genus Fibrimonas. The sequence goes on from JAITFP010000032.1 coordinate 41,675, forward strand.
GCAGGAATTGAAAGGCAAATACTCTGCCGATACGGCGAGCATAGGAATAAGCCAATGGGTAGCCGAGCTGGAAACCCGCAATAAAACATTCGAAGCCTTGGTAAAAGAGCGTTTTGACGAGACCGCCCACAGAACCGACATAGTTCTGCGCGAAGCACGTGGCAAGCTGGACGAATCCTATCGCATAATCATAGAGCGGTTGAATGCCCTTGCGGTTGTTGAGGGCGAAGCCGCTTACGAAGCCTTTATGAGAACGCTCAATGCGGTTGTTGCCAAGTATGCGGTGAAGCACCATCGCCATCGTCTGAACCCCGATTCGCCCGATTCACCCGATTCACAGGATAATGGCACTAATACGCAGAATTGGGGGACTGTATGAGGAGTAATGGTGTTTTTTCGGTTATTCTTTTGATGTTGTTTGCCCTTGCTGCTTATGGGCAGGTACAGGAGAGAGTAGCCATTATCAATACTTTGGATGACCGCGATTCCATAGGGTTTTCCGAGCTTACTTACCTAACCGACAGGCTCCGTGAGACGGCGGTTAATGTTCTGCCTAGCGAGCGGTTCGGGGTGATGACAACCGAGAGCATAGTTGCTTTTCTTGGGTCAATGGAGAACAC
>JAITFP010000042.1 GCA_031281275.1 Candidatus Fibrimonadaceae bacterium
GTTGCGAACAATCCTAAATTTAGAAAAATGAAACCAATTCACAACGATAAGCGTTATATGCCTTCTCTCTCCACGTTGCGAACAATCCTAAATTTAGAAAAATGAAACCAATTCACAACGGGCGTATTTGATGTGCTCTTCGAATGACTGTTGCGAACAATCCTAAATTTAGAAAAATGAAACCAATTCACAACGCCGTTAGCGGTGTGCTGTGCTTGTGCTGGTTGCGAACAATCCTAAATTTAGAAAAATGAAACCAATTCACAACTATATGTAGCTGCGATGTGAAGCCCTTGAGTTGCGAACAATCCTTAATTTAGAAAAATGAAACCAATTCACAACTATGGCTTACACAGGCACAAATAGCTATATGTTGCGAACAATCCTAAATTTAGAAAAATGAAACCAATTCACAACTGACGAGGCTTTGCTTGAAAAAGAACTGCGTTGCGAACAATCCTAAATTTAGAAAAATGAAACCAATTCACAACATCTACAACTTCCTCCTCAGGTTCCTCTGGTTGCGAACAATCCTAAATTTAGAAAAATGAAACCAATTCACAACCAGTCGATGGAATACCAGCAAGGCCTTTGAGTTGCGAACAATCCTAAATTTAGAAAAATGAAACCAATTCACAACTGGGACTGCGAATGCCAAGAACACTACATCGTTGCGAACAATCCTAAATTTAGAAAAATGAAACCAATTCACAACGAAATTTTAATTATGCCTTATGCCTAGACAGTTGCGAACAATCCTAAATTTAGAAAAATGAAACCAATTCACAACGGAGACCATATTGGTATGTGCCTGGTAGAGGTTGCGAACAATCCTAAATTTAGAAAAATGAAACCAATTCACAACGTGAATGTCGTGAGTGCGGTTCTGGCGGTTGTTGCGAACAATCCTAAATTTAGAAAAATGAAACCAATTCACAACATAAACATTCGTTGCCCTTTGTGCGGAGATGTTGCGAACAATCCTAAATTTAGAAAAATGAAACCAATTCACAACTTGGTCGCTAATATGGCAAGCGGCGGAGTAGTTGCGAACAATCCTAAATTTAGAAAAATGAAACCAATTCACAACGGCTAGTTTGCTTGTTGGCACAATGTTTTTGTTGCGAACAATCCTAAATTTAGAAAAATGAAACCAATTCACAACGGATACGGGTCCTTTAATCTTCCGTAGGTCGTTGCGAACAATCCTAAATTTAGAAAAATGAAACCAATTCACAACATAACTTCCGCCATCAACTTTTGTTGCGGTGTTGCGAACAATCCTAAATTTAGAAAAATGAAACCAATTCACAACTCAATAGTTGAGCTTCCACGCACCGCAAAAGTTGCGAACAATCCTAAATTTAGAAAAATGAAACCAATTCACAACATACGAATCCGATGCCGAGCTTCGGTAGATGTTGCGAACAATCCTAAATTTAGAAAAATGAAACCAATTCACAACCTGTAACCAATTACATCATTTAATACATCGGTTGCGAACAATCCTAAATTTAGAAAAATGAAACCAATTCACAACGGTCTAGTGCCCGCGGCGTGCCCAGCAATTGTTGCGAACAATCCTAAATTTAGAAAAATGAAACCAATTCACAACAATAGACCCAATTTCAGTGAAGCCGCTTTTGTTGCGAACAATCCTAAATTTAGAAAAATGAAACCAATTCACAACTTTTATGGTTTTTTGGCTTGCCATAGTTTTGTTGCGAACAATCCTAAATTTAGAAAAATGAAACCAATTCACAACAAGTTTTGAGCTTGGCAAAATCACAATTATGTTGCGAACAATCCTAAATTTAGAAAAATGAAACCAATTCACAACTTCGGCTGCTGGTGGTTGTTTGCTCTATCCGTTGCGAACAATCCTAAATTTAGAAAAATGAAACCAATTCACAACCAAAAGCTTTGAGCGTGGCGGCATTGTTCTTGTTGTCCATAATCGCAGCTTGCAAACGTTTTGCATATCTGCTGAATATTTCTGGCTTGGCTACGAAATACCCATTCTTGAACCGCCAGCCGTTTTCTAGGAGAAAATCCCTCGCCTTGCTTTCTATCGGCGGCACTTCTAGCCTTTCGCCTACTCCATAAGCCTTTATTGAGCCGTCTCGTATCTTAGAGGCTACGAGGCTCTCAAAGCTGGGTTTGCTGTTGTAAGCGGTTGGAAGCCCGACTGCCTGTAATAATGACATAAGCATATTCTAAACTTAAAAAAATGCATAATTTCTATATCCATTTATATTTAAAAAATGTATATTAAGAGTATGAAGATTTTACTTACAATAGCGTTGCTTGCCTTTATGGGTTGTAACAGCCAACCCACGCAAAAGCAAGTTATAGAAATGAAATGTAAGGAACTATTTAATAATGTTAGTCCATTCATAATAGAGGAATGGATAGAAATGCCAGTAAGCGATTCTATCATTCGCAATGGCGTTAAAGAAGAATGTCCTTGCAACGAAATAATAAATTGCAATGGGGCAGATTATTGCTATAGCAACAAATGTAGTGACGGGACTATAGTTCCTAATTTTTAAGTCCGCAAAGTCTGCGGATATCAGGGTCATTTATTGGTTTCCCATTTAAATCATACACATTATTGCCCCTAACATAATACATGCCTCTAGGCGCTGTGCATTTAATGTTCCCTTGTGGTTTGTTCTTATCGGTTGGAACATAGTCCTCTCGGTATTCCACATTTGGATTATAGACTTGGGGTTTAGGCGGATCATATTTTTGAGGTGGTGCCGGTTTATGGGTACTTGGTCTGTGCCAACTCGCATCTGGTTCGCGGTCTGCTTGGTAGCCTACTGACTTTGAATTTGATTTAGATTCCATATTCATAATATACTTTTATAGGGTAATTATGTCGGGTTCATATGTAAATCTCCCTCACAATTCCACGCTCCTTTTCTTTAAATGCTCGGTTATGCTTGTTATTGCCCCCATATTGAAAAGTTGTGCGGCGTTTGCTATCTTTGCGGTTCTCGTGCGAAACCTCGCTCAATCCGCTGAATGAGTTTGATTTGTTTGCGTAATCATCTTCTGCTGAGAGCATAATGGCATTATAACAATTGCTCCAGCTTTGTGTTTTTTTAAATGAACTTTTCATATCCCTTTGTAAATTCTAGCGTAAGATTTTTGAATTCTATGGAGGCGTTCACCCTTTCTGGGCCGGATGCGAAAACATGTCTATGTCCTGTTGCTGAATCAAGCGCAATATAGTTGAGCACTTCGGTGTTGGGATACATGGGATAGGGATTAGCCGGTATAAGAAGACTATAACCATTATTAGCCACAAGTGTAACACGCAATGTGTTCGTTCCCATTTTAACGCCTCCTTTCAGCTCTTTTCAGTACGGGTTCTATTTCATCCTTGAATGCTTTTTGGGTCATTATTGACGTGCTTATATTTACATTCACAGTATTTGACCGGCTATTGTTGTAAGTGTTGCTAGTGCCCCTGTTCAAGGCATTGACCCCAGCCTCGCCGCCAACCTCTCTAACTGCGCGGGTGTTCAAAATTGCCTCCCGCCCTTGTTCGTTTGCCATTATGAGTGTGTTTGAACCAGGTATCATTCCACCTCTGTAAAAATGTTGCGCTTTGATGGTGGCTAGCTGCGTTACACCCTGAGCGATTGCTCCGGCGACTAGTACTGCGTTTAAAGGGTATGGGGCAGCGGTTGCCGCTTTGGTTGCGGCTACTGCCGTGTTTATTATGGCTTGACCTGTGGCTATTTTTTTCATTGTGTCGCCGCCGGCTTTGCCGAGAACGGCTATGGCGTTGGCTACTTGATATGCCGAGTCCACATATTGGGCGCCTTGGGCTATGCGCATTTGCGTGAGTTGTGTTTCCATGCGCTCTATCTCGGCATTTTTTGCCCTCTCTATTTCCAATATCATGTCTTTGTTTCTGCCTGCTTTTTCTATTTCTGCGGCGTATTTGGCGTTTAGGCTTTCCATTTGGATGGCGATTCTTTCTTCTTCGGTTTTGGCTGCTGTTTCGCGGTAGCTGCGCAATAGCTCCTGCCGCTGCTTTTCGTTTTCTATGGATTTTTGCTTTATGGCTTCCAGTTCAACTGCTTTGGCTTGTTCTAGGAGCGCGATTCTTCTTAATGAATCGCCGGCCAGCTTTATTTCTTTGTCGTATTTTGCTTTGATTTGTTCTTCTTCTATTGCTGCTATGTCGCTGTAATTCTTGGCGGCTATCCGGCGCAAGTCCCATTCTTTATTTTTGGCTTCTTCTGCGGCTTTTAGGCGTTCTTCGTTTTCCTTGTCCGTTATTTCTTTTAGTTTTGCGCTATGCTCGGAGGCGTGGATAGCTAGTTTGGTATCGTAAGCTGTGCCGATTAGTATTTTTCTTTCATTCAATGCTTTAAAATTTTCCAACTCCTGATTGTAGTTGTACTCGGCTAGTTGTCTTTCGGTTAGTTTGGATTTTTCATAGCTGGTTAGCCAGTCGTTTAAGCGTTTGGTTTCTGCCTCGTACATTTGGATGGATTTTTTTCTAGCTTCCTCCCTTGCTTTTTCTGCATCCGCCAAAGCTTTCTGATTTTTTTCGTAGTCGGCTACTGCTTTTGCTTCATCTGCTGCTGCTTTTGCCGCTGCTTCGCGTTTGTCATTTATGGCTTTAATCTCACTTTTATAAACACTAAGGTCTCTCTCTTCTTTATAGTTGAGATTCTGTTTTTTCTCCAGCATTGCGACATTCGTTTTTGCTTTCATAAGGGTCAATTCATCGTTATCTAGTTTTAGCTTCTCTTGCAAAACATCTATTTGTTTTTGAGTCGTGACTATATGCTTCAGTTTTTCACCCGCCTCTAAATCACTATATCTCAATCTTGCTTCTTGTATCTGTAATAGTTTAAGATCAGCTTGGGCGTTCTGTGTATCTAATTCCCTCATTATTTTTTTATGCTGGGCGGCTTCGCCTAGCTTCTTTCCTAAATCATCTAGATAGCCTATGAAAGATTTAAAAGGGGCAGTGTCCGCTAGTGCTGCTATCATTCCCATTATATCAGCTTTTGCACGGACTGAGGCATCTTTGACTTTTTCCATTGCCTCGGCAACAGCTTCTGTATTCCCTGCAAATGCCTTGCCCTCATTTGTCATATTTTGCAATTCGCCGGAACCGCCTTTGAGCATTGAGACCATTGAGGCACCGCTTTTGCCAAACACGTCCATTGCCAGTGTTGCCTTCTGTGCGCCGTCTGGAAGTTTTTGGAAAGCGTCTGCCATTTCCATTAAAACTTTCTCGGAGTTTTTTACTGTGCCGTCTGCATTTTTGACATTTATCCCCATTTTGCCAAAAGCATCTGAGGCTTGTTTGCTGCCGCTGGCTGCATCGGATATTGTTTTGGATAGCTTGGCTAGGTTCTTATCCATAGCCTCAGCACCTACTCCACTCAGTTCTGCGGCATGGCGCAAGCCTAGAACGCTGTCTGCGGCTATTCCTATGTTTTGGGAAAGTTTGTTAGCAGAATCGTAGTTGTTGACCATCTCTTTGCCTAGAGATAGGATTTCACTAGTTAATGCACCAAAGGCTTTGACTCCTAAAGTAGATATCGTGAACTTACTTGCAATACTTTTTGCGAGTTTTTCTATTTGACCATCTGTTATTTTAGCTTTGTTTGATAGCTTGCTAAATTCATCGCCAATTTTTTTAATGGTTGCGGTACCGTTATCCTTTACTTCAAACACATACGTCATTGCCATAGGCACCTCCGTATGTTTTTTTTATTACTTATTCTTACTTTCGTATTGTTTGATACAAATCGCCATCTATTATCTCTAAATCTTTTGGATCTACTCCATTTTTTATAAGTTTTTTTCTTTCCCTTTTCGATTCGTGCTGTCTGCAAGAATAATCCACAAAATCGAACCAAGCAAATAATAGCTTCCACGCAACCCATATTCCCCAAATTGGAGAAGTAAGAACTATAATTGCGATAATTTCTTTTAGCATTGCGGTAACCTCTACCAATAAATATACATTTTTTTCCGCGAGGTGGCTCGGTTTTTTTGAATATTCTCATAGTTTTATACTCCTTTTCTTATCCTAGTAGTATTGCCCAGATGCCCAATACGACAATAGCGAGTATTATGTAAATTTGCATTTTTTACCTCCGAAAGTCCTGCAAAATCATGTTTGCCAGTATTTGCGTTGTCAATGTATCGTAGGGTGTTTCTATGTCGAACCATGAGAGAGCCTGTAAGGTGGAAACGCCGGGAGAAACAAACCCCAAAGCCACGGCGTTCCGCACCAGAATGAGGAAATCCATTAGGGGAGTGGCTGTTAATAGCCAGGGGTTGCCGTGCACTCCTGCCTGTTTTGCGGCATCGTGCTCCAAACATTTGCAGTTCCCTGATTTTTCGCATTCACAGCCTCCATTGCTAGCTCGGCACGTTTGGCACGTCTTTGCTCTTAGAAAGCTTTTTAGGATTGTTCGGTTAGGAGGGTCATTATAGGAGTGTCCTAACCTGCTCAGGATATAATTTTCTCCACTCGTTTGGCACATCAGGGTTTGCTATAAAAAACTTTGCTCTTTTCAATGCAACGCCCATTTTCTTTAAATGTTCCAAACGAATTTTGCCGAATTTGCGGCTGTGTACAATGAATTTTGCGCTTTTCACTCCTACGCCTGGAACGCGCAAAATTTCCTCGTAGCTTGCGCAGTCCAAATCTATGGGGAAAAATTCGGGATGCCTTAAAGCCCATGCCATTTTTGGGTCAAATTCCAGGTCTAACCAAGGGTTGTTTTTATCCAAAATTTCATCATAGCTAAAACCGTAAAAACGCATTAGCCAATCCGCTTGGTAAAGGCGGTTTTCTCTTTTTAGCGGGGGTGCGGAAATAACGGGCAAACGACCATCCTTATTTACTGGAATATAGCTGGAATAATAAACCCGCTTCAATTCTTGAGTTTTGTAAAGGCTTGCCGCAAGGGTTATTATGTTTAAATCATTTTCGGGACTTGCCCCAACAATCATCTGAGTACTTTGCCCAGCTGGAACAAATTTTTTCAATCCCCTTTTCTTTAAATTTCCCTTGTGCTCCAAAATTTTTGTTCGCAGGCGATTCATGGGAGAATAAACGGATTCAAAATCTTTATCGGGGGCAAGCATTTTTAGAGAGGGTTCGGAAGGAATTTCAATATTCACGCTCATTCTGTCTGCGTAATAGCCTGCCAAATTGATTAAATCTTGGCTGGCACCTGGTATGGCTTTTAGGTGAATATAGCCGCCAAATTTATGCTCCTCGCGCAAACTTTTTGCCACTCGGAGCAAAGCCTCCATTGTATAATCGGGATTTTTAATAACCCCAGAACTCAAAAACAAGCCCTCTATATAATTTCTTTTGTAAAATTCAATTGTCAATTTGACAACTTCTTCTACCTTGAATGTGGCTCTTGGAACATCGTTGCTTTTGCGGTTTGCGCAATAAGCGCAATCGTAAAGGCACACATTTGTCAGCAAAATTTTAAGTAGCGAAATGCACCGCCCATCTTCTGTGAATGAATGGCATACCCCTGCGGGGCAAGAGTTCCCAAAGCCTCCCCTTTGAGTTGTTCTTGAGCCTCCACTGGAAGAACAAGACACATCATACTTTGCCGCACCGGCAAGAATTTCCAATTTTTGCAAAAGTTCCATATTATACCTGAACAAACGTTCAGTATAATATAGTAAATGTTGTCAGATGTTTCATTTTTTCTAAATTTAGTAAATATGAATCTAGGTATAATAATTTTCATAACCGTTGGTTTTTTGGCAACAATTGCTGTTGTTATAGTATTTACTCGTAAAAAAGGCAATGGTGACCTAATAATTGCTCTTACCGCAGAAAAAACCCGCTTGAATACATTGTATGAAGTTGCGGAGCAGCAAAGAAAAGAAGCAGAAACTGCGAAAAATTTGGCAGAACAGAAAGTGGAGGAAAAACAAAATAAGATAAATGAAATAGAAAAAGAAAACTCTAGACTTTTGGCAAATTTGAAATCGTGTGAAGAAAAATTGGAAAATCAAGCGATTGAAATTAAAACCTTGCACGAAAATACAAAAAATGAATTTAAAAATATAGCAAATGAAATTTTAACAACGAATACAAAAATCTTTAACGAGAATAACTCCAATAAATTGAGCGAGATTTTAAAGCCTTTCAGTGATAATTTGGGAGAATTCAAAAAGAAAGTGGAAGAAACTTATGAAAAAGAGGCACGAGATAGAACATCTCTAGAGCAACAGGTAAAAGATTTATTGGCGCAAACTACTAAGGTGAGTGAACAAGCTAATAATTTGACAACGGTTTTGAAAGTTGATAAAAAACAGCAGGGAAATTGGGGCGAAAAAATTTTGGAAACTATTTTGGAAAAATCCGGTCTGGTGAAAAATACTCATTACGAATTGCAATCAACTAACACGGAAGGGAAAAGACCAGATGCAATTGTACACTTGCCCGATAATAGAGTGATAATAATTGATTCCAAGGTATCTTTGATAAATTATACATATTATTCGGAAGCTAGTGAAACAAAAGATAGAAATAAGTATCTGAATGACTATAAAAAAGACGTTGACGACCAGATAAAAAATTTAAATTCAAAAAATTATGATAAAACGATGAGCGATAAATCTCTGGATTTTATGGTAATGCTTTTTCCGGTGGAAGCCGCCTATTTAACGCTTATTCAGGAATTTAGCGGATTGTGGAATGAGGCGTATGAAAAAAGGATTTTATTGGTAAGCCCTACAAATTTAATAGCGTGTTTAAAATTGATTGAAAGCTTGTGGCGCAGGGATGGCTTCAGCAAGAAAGCACAGGAAATAGTACGTGTAGGCGAATCTATTTATGAAAAATTCGTAGGTTTTGCAAAAGATATTGAGGATATAGGAAAATCCATAGACAAAAGCAAGGATTCTTACGATGAGGCTGTAAAGAAACTGAGTTCGGGCAAAGGAAATTTGATTAAACTCACGGAAAATTTAAAAAATCTTGGGATAAAATCGGATAAACAAATTCCTAATACTCTTTTGAAAAATACCGATGACTTTTCCGAAGATATATAAAAAAATGAATCTCTTCTCCCTTCTCCTCGCCTTGCTCTGGCGGTTTGGTTACTTGATAGATTCCAAAACGCGGCTTGCGCCTAGAAAAAAAAGGCAGTTTAAAACTCCGCTCATCGGTGTTGGAAGTTTGCTTGCAGGCGGAGCGGGAAAAACTCCATACACGGCTTTTTTGGCAAAAGAATTAAAGGTACGTGGTTTTAGGCTTGCTATTTTGTGCAAAAATACTGGAGATGAAAATTTGTGGTTTGAAAAAAATGGGTTTGATGTTTTTACTGGAAATCGCTTTGAACTTTGCGAAAAATTGGATGGCAAATATGATGTTTTGATCAGCGATGATGGCTTGGAAGACCGCAGACTTAGCCACGCATTTTGGGTTTGCTTAACTTGGGGCGAAAGAGCGGAAAATTTACGCGATATTATTCCCTGCGGAAATTGCCGCAGTCTTTGGAGGGACCATCTAGAAATTGCCTGCGTTAAAAAATGCTCAATGGAATGGGAAGAAAATGCAAAAACTGCAGATTTGGTTTTTAGAATGGAAAAACCAAAAAATTATTGCGGCGAAATTTTGCCAGAAAATTCAGAGATAATAGCCCTTGCAGGCATAGCACGCCCTCACAGGTTTTTTGAGGGTTTGCAAAAAAAATATTCCATCGCAAAAAAAATAGAATGCAAAGACCATTCAAAAAATATTCAAAAAATGGTAATACATGTTTTAAAGCTAGGTTTGCCTGTGGTTATAACGGAAAAAGATGCCGTTAAGCTAAATTTGCAGAACAAGAATATATTTGTGGTGGAGTTAAAAATTTAATATGCAATCTCTATATATTCACGTTCCTTTTTGTGCTTCTATATGCGGCTACTGCGATTTTTGCGCAATGCCTGTACCGGAGAGGCTGCACAGCGAATATGTGGATTTGGTTTTGAGGGAATTGGAATTAAGAGCAAATGATGTATTTGATACGGTATATTTAGGCGGCGGTTCACCTTCTGTTTTGAATGCAGCAAATTTGCGGAAGTTGCTTGCGGGTTTGCAAAAAAGCGGATTAAAAGAATTTTCAATGGAATGGAATCCTGAACAGGTTAGCGAAGAAAAAATGGATATAGCCTTGGAGTTTGGAATAGATCGCTTTAGCCTTGGGATTCAAAGCCTAAATGATAATTTATTGAAAATGCTTGGGAGAAAGCACACGGCAAAAACAGCTTTGGAGGCTTTTGAAAAGTTGAATTCCGCTTTTGGCACCGGAAGCTGCGATTTGATGTTTTGCCTGCCAAACCAAAGCACGGAGAATTTTTTGAGCGATGTTAAAACCATGGCAAGCCTTGGGGCAAAACATATAAGTTTTTATGGGCTTACTTTGGAAAAAGGGAAAAAATTCCCTCCTCAGCCAGAAGACCTATACCCAGAAATGTATTTAAAAGCGGTGCAAATTTTAAGCGAAGCCAAGCTGGATAGATACGAAGTCTCGAATTTTGCCCTATCTGGTCACGAGAGCAAGCATAACCAAGTTTACTGGAAAAGGGGGGCATATTTAGGCATAGGTCCCTCGGCTCACAGTTATTTGAATGGAATTCGCAGTTATGTTGAGGGAAAATATGTTCCTTGGAAAAAGTGGGTTATGAGCGGTTGCCTGCAAAGTGGTTTAACGGAAGACATTCCAAGTACGGAAGGCAAGGAAATGGAAGCCGTTTGGCTCTCTTTGAGAACAAGGGAAGGGTTATCGCTAAAAGACTATGAGAGAGAATTTGGGAAAGAATTTGAATTCAAAAAAGCAGAGCCTTTTATAGAAAAAAAATGGCTTGAATTAAGCAATGACCACCTTAAGCTAAATGGCGAAGGTTGGCTATGGCTTGATAAAATTTTTCTATATTCACTCCCATGAGTGAAGATAATCAAGAAATGCGCCGCAGACTGATGGTTCTTTTTAAGAATCAAGCCGAAATGGTAGATGCCTATATTGCAAAATTTGGCACGGACATAAACATGAAAAATGTGCAAGCCATAAGAGCCGAGTTCCCCGGTATGGGCGATGCCATTCCCGCACCAGCTGCAGAAGGATCTGAAATGGAGCCTGCTCCAAAGGATGCAATGGAGGTAGTTTTCAAATTCAATTCCAAAGCCCTCACAACTCCGTCTGTTGACCCGACTTTGGAATCCCCGCTTTATCCAAGAATTGTGGACTGTCCAGTTTGCAAGAAATGGGGCATAAATTCACAGGAATTAAGGGCAAAATCGCTTTCCACGCTAAGCGATCCATTTCTCGCCCCTGTTTATGCTACAACCGGCAAATTCCAAAGCATCAATTACCTGCTCGCTGGTGTCACTATATGCCACGGTTGCTTCCTTGCAAGCCCAGATAGAAAAGATTTTGTGCTTTACAACAGAACCACAAGGCAAAATCAAGATAGTCAGCTTCCACCCCAAGTGATTAGAGAGCTAAAAGAAACCGTTGAAAAACGAAAGGCTTTTTTCGACAAAACTGGAATTGGCGAGGAGTTGTTCAACATTCCAAGAAGCTATGCCGCTGCTATAGTTGCATATCAATTTGCAGACATAAGGGCAGAAATAGAGGCAAATGCAAAAGTTTTGGGTGCATATTACAAAAGGGGTAATTACTGGACCCGCATAGCACTCCTTTGCAGGCAAGCCGGAATGGACGATAAAAGGGCACTCTCAATAGCCGCCGACCATTTCAAAAATGCATTTATGCTATCTGATTTTCCAAAAATGGATTTGGAATTCCAAACCATATATATTCTATTTAACATATTTATGTATTTTGACAAACAAAAAGATGCTCGCGATTATCTCGCCGTTTTGGATAAAACACGCCAGGAACTAGAAAAGAAAGACGCTCCACCCGAAGTTCAGGCGGCTGCAAGAAAATGGCTGGAAATGGGCAAGAACCGATGGGACGATAGAGATAATCCAAACTTCTGGAAAACTCCAGGTCTATGAATCTTTGCTATTATACAATTGGTTCCTGCAAGGCAGAGAGTTATGAATTGGAGAGTTTTAATCTATTTGAGGCGGGAATCACAACTTTAGAAGAGATTGAAACCGAAAAAGATTCAGAAGTTACATTTAAGTTTTACACAAATTCAAAAGAAGAGTTAACCCGCATAGTTGCAGAGTTTCCGCATTTAAATTTTGAATGCGGGACAGAAGAAGCAAAAGACTGGGATTTGTGGTGGCGCGAAAGGCAAACTCCAGTTAAAGTTAGCAAGAGCCTCTGGGTACGGCCTCCTTGGATAAATTTCTCTGCGCCAAATTCCAGCGATGTAGTGTTAGCACTAGAAGCTAAAACAGCCTTCGGCACGGGCGAGCATATCAGCACTGCTTTGGCAGCTCAACTTATGGAAGAAGTGGATTTTAAAGGAAAAAGCTTGCTTGATATTGGAACAGGAACAGGTATTCTATCTCTGTTTGCAATAAAAAAAGGAGCAAAGTTTGTTGTTCAAACCGATATTGACTATTTAACTATTCCTTGCCTTGTTGAAAATTATGAACAAAACGGAGAAAGCGATCCAAATGCAGTTTTAGGCTTTTTGGATTCCTTTAACGAAAAGGCAAAATTCGACATAATAGTTTCCAACATGCTCCGCACCGAAATTTTGCCTTTGCGCTCCGATATTGAGCGGTTGCTGGCAAAAAACGGCGAATTTATTTTAAGCGGGCAATTGGAATTTGAAAAGCATTTTATTTTGGATTGGTTTAAAGAAGCAGGATTTACTGTTTGCAAGGAGTTGGTTAACGATGAATGGTGGGCAGTATTTTCTAGATTATCATAGAGGTAAAATATGTCTAATAAATGGAAATTTTTTTGGGTTGTTTCTTTTGCTTTGGTGCTTTTCTTCCAAGCGTGTGGAATGCATAGCTGGGAAGAGCTTTTGGTAAGTGCCGCAGATGAAAAGAAAATGGGTCGTGAGTTTGACAGCCTTGTTAGAGACAAAAATAAAGATGTTATGAGTTCTGGCGAAGAGCTTTTTTCTCCGCAAAACGATGCGCAGCAAGAACTTTATGATTATTACAGGGCAAGAGGAAAGGAAATTGTAAAGGTAATAGACAAAAAAGATATGGAGACTCTTTTGCCAAAAGAAAAACTTTGCCGCAATAATACAGATAATAGAAACGAGAAGGTGGCTTGCACTAAGGATAATTTCTTCGAATTTAAGATTATAAAAAGTAAGCAATTAAATGCTTTTGCGGTTCCGGGTGGTTATGTATATTTTTATACCGAAATATTAAAGGAAAATAATACAAACAAAAACGGTTTTCGAAGCGAAAGCGAGCTTATGAGCGTTTTGGGGCACGAAGTTGGGCACGTGGTGTTGCACCACAGCAGAGAAAGCATAGTTAAGCAAGCCGCCTTAGCCGGAGTTATAGATGCTCTTTTAGGAGATGGCATTGGGTCAGTTTTAGCACAGTTGGGTGCCAATTTTTGGCTTTTGGGGAATAGCCGTGAGAACGAATCCGAGGCAGATGTCAAGGGTTTTGAATATACCAATAAAATAGGTATATCTTCGGAAGGTTTAAGCGACTTTTTTTCAAGGGGGCTTAAAAGCTATAACCCTGCTACTGGACAATGCGATGAAAAAAAGGAAGGGTCTGTTATGGATGCTTTCAGCACACATCCTCCGTCTTGCAGCAGGGTGAATGATAATAAAAGAAGAATGGAGAAAGCACATCAAAATTTTCCAAAAGACAGATCTGAGAGAAAATTTACGGATATTGTTAAAGCGGCTGGAATTTGAAACTTTATTTTGATTCAAACTGTGCGCTTTGCCGCTCATTTGCTAAACTCTTGCAAAAGCATTTAAGCGGCGAAATAGAGATTATTCCATTTCCGCAAGACGAGCAAGCCAAAGATTTTAAGCTGGAACTTTCAAACGGAGAATTTTTATACGGCAAAGAGGCAATAGATGCCTTGGAAAAAGAAGTTCCAAAAGTGAAGGATTTTTTTTGGATGCTCTCGGATTCCTATAAGGGAAAAGCCCTGCACAAAACTTATGCCTTTGGAAAATTTTTACGACGTATTTTTTATGGCAGAAAAGAATGCGGTGAGTGTGGTTAATTTTCTATATTAATCGTTATGAAAAAACTCGTTAAAATTCTCGCCGTTCTGGTAGCTCTCTTTGTTGTTGCTCTTGTTGCCGCATTTTTTGTGGTTAAGAGCAAATTCCCTCCTGAAAAAATCCAAGCCCTTGTTGAAGAACAAGCAAGCAATATTCTAAAGCGAGAGGTTAAAGTTGGCGGAGCAGGCTTAAGTTTGCTGCCACTTGGCGTTCAATTAAAAGAATTAAAAATTGCAAATAACCCTGGAAATGGATTTAGCAAAGAACCTCTTGTGAATTTGCCACTTGCTGTGGTTAAAATAGATTTAACAAAACTTTTGATTTTTCAAGTTGCCGTGGACAAAATTTCCATTGAAAACTTAACTTTGCTTTACGAAGTTATGCCAGATGGCAGAACCTCAATAGACGGTTTGGGCGGAGAACCAGATACCAAAGCTAAGAAAGACACTGCAAAACTAGATTTGTCAAAAATTGAATTACCGGGGTCTTTTGCTTTGAATTCTTTTCAAATAAAAAATGCCAAGATTGTATTCAACGACCGCTCTCAAAAGAGAAAAATCATTTTGGGCAGCTTAAATTTAAACACCAAACTTTCCCTTAACAAAACTCTTGAAAACGTAAAAACCTCAACCTCATTAACCTTAAAAGAAATTTCCATGGAAGATGCTGGTCTTGGTGTTCGCAAAGGTGGCATAAGCATATTTTTGAATACAGATGTAAATGCAAATGTACGTGCTCAACACTTGGATATTAAAAATTTCTCCGCAGGCTTGCAGTCCATAAAAATAAACGCAAGCGGAACAATAGACAGATTTATGGAAGACATAAAAGTTGTGGACTTGAAAGTTGAATCAAATCAAATAAATTTGGCAGAACTCATAAAAGAAATTCCCGCTGGAATAAATCCTGAAATTTCAAAAGTGAAAGCAAGCGGAACGCTTGCTTTCAATGCTGCGGTTAAAGGGACAATACTTCCAAATAAATCTCCTCCGTTAAACGGAAGTTTGGTTTTGAGCAACATTGCTATTAACCATAGCGATTTGCCAGCCGGAGTTGCTTCTTTAACGGGAAATATAGCTTTCACAGAAAAAACCATGAGCATAAAACCATTTTCATTCCAGCTTGCCGGGCAGCCAACAAGCGTTTTATTGGAAGCTAGCAATTTGCTGTCTCCGCAGCCAAGTTTAGACAATTTGTCGGTAAATGCAAAATTAGATTTGGGCGTTTTGTTTACGCTGGCAAACAAAATTGTCTCCATTCAAGAACTCAGCGCGCTCACAGGCAAAATAGAAGCTGTCATTGGAGCAAAGGGCATTTTGGATCCGACTAATCCACAAAAACTTTCCGTTAATGGCAATGTGAGCTTGCAAAACATAGTTGCCAAAACTCCATTAATTCCAGATGCAGTTTCAGTGAATGGCGTAGTTAAATTTTCAAACACAGAAATTTCTGTTGACCCATCTGTTCAAATTGGAAGATCAGACGTAAAAGTGAGGGTTGCTGTAATGGATTATTTGGCAATGGTAATGCCTAGGCTTGCGGCAGGCAAAAAAACGAATATAAATGTGAATGTAAATTCTTCTAATTTAGATTTAGACCGTTTGCTCCCGCCAAGTGATGCCACAAAACCGCCAAAAGAAGATGATATTCCAATGGAAATTTATCCCGAACTTCCAGATGTGGTTGCAAACATAAATGTAAATTTAGCAAACACGGTATTTCGTTATTTAACTCTTTCCGATTTCAATTTGGGAATAAATTTTGCAAACAACAGGGCAAATGTGGTAGGCAAAGGAAGATTATATACAGGTGGCTTTAATACAAATGTGGCTGTGGACCTGAGCAACAGAAAATCTGCGGACGTGAAACTTGCGTTAAACGTGGACAGAGTTGAGGCAAATGATTTTATAACCAACGGAAGAAAAAATATTTCTGGGGAATCTGAAATGGCAAAGCAAATTCGGAATTTAGACAATACCGTTTTTGGAAAATTCAGTATGAAAATGAATGTCAACACCAAAGGCTTGCCGCAAAAATTTGTGGATAATTTAACTGGTCCAATTTCTGTGCAAATTTCAAATGGAAGCTTAAGAGGCTCAAAAATGCTTGGAAGCGTTGGCGATGGTCTTTCAAAATTTGAAATTGCCGGCAGAAAAGTTTTGAACCCTCCTATAACTAACAAAGGGGATATGAGCTTTGATGATTTGAAGGCAGAATTTGAAGCGAGAAATGGGCAGCTTTTGGTTAAGGATTTTGATATAAATGCCAGATCTCTCGGCTTGCTTGCTTTCACTGGCGCAGTTGGTTTTGATGGCATTTTAAAATTGAATCTTCAAAATACCCTGAGTCAGGCAATAAGCTCCAATTTAAACAACATAACAAAAACAAGCCCAGTTTCGCTTTATCAAAAAGATTCAAAAGGAAATGCGCTTTTATTCTTCAACATTGGCGGTACTCTTGGAGACCCAAAGGTAACTTTTGATGCTAGCAAAAACAGCAGTCCCGTGGGTGAACTTAAAGATAAGGCAAGCGCAAAAATAAACGAAGCCAAAGACATAGCCGCCGCAAAAATAAACGAAGAAAAAGCAAAATTAGAAGAAAAGAAAAAAGAACTTGAAGCCAAAGCCAAAGCCGAAGCCGAAGCGAAAAAGAAAGAAGCAACAGCAAAGGCAAAAGATGCCATAACCGACAAAGCCAAGGGCTTTTTTAAAGGGAAAAAATGAGACTTACATTTCATTTTCAATCACCTCCAACAGTCTCATTATATCCTTAGGATATACCTCTCCAATATTGCCAATCCGGAAAGTATCTGCTTGCGAGATTTTTCCCGGATATAATACAAAACCGAGTTTTTTCATAGTTTTATAAAAATTGCCAAAATTGAAATTTGGATTTGGATATAAAAAAGAGGTGATTATGGGAGACTGCAACTCTTTTGGCAAAAGAGGTTTAAAGCCAAGTTCTCTCATTCCATTAGAGAGCAACAACTGATTTTTGCAGTATCTTATATAGCGAACCTCTATGCCGCCTTCCGCTTCCAATTCATCTAGGGCTTGGTAAAATGCCCTTACTATATGCGTGGGAGAGGTATAACGCCATTTTCCAGAATTGTCCATTTCCTTCCACTGCCCATATAAATCCAAACACAAGGAGCGAGCATTGTCCTTGCATTTTAGCAATTCCTCTGTTTTGGCAATAACAAAGGCAAAGCCCGGAACTCCTTGAATGCACTTGTTAGCAGAGCTAATCAAAAAATCAATTTCGTAATCTGCTATATCAAATGGTATTCCGCCAAAAGAACTCATAGCATCTAAAATGAAAATATTTCCGTGTTCTTTAACCACTTTGGCAATTTCTGGGAGCGGATTGAGCATACCAGTTGTTGTTTCGCAATGAACCAGTGCCGTGTGAGTAATGTCTGGATTTTCTCCGAGAAGTTTTGCCAGAATTTCCGGTTTTGGTGCTTCGGTTTCAAAGCAGGAATATACTATATGGTTGAGTTTCAATACTTTTGCCATAATTGCCATTCGGTCGCCATAAGCACCATTGGTTATAACCAGCAATTTGCCGTTTTGCGGCACCACAGAGCCTAGTGTAGCTTCAACCGAAAAAGAACCGCTGCCCTGCATTAGCACGGCTGTATAGTCTTCAACTTTTTTAGATGCGAGTGCCACCAAGCGGCGGCGAATATTTTGAACAATATCCTCGTTATAATCTGCATCCCAAGTACACCAGTCTCTGAGCAAAGCATTCCTAACGGATTTTGAAGTTGAGAGAGGTCCCGGCGTTAAAAGCAAATATGGATTATCAGGTATAAATTCGTACATATCGCTAAACTCCTCCTTTTTGGTTAAGTGATTTTATCAAAGCTGGCAATGCGCCTATATCTTCAATAACATAGTCTGCTCCGGCTTTCATATATTTTTGCCTTGAGATTTTTTCGCTTCCATTCAAAGCGAGCATACTGGAACCTTTCAATATGCCCACGCATATACATCCTGCATTTTTTCCCTCTTGCATATCAACTTCTGTATCGCCAATTTTTAGCACATTATGTATGGATGCTATGCCAAGTTTTTCCAAATTGTGCCAAATCATATACGGGTAGGGACGCCCCACCCCTCTGCAATCGTCAGGGCAAATTACGCAATCTGGTGCATAGCCTTTTTCTTTTGCGAGTGGTACAACCACATTCATCATAGCTTGAGTGTAGCCAGTGGTTGAGCCTATTGCCACTCCCATTTCTCGAATTTGCTGGGCAGCTTCAATAACCCCAGGCAAAGGGTCGGCGTGTTTGCCTAATACTTCAAAAAGTGCTGGTTCAAAATGGGCATAGATTTTACCAACATCTTCTTGCGTATAAGAACGCCCCATATTTTCCAGCATTTTTTCAATATGCTTTAGTTTGGGAAGCCCCATTGGCGCACGGGTTTCTTCTATGCTCGCTTTTATTCCAAAAGCTTCAAAAGCAGCAATAAAAGCATTTACCGGAGCAAAGCTCCCATAATCCACCGTTGTTCCTGCCCAATCCAGAATAATTGCATCTATCCTGTTCATCTACGTTTTCTCCTTTATTATGTGATACAACATTCGTACTGCAACATTTATTATGAGTATCAATAAACTCATAGCTGCTGCCTGGCTTATGTCTCCTGCTTCTTCCATGTGGGTAATTGCAATTGCGGCTATTTTGAAATTTGCGCTATACAAAAAAACTATTGCCGAAACAGTTACCATAGAATTGACAAAAAAATACATTGCTATTTCGGCAATGGCATGAGTGGATAATGGAACGCTCACGCGAAAAAAAGTTTGCCAACGTGGAATGTTCATACTCTCTGCAACCATTTCAAATTCCCTGTCAAGTTTTTTCAAAGCTCCGGTTGCCGTTAAATAAGGAACAGAAAAATAGTGAATGATATTTGAAAGCACGAGTATTATAATTGTGCCGTAAATAAAATGCAAATGATTGCTCCCAGAATTAAAGAAAAATATGAAGGAAACTCCAATAACCATACCAGGCACGGCAAGAGGCAAAAGCGAAAGCAATTTTCCACATTTTGTCAAAATTCCAAAGCCTTCGGATTTTTCCATCATATACGCATATACGAAAACAAAAATAGAACCAAAAACAGCAGAAGCAACACTCATCAACACGGAATTGAAAAAGCAACCTATGCCTCCATTTGACTGATTAAAGATAAAATGTTTTAAAGTGAGGCTTAAATCGTAAGGATAATAAGTTGTAAATGCTCCTATAAAAAGCGAGATTATCAAAAATATAAAGAATGTAGCTATAAATCCACAGAACAGAAAAAACGCTGCATCGCGAACAGGATTTTTGCTAATTGTGAGTGGAATAGTTTTTGAATTGAGCGTACTGGTATTTTTATTTGACACAAAACGCCCAGTGATAAATGAAATGATAGCAGGAATAAGCAGCAGGGTACCCACCACCGCACCCATATTCATATTGAACTGCCCAGCGATTTGCTTGTAAATATCGGTGGCGAGCACATTGTAATTCCCACCTATGACTTTTGGCGCACCAAAATCGGTAAATGCAAGAGTGAAGCAAACAAAAATGGTATTCACAACCGTATATTTCATTTCGGGCAGAGTTACGTGCAAAAATTGCTTCAAAGGTTTTACTCCCATAACTTCGCAGGCTTCGTACAATCTGCCGTCAACATATTCAAGAGCGACGAGAAACAGCAAAAAAGCCTGAGGAAATGTATAGATAATTTCAGAAATTATAATTCCATTGCGCCCATAAAGTTCAATATCAAAACCGAGGCGTGTGATAATCCCTTGCCTTCCAAATATATACACCAAACCAAGTGCGTGAACCACCGTTGGAATAAAAATAGGAACCAAGGCGATATATTTAAAAAAACTTTTTCCAAAAATATTGGTACGCGTTATGGCATAAGCGTAGAGAAAACCGAATGCGGTACTAAAAATTGTTGTAACAAGTGATATATCTATAGTATTCCAAACTGAAACGCTGAGCGATGGATTGCCAAAATAACTTTTATAGTTGGTAAATCCAGCAAAGGCACCGTTTTCTCCGGTAAACGCTTTTGAAAAAAGAGTTCCGAGCGGGAAAACAAATGAAATTGTGAAAATAGCGAGGATAAACAGCAATACACAGAACTGCGCTGTATTAAAGCGAGCAAGACCCCTTTTAATTGAATACGCTGTTACCATAACGATAATTGATATTACTAAAAATACCAATTAAGTGTTAAGGTTTGATTAAGGCTTGGTAAAGTTTTTTATACGTTCTTTACTACCGCTTTCAAACTTTCTTCTAATTTGAATTTAGGTTCCCAGCCTGTATGTGCTTTTATCTTATCAAAACTGCCTATGATAATTCTGTTGTCAAGGGGGCGGACTCTTTTTGGGTCTGTTTCGGTTATCACTTGAACGCCAAAAATTTTTGCTAGCAAATCAACTACATCTTTCAATGAATGACCTTTGCCGCTGCATACATTATATAGCTCGCCAGATTTGCCGTCTTTAAGCAGGGCAAAATAAGCGTTTACAACATCGCGAACATCTATAAAATCTCTTATAACTGTTATATCTCCTGTTATAAGTTTAATTTCACGCAATCCTTGTTTAACGCCTTCTGATATTTGCTTTGCAAAACTCGGTATTGCAAAATCTGTGCGCTGCCTTGTGCCAATATGATTAAAAGAGCGGGTTAAAATAATATCTAGTTTGTAGGCATCCACATAGCATTTAGAAAGCATTTCTTGGCTAACGCGTGCAACGGCGTAAGGATTTGCTGGGTGCAAAAGTGTGTCTTCTTTTAACGGAAGGGAAGATTCTTTTACATTGCCATATTCTTCGCTGGAACCAACGGAGAGAATTCGGCAATTTATTTTATTGTGCCTTACAATTTCGGCTATGTTCAAGAATATGTTTGTGTTATTCAAAAAACTTTCCAGCGGCATTTCCCAGCTTTTGCCTACACTTGAAAAACTTGCCAAATGCACAATGAAATCTGGGCTAAAAGAAACCATAGCTATTTCTAAAGCTCGGTATTCCAAAAGATTTAATTCAATAAAATTCAACTTAATATTCTCAAAAGAATATTCCTTTGCTTCCTGTGAAATTTTTAAGTCCAAACCGAGGACCTCGGCTTTTTCTCCAAATTCGTTCAGGCGTTCCAAAAAATGATACGCCACAAATCCACCAATGCCTGTTACCAAATATTTTTTCATATCTTGCGTAATATAGAATTATCTACGCAGAATATTTAACGGCATACTCCTCTGGTATTTTCAAAAAAAGCATGGTATCGCGTTGAAGTCTCATATTTTCCACGCGTTCCGAAGGCAAATCTATGAAAAATTCAGAATTTCCTTTTGTTATATAGCTGTGAATGCGGGTAAACGCTCCCTTGAATTCAAGTTCCTTTACCAAAGCCTTAATATCGTGAGGTTCCCAGTGTTCAACTACCTTGATTTTCTCAGGGCGAATACCACGCATAGCTTCTCCTTCATTGTAGAAGTTCATCGTACCTATAAAATCTGCAACAAAGCGAGAAGCTGGATAGTTATATATGGTATGAGGATTTGCAATTTGTTCTACCACGGCATTGTTCATAACAATTATTCTGTCTGCCATTGTTAGTGCCTCTTCTTGGTCGTGGGTTACCATAATGGTTGTGATGCCAATTTTGCGTTGGAGCGTACGTATTTCTGTGCGTAGTTTGGCGCGAACTTTGGCATCTAAGGCAGATAAAGGCTCGTCTAGCAAAAGATAAGACGGAGAAAGGGCTATTGCTCTTGCAATGGCTGTTCTCTGTTGCTGCCCACCGGATAATTGCCTTGGATATTTATTTTGGTGCTCGCATAAATCAACCAAATTCAACATATCAAGGGCTTTCTTTTTTCTTTCGGCAGGAGTCATTTCTTTTTTCTGTTTTAAACCGAACAGGATATTTTCCAGCACAGTCATATTTGGAAAAAGAGCATAAGATTGAAACACTATTCCAAAATTCCGTTTTGAAGATGGGAGGAATGTGCTATCTCTGCCGTCAATGAAAATTTGCCCAGAATCCGCTGTTTCAAGCCCTGCTACTATTCGCAAAAGGGTTGTTTTTCCGCAACCCGAAGGACCTAGAATGCACACAAGCTCGCCTTGCTCAATATTTATGTTGATATTGTTCAAGACGGTTTGCGTACCGAAACTCTTGGTGATGTTTTTTATTTCTAGGAAACTCATTTTTTTGCCGATTTAGCATCAAATAATGCCATCCATTTATTGAGAATTGCTTCTCTGTTGCTTGCGGTCCACGCAAAGTCGTTGTTTATAAGCTGCTTTATGGGGTCTGAATTAAAGCCCTCGTAATTGCCGCCTTTGCCTGTGGAAATAATCGGGTAGCTTCTTTTGTAAGATTCCATAGCCGCATCGGAGATTGCCCAGTCCAAAAATGTTTTTGCCGCAGGATTGATATTTTTCTTTTTTATAAGAGCATTTGCTTCCATATCCCAGCCAGAGCCTTCTGTGGGGAACACGGTTATAACCGGAGCTCCTTTTTGTTTTTGGCTTATTCCTGCATAGCCAAAACTCACTCCCACCACACATTCGCCAGCCGCTGCCATTTTTGCGGGCTTTGAACCGGAGTGTACATATTGATTCACGTTTTCGTGCAGTTTTGAAAGATAATCCCAACCGGCATTGGTATTTTTGTCTTTCAATTGCAACACGCCTGCAACCGTGAGAAAACCTGTGCCAGATGAATTTGGATTTGATATAACAATGTGACCTTTCAATTTTGGATTCAATAGGTCATTGTAAGAGCTTATATTCGCTGGTTCAAGCCCAAGTTTGGCGAGTTCCACGGTATTGACTATAAAGGCTGTTTCCCAAGCGGTGATGCCAACCCATGTTGGAACAGACTTGTTGGATTTGAATATAGGCAATATTCTTTCAATTCCTTTTGGCACATAAGGCTCAAGTTGTTCGCGTTCATCCAAAACCAACATGGAAGAAGCTGCTGTACCCCATACCACATCTGCCTGCGGATTGTCTTTTTCTGCTATAAGCCTTGCGGTTATTATGCCAGTTGATTCACGTACAACATTTAATTTTATATTGGGATATTTTACATAAAACGATTTTAAATATTCTGTTACAAGCTCATCTTCCAAAGCTGTGTAAACGGTTATTGTCCCAGATTCTCGTGAATCTTTTCCTTGCTTGTCTTCTCTGCAATTGATTAAAAACAAAATTGTTGCACAGAACAAGATTAATATACAGTGATATACCTTCATACTTTCTCCCCTTGTTGAATTTTACATAACAAAGGTAGATTTTAAGTGTTACAATTCTGTGAAGGTCTTGTAAAGATTTTGTTAGATGTTAACCTTTGCTTCTACGCTCGGTTTTGCAACCCTTGCGCCGCTGGTTGCTATTATTCGGTATTCGCAACCGGCTTTGCCGCTTGCATCTATGAATTCCTTGTCTTTAACTCCAGGGCTACCTATTGATTCCCACTTGGTACCATTTTTGCGTTCCACAGCAAGAGAAGTGACTTCTGGGGCTATTTTCCAAATTATGCTAACTCCCTTGTCCACTGCGGTGGCTTTTACGCCAAGTGCTGGTGGTGGCGGTGCAAAATCCAAGCTCTGTGGTTCGCCGTGAATTGCTCCAGTTATGCCGCCTAGGGGATCTTTTTTTGGCTCTTGTGGGAACTTTGTTGCTCTTTCTTTGCACCAAGCGATAATTTTATCCAGCCGCTCTGCATTTAGCCCAACGCCAAGAGGTATGGCAAGTTCGCCGTTTGCAACATCTGTTGCAAAATCATCATTTACAAGCATCACTGGACCATTTCCGCAGGCACCGAGACATTCAACTCTTACTATTGAGAATAAATTGTCTTTTGTGGTTTCGCCTACTTTTATTCCAAGTTTTTTTTCGGCTTTTTGAATTATATTTTCTGCGCCTGTGATGTTGCAGCATATATTTTGGCAGAATTGCAAAAGAAAACGTCCAGTTGGAGCGTGTTTGTACATTGTATAAAAAGTGGCAACACCCCAAGCGTGAGCAGGGGAGCATTCGCACATTTTTGCTGCCCAGCGCACGGATTCTTTTGGAACCCAGCCTAGTTCGCTTTGAATAATCCAAAGGACTTCCAAAAGCGCGCCCTGCTTAACGGGATATTGATTTAACAGAGCTTCTACCCTTTTTTCTGCTGAATTCAGCTTTGAAGAAATTTCTTCGTATGTGGGTTGAGTTGCGGCGTTTTTATGCCCCCTTTGCAAGTGCAAAGGCTCGCCAAATTCTTCGGCTTTGGGGTTAGATGGCGCAAATTTTGTGTTAGATACGAACTCTATCATAGGGTATAATGTAGAAAATTGCTCCTTGCACTGCTTGCAAAATTATTACGGCATAGCCTAAGAGCAAAGAGGCGAGCAATTGTTCTGAATTTATTGCATAAGCGGTTAAAGAAAGCAAGCTCCATTCCCTAATGCCAATACCGTTAAAAGAGATGGGAATAGTTGTAATCAAAATGGTCACTGGCACAACTGCAAAAACAAAAGCCAAAGGAACGGAAATACTCACAGATTTAAAAACAGCAATTTGCATCAAAACAACCAAGATCTGCATCAAAAGCGAGCCAAACATAGCGGCGAGCAAGTGCAAGGGATATTTTTTATACTCCCTTAATTTCTCTGCAAAAGCCTTAAATTTTCCCATATTAAAAGGATTAAAAACTATGCAAAGGCAAAAAACCAACAAAAGGAATGTTGCAATTGACATAAACCAAATTGCCTGCTCTGGAACCTGTTCGGAACAGGGCAGAGCGATCCAAAACAGCAAGCATAAAGCTACGAGTCCCAGAACTCTTGCTACAAAAACAGAGGCTACGCTGCCTGCGATAACATTGTGCGCCTTGCCAAGAGCAATGGAACGGTAAGCATCGCCGCCAAGTCCACCAGGAGCGAATAGATTAAAAAAATAGCCAGCAAGGGTATATTTGAGCAAAGTACTGAATTTCGGTTTTTGTTCTTTTGGAACAATT
This sequence comes from Candidatus Fibrimonadaceae bacterium, assembly GCA_031281275.1. Classification (GTDB taxonomy): domain Bacteria; phylum Fibrobacterota; class Fibrobacteria; order Fibrobacterales; family Fibrobacteraceae; genus Fibrimonas. Next base: position 25,193 of record JAITFP010000042.1, read on the forward strand.
AAAAGATAATGCCAACGAAATGCCTGATTCACAATAACAAGCTCACCTAGCAAAAAACACACCAACAACCAACCAACCTGAACGTTTTGCAAATTGGCTATAATTTCAGAAACAGGGAATTTCCACAAAATCAAAATTAACAACAACAAGCTGACGAGCAGTTTAACAAGTATTTTCATATTTTTTCAGCTACGGTGAGCAGATTTTTTTTGAATGTGATTCTCATTTTTATACTAAAAAAAGCAAAGCAATTCACAAGTTTGGAAATGATATAAAAAAACAATTTCAAATTATTAAAACAAGCCCTGTAAGAATCTTGTTTGATAATCCTAAAACCAGAATCTAAAAGCAGATTTTCCGTTCTGTTTTTGGTAGTGAAATATGAATGTGAATAATCGCAGTCATAAAAATCTTTTCCCCAGTCTAGCGCGCAAGGGTGAAAAAGCAGCAATTTTCTGTTTTGCTTTAACAAATCATTTATTCCGCCAAAAACATCTAATATTTCTCGGTAGTCTCTGAAATGCTCCAGAACATGGCTTATGATAACCATATCAAAACTACCTTTTTCTAAGACCTGAGGAAAAGGAGGAACAAAACATTTTATTGCATTTATATTTTTGCTTTTTGCTTTTTCGTATAAAGCATTGCTTGGCTCTATTCCAATATATTCAATGCTTGGAATTTGCATTTTTAAATGTTCGTATAAAATTCCATTGCCAACACCTATTTCCAAAACTTTTACAGGGGAAAATTCAGCTACTATTTTTGAAAGTTTTTCAAAAGTTTTTTCCACAAAAAAACTTCCCAGTTTGGTTTTTTTGCGTTTTGCAAAACTATCGTAGAATGTTGTCATAAGAGAGATAATGTAGAAAAAGTTTTCTCCGCGGTTTTTTCCCAAGAAAATTGCAAAGCGTAATTTCGCAATTCTTTTGGATCTTGCTTGGAATGCAGTGCTTTATCTATTTGCATTGCAATATCGTTTTCGTCTATGGGGTTAAAATAAAAAGATAATTCTCCGCCAACTTCTGGCAAAGATGCGGTATTTGAGCAGGCAACTGGCGTTCCGCAGGCGAGGCTTTCCAAAACTGGCAAGCCAAAGCCCTCGTATATAGAAGGGAAAACAAATAAGTCTGCGAGGTTGTATAAATCTATAAGTTCTTCTTGACTTATAAAACCTATTTGAACAATGCTCTTTTCTATGCCAAGTTCTTTGGCTTTTTGGTTTCCGCGAAATAGTTCAAAAGCCTTTCCGGCAAGTACAAGGCAACAATCATCTTTGTTTTGCATTTTAGCAAAAGCCTTTATGAGCATTTCTACATTTTTGTGAGGAGTTAAATTTCCAACATATAGCAAAATTTTTTTATCAATAGGAATGGAATATTTTTTGCGCAAATATTCAACAGAGGCTTTTTCCTTTATAGTAAATTCTTCGCAAACTCCCAAATGAACAACAGAAATTTTCTCCGGTTTAACCTTGAAAAATTTCATTATATCTTCTTTTGTGTTTTTTGAGTCTGCAAAAATATGACAGGCTCTTTTGCAAGCAAACCAGTTTAAAAAATAAAAATAAAAATACACCAGCCTGCTTATGCGAGCATATTTTTTGTGCGGCAAAAATTTTGGATAAATCAAATGGGTTAAATCATGTATGGTAATGGCAATTTTTCCGCGATAAAACCAAGGAATATTGCTATGTGGTACGTGCAAAATGTCTGGTTTTGTTCTTTTCAAAATTCTATAAGGAAAAGCGAGTTGTTCCTTTATTCCATATATAGGCGCGGTGTATGGAATTACATTTGGTTTTGAGATTATTGCCGGATCTCCCAAAATTGCTGCGTAGTCTATATACTTCAATAGGTTTCGCAAATAAGCGCCTACTCCTGTCCAAGTTATCATTCTTGAATCTATAGCCACTTTAATTTTCATTGTTTCTCGCAAATAGTTAGCAAATTCAATTTGAAAGCTATTTTAGGTTTGCCACTCAGGAAATTCATAAATTTTGAAAGCAGCCAAGAAAAGGGCTTGAATCCGTGAAAAAAGGAGCGGAAAGAATCCCTGTGAATTATTTTAAAACCGCTATCGCTAACCAAATCATCCACTCTTTTTCTGGTTAAAATAAGGGAATGTGAATAGTCACCATCAAAATAATCCACACCCCAGTCTAAATAATCTGGGTGAAACAATAATAATCTGCCGCCTACTTTTAATATTTCAAAAATTTCGCTTAAAACTTTTAGAGCCTCTTTATAGTCCATAAAATGCTCAAATATATGGCACATCACAACTAAATCAAAAGTTCCTTTTTCAATTTCTTGCGGAAAAGGTGGAATTTGCGAATTTATTACGTTGAATCCATGCTCATTCAATATATCGCATAGATGTTTATTCGCTTCTATGCCTGTGTAATTTGCGCCTATATTTTTCAAATACTCAGCAAAATTCCCCCTGCCAACTCCAATTTCCAAAACTTTTGGATTTTGCGGCAAACCCTTTAACGCAGGACCAGCAAGCGCAGGGATAAGTCTTTTCGCTTGTATTCTCGCTAGTTTCCCTGCGGGGCGGTTAAGGTAAAAATCGTAAAACAAGCACTACTCCCAAAAGCAGCAAAAGCCCTGCTAATCCAATCCACAGAGAAATTTTAACGTTATCCGAGCTGTACCGCAATTCCACAATGGATTTTCCTTGTGGAACATCCAATGCCATAAAAGTGCTGAACGCTCTGCGAATTCCAGTATTTTCTCCGTTCACTTTTGCTTTCCAATATTTGTGGTAATTCTCTGAAATAAACAATTTTCCAGCGGATGAACTTTCCACTTCAAAAATTATATTGTCCATTTTTGCACTTGTAATTTTAACCTTTCCCTGCCCAAGACCTTCTGCTTTATCTGTACCTTCCAATAATAAAATATTCCTGTAATCAAAGTCATTATCCTTTAATTTTTGGATTATCGCTTGATTTTCCATAGACTCAAAATTGTAATATAACTTTGCACGTCCCAAATCTCCGGGATTTGGTTGAAATCCCGTACCTCTATCTCCATCAAAAATTATATAACCCACATTCATTATATCTATCATAGCCTGATTTTGCAATTGTTCTTTGAAAACCCTATAAGTTGCTATTTCGTTATCGTGAAAACCAAGAGCATTTCTAAACCCATAAGCAGCTAAATTGTTTCCGCTAATGGCTGGATTTCTTGTTAGGGAAAATATGCGAGAACGTTCAGAGTTGTTTGGGCTGTCTTTTTTTATAGCTTGTATAATAGGATGATTAGGATTGTAATATTGAGAAGCAGGCACATTTTGAATATAAGGCAAATTTACAGCTGCCAAATCCAACGCTGCAACCGCCGCTAAAATCATGGCTTTTTTTGCAATATCCATTTTTTCATTTGAAAGCACAAAAAACGCTGTCCCCAAAACAATGCCGCATATAACAAAAGAATTTATGGAAAAAGAAGCAAGCTCGCCCGCTTTTGCAAAATTAACTGACTTAAAATAACCATTATCCACAGGACTCAAGAAAAAACTAGCCAAAATCAAAAACGGCACCGCCCAAAGCACCACACGCAAAATAAGCAATTTATTATTCACTGGTGATGGATTGTAGTGTGGGTGGTGATGGTGCTCAACAGTAAATTGTCCGTTACCAAGGTAATGGGAAGAGAAAGAGAAATCCAAGATAGAACTTCCGGACTTTCTTTTCACAATTGGTTCAGACAATTTAATAAAATATCCCCCAAACAACAGCACAAATATAGCCACAGGAACACCGTTTAAACTTTCCCAAGCATAGCGAAAAATTAAAACAGCTACTAATAACGCTCCATATAAAATTGCACCCTGTTTAATGATTTTTTTATTCTCCTCAAAATTTTTCAACACCGGAGCAGCTAAAAACACAAAAGCAAGCGGCAACCAAAAAATAGCCATACTGGGCGCACGGAAATTTTTAACACCTGGAATTATATTAAACCAAACGCTGAATAAAAACGAATGTAAGCCAACAGCATAAGAAAGAGCTATAACGCATCCCGAAAACCAAAACAATGCCTGTTTACGATTACTAGGCAATAGGCAACCGCATAGAGCTAAAAATGTTAACAAAGTTCCTGCGCAGTCAGCATTTAATTTAAAATGATTTTGCCCCCAATAAGTATTCTTTTCGTTCCCAGCATCGGTTCCCAAAAAGCCTGGCAAAATCATAGCCGAGAGTTCCTCGCCGTGCAAGCTCCAGCTTGCGGAATGCTCAATTGTTGTTTTTTCTGCGCTGCCCCTAACAGATTCGGTTGTTGTGTATAAATAAGGCGGAATAACTTGAAATGCGCTTATCATCAAGCCAATGGCAAGAGCAAGGGCTGCAAGCCCCAAGCGAATGCCGCGAATTTTTACAGAGAGCTTATTTGAAAAAAGCTCAAACAGAACAAAAAGTCCAGCTCCCCACAAAAAGAAATATGTTAGCTGTATGTGCGCGGAAGTGACCATCCAAATTATGGAAAGAGAGAGGTAAATTAAATGTTTCAACGAACCTTCTCTGAGCAAGCGCAAAAGGGCATACATAGCAAAGGGAGCTATGCCAAACACCATCATTTTGCCCTCGTGCCCTCCATAGACAAAAGTGAAATATTGAGGGCTGAATGCGTATAAATAGCCGAGCAATGCTCCCCATTGCCACTTATCTGTTAAATAGCTACCGAGGATAAATGCAGAAATAAATGCAGTCCAAATCACAAATATGAATATCCAACCCTCTGCACGGCCTGGATCCATAACAAACCTGAGCAAGGCAAGTGGGTGGTAAGCAGAGCCGGCAACAGCATCAAGAGTTGGCACTCCTCCAAGTCTAGAAGCATCCCATTCAGGCAGAATTAAATTTTCGGCTCGCATATAATAAGAACCAAGCCCGTTAAGAGCATCGCTTGTGAGCATTAATTTTGAACTATCAAAAACAAATCCGTTAAATACAATTAAAAGCAACGCAAGAAAGGCAAGCGCTGCAATAGCCAATACTTGATTTTTTTTCAAAAGCGATTAATCCTCAGAGGTTAATTGCCTGTGATTGCGTATTACATAAAAACCAATAGCACCGGCGATTACCACGACAGCGGCTAAAATGATTGAAATAATGGTTTTGTTCATGTATGGACTCCTTTGTTTAAGGTAAATATAGAAAATAATGAATAAGTATAACAGACACTTGGTAAAGCATTTAAAGATGGGCAAGCTAGAAGGTTATCTGAACGAAGACACATCAAGCATTACTGCGTTGGGCGTTGCCTCGAACCCCGCAACTAGCTCACCCATCGATAGTAATATAGTAAAAAATGAGCCTGTACCGCTGGCTATTCCGCTTTTTGATGCTAAATGCGGCTTACTACTCCGGCAAAGTACTCCGCAAACAAACTCGCTCAGTAACTGCGTAGCGGAATGCTATTTGTCAGAACCCCGATTCACCCGATTGAAGGATTTTCAGGATTGCAGCACGAAATGCCTAATCTTGCACACAACGGACACTTAACATTTCGGGTCTGTTCCCGATGAGACAGATAGCGTCTAAACCATTGCTGTATTTCGCATTGGAACAATTCATATATCGGTAAATGTGCCCACTGTTGCACCAGTTTTTTGCATTCTCCGTGCTAGTCCACCAATAACCGCTGGTGCCAGCATCGTTGAAAGTGCGCTCATACCAACCACCTGGCAGAGCCGAAAAACCGTGAATGTCGCCAGTGTTATTGCAGACGGCATCCCAGCCACTTGCCGCCCTCAACTCTCTTCCCGCCCTTGATGGATTTCCCTCTGAAATTGCCCACCCTACTTCATCCCATTCATTACTGCTAGGTAAACGCCATCCGGAAGGGCATACAGTCTTTGCAGTCTCGAAGTCATACAACTTTCCATAAGTCGTGCAGTAAGTTTCCTCATTATAATAGCATTTGCTGCCGCTTGCATTGTAGTTAAGGTTTTCCGCCATCCAAACACGCCTCCACCTATGTTCCTTTCCCTTGCATTCTTTTTGTGCTGTTATTTCATATTCTATTGTCTTATACTCCTTGCCATCACGAGAATCGATGAATGACGTACCTAGCTTCCAGTCGTAACCATAGCAACTACCACCACCATCATCATCAAAGGGGTTGTCGCGTTCTGCGCTTGCGCAGGAAAAAAGCAGAGAGATGCAAAGCATCTGAGCAAGGATTATTGTATGTCTAGCCATATTTGACCTCCTTTTTTGGTTTTATTCTGACAATTGGTTTAGTACGCAGCGAACACTTAACAAATTGTTCTTATCGTCTGAGTTCCTATCTGTTTTACCGCTGAGATAGTATAAATGTTGGAAATAGGCGTTGACATTGTTCTCCGAGCTAGTCCACCAATAACCGCTGGTGCCGATATCGCTGAAACTACCGTCTGAAAAGCCGTGCCCTCCCAAACCCCGCCAGACCTTGCCATCATTGCTGTATTCCTCGTCAATTATTCCACTCAATAGACCGGATTCTATATCTATATTGCTGACAATATTATCCCAGTCCTTAACGCTAAGTAAATGCCAGCCGGACGGGCATACAGTCATTGCAGTTTCCCAATCATACAACCTACCGTATTTATCGCAGTTGGCAGTGTCATCGTTATAGCATTTGCTGCCTTCCGCATAGAAATTAAGGTTTTCCCTCATCCAAACATAAACTTCCTTCTGTTGGAGTTTGCCTACCTTTTTTAATTCAATTTCTACGGCTCTGTACACCGTGCTATCACGAGAGTCAAGGAATTTGATTTCTGTTGTTTGGGATATGAATTCACCATATTCCTCCCCCTCATTGACCACAGAGCAAGACAAAAGAAACGCAAGCATAAAAAATCTTAAAACCATATATGTACCCCTATCCCCGAAGCTAAAAGCACTCCGCCAACTATGTAAAACACATTCCTAGCGTCACGTACATATTCAACATCAGGCCAACGATCTTCGTAAAAGGACTGCTCTTTAAAGTTCACGTTATATTGATCGTATGTATTTTTCATTCCATTGTTAGTTAAGATCCCAGCATAAATTATCGCTGCACCCACCGCATCCAGCGCAACAGCAACCCAAAAGCTGGTTGTTTTGAAGAAAGGCGTTTTATTCTTTGGCATCTCAGCCTCCGGCTTCGCAGGCACAGGTTCCAACTTCGCAACTTCCGGCTTCCCAACCACTATCGGCTTCGGCTCCACAAGCATCTTCTTGAACAAATCAGCAGCGTTCTCGTTTATGATGTCACGCAAGCCTGCAATATCTTTGGATTCGCCAGTAAAAGAGCCCATCAAATTTCCACTTATTACACTGTAGAGTTCCACCTTTATGGTCAAATTATCGTTGAACCGCCCTATCCTCCCTTGGGACACATAGTCCGCACTCACTTGCCTTCCCAGCTCTGCAAGGCAACTCGATTCCTTACACACCCTCACCGTGTTCTCCATAGAACCGAGAAAAGCAACTATGCTCTCAGTAGTCATCACACCGAACCGCTCCGCAGGCAGAACATTGACTGCCGTCTCGCGGAGCCTGTCCGTAAGGTAAGTCAAAGCGGAAACGCTTATGGAATCGCGGTCATCCAAAGTGTTGATAATGGCAACTCGCTCTTGTGTCTGGGCGTAGGCTGCGATGGCTAGGAATAGCAAAATAAAGGCGTGTTTCATTTAATACCTCACGTTGAAAGCCAACCCAACTGCTGGTGTTCCAGCTCTTGGGATTATTAAAGGGTCAATGGAATAGGAAATATTATCATTGATGTTTAATGCTCCTTTCAATGTTTTATTATATTTGGTTTCATATTTAACTGGAGCCCAAATGCCATAAAACCAGCCAACACCAAAAATAACAATTCCAGCAACAGCAGGGACAAACATCTTTTTACTCTCATCATCTAGCTTGTCCTTCTTCTCTTTGCAAGTAGGATCTGTATGATAACAAATACTATAAGAATCACCTTCGTCGTTTATTTTGATCGTTTTGTTAATGCTTATAATTGTAAGTCCCAAACCAGCTACTTCTATAACGGATTGCACAATTCCCCATGTTTTATCTCCTTGTATATAACTACCAAGTCCAAAACCTGGAATAAAATTCAGCAACATCAAACTTACTGCTGAGGTCTTTTTGTTTTCCTCGTATAAGAACATTTTTTCGCTAGGTGATAAATAAAAAGATTCTCTTATAATTTGTTCTTTATTCTTTTCAAGGCCATTTTTAATTAATGCTTGAATGTCCGCAGGATTCACAGTTTTAACAGGCGGAACAGATTGTGGTGCTACAGGGGGCACAACTTCTGGGCTTGGCTCAGGCTTTTGGGCTTTCGGTTCAGTAAGCATTTTTTTGAACAAATCAGGTGTTTTTTCATCTATAAGAGTCAGCAAGCTGAATATATCTTTGAAATTGCCAGTGAATGAACCCATCAAATTTCCGCTTTTGACATTATAGAGTTCCACCTTTATTGTCAAATTATCGCCAAAACGCCCTATTCGCCCTTGTGCCACGTAATCTGCACTCACCTTCTTGCCTAGCTCCGCAAGGCAACTGGATTCTTTGCACACTCTCACTGTGTTTTCCAGCGAGCCTAGAAAAGCAACTATGCTCTCAGTGGTCATCACACCGAATCGCTCACTAGGCAGAGTATTCACAGCCGCCTCGCGTAGCTTATCGGTTAAATAAGTTAAATCTGAAATGCTCATAGAATCACGGTCATCCAAAGTGTTGATTATAGCAACCCGCTCCTGCTGTGCGTAGGCGGCAAGGGCTAGGAATAGCAATATAAGGGTGTGTTTCATTTAATATCTCACATTTAAAGCCAGCCCAACAGCGGGTGTGATAGTTCCAGCTTTTGGGATGATTAGGGGGTCTATGGAATAGGAAAGATTATTATACCCATTTAATGCTTCTCTCAATGTTTTATTATATTTGTTTACATTAATATTTGGGACTACCAAACCAACAATCGTTCCAACAGCAACACTACCAATTCCAGCAAGAAACTTGGCATACGCCCCATCTGCCTTATCCATATCTTTACAAGTAGGATACTTAGCACTAGGGCAAAAATCCTCCTTTTGGCTCCATTTGTTATAGTTTCCAATTATAAGTCCATAACCAACTACGCCTGTAATAGATTGTATAATTCCAAATGTTATATCTCCCTGTATATAACTACCTAGTCCAAAACCAGGTATAAAATTCAGAAAAACGTATGTGGTAGCATCCATTTTATTTTTCTCGTATAAGACCGCTTTATCAGGAGGTAATAAATAAAAAGATTCTTTTTGAATTTGTTCTTTATTCCTTTTAAGACCCTTTTCAATTAATGCTTGAATATTCGCAGGATCCACAGTTTTAACAGGCGGAACAGATTGTGGTGCTGTTGGAGGCACAACTTCTGGACTTGGCTCAGGCTTTGGAGCTTTCGGTTCCGCAAGCATCCTTTTGAACAAATCCGTAGCCTTCTCGTCTATGAGAGCAAGCGAGCTGTATATATCTTTGAAAT
>JAITFP010000055.1 GCA_031281275.1 Candidatus Fibrimonadaceae bacterium
AAACGGTCATAAAGCAATTTGGCGGTGTCGTAGCCCCCTTTACGCCTGTATGAAATAAAAATTTCAAACTTTTTGGGCTTGGACATCGCTTAACGCTTGGAGAACTGGAAGTGCTTGCGGGCTTTTTTGCGACCGTATTTTTTGCGTTCCACAACCCTAGCATCGCGGGTTAGCAAATTTGCGTGCCTAAGAGCTGGTTTAATCTCTGCGCTTTGTTCAACGAGTGCCCTAGCAATTCCAAGACGAACTGCACCCATTTGACCTGCTATGCCTCCACCGGTGGCATTAACTATAACATCCCATTTATCGGCATTGCCCAAAACGGAAAATGGAAGGTTTGCCACCATGTTTTGCACGTCAGAATGGAAATAATCCTTGAAATCGCGACCATTTATGGTGCGTTTGCCTGTTCCCTCTTTGAGAATAACGCTTGCCACTGCGCTTTTGCGGCGACCTGTGCCACGGTAAATCTTCTGTTGAACGGCTTTTTCTTTTGTTGCGGTTTTTGCGGTTGCTGTTGCCATAATTTCCTCTTTTAGATAGCCACAGGCTCTAATTTTTTATCTGTTTCTTTGTGTTCTGCCCCGGCATATACTTTTAATTTTTTGAACATTTTATGCCCCAGAGCCTTATGTGGAAGCATTCCCCAAACAGCGTGTTCAAGAGGATACTCAGGTCTGTGGTTCAAATATTGCTTGAAAGATATCCAGCGTTCACCGCCTATATTGCCAGTATGGTGAAAATATTGCTTTGTTTCTGCTTTTTTGCCCGTTAAAGCCACTTTTGCGGCGTTAATCACAACAACATAATCGCCAACGTCTATATTTGGGGCATAAAGGGCTTTATGTTTGCCCATGAGCAAATGGGCTATTTTGCTAGCAACACGCCCAAGGGGCTTGCCTTCGGCATCAATAATCTTCCATTTGCGTTCTACGGCATTTGGGTTCACAACAGGAGTTTTCATAGATACGTAAATTTAGCAATTTCAAGGGCTTTTGTCAAGGTGTAGGGGCTAATTTTAACTTTTCTATATTCCATATACGTTTTTTTTGAGGTATTTATATGAAAATAAAGGCTCTTGCCCTGCTTTTTGCGTTATCCACCGCGGTTTTTGCTGTGGAATTGGAAGGTTTCTACAAAACCATAGACGACAAAACTGGAAATGCAAAGTCAATAGTGCGGATTTATAAATGCGGAGATGCCATCTGTGGGCGCATAGTTGCGCTTTATGATGAAAATGGCGCAAAAATAGAGGAAACTCTGAATGCTCCATCGCGAGTTGCTGAAAAAGTTTCTGGCTCGCCTAAGATGGCAGGTCTTGATATAATTTGGAATATGAAAGCGGACAAAGATGAATTTTCCGGCGGAAAAATTTTAGACCCTAAATCTGGCAGCGTTTATACCTGCGTAATTTGGCAAGATAAAAAGGATGCTAAAAAATTGAATGTTCGCGGCAAAATAGGACCTATTGGTCGCACTCAGGTATGGAGCGTTTTTGACGCTGCCAACTTGCCAGATGATTTGAAAAATTTGGATGTCTCAAAATTGACACCAAAAATTCTGAAATGAATTAAGGTTTCCGCTATTTTTTGATGCACCGGACACTTTTCAAAGATTCTTTATCACTAGTAGGGTCAAGACTGCCTGGGGAATAATTATAAGCCCAATCTTCATAAGAGGATTCTGTAAAACTCCAAAAAGAATTCGCGGACCCAAGACTACTGAAATAATATCTATCGTGTATCAAGGAAGCGCCGCCACATGCTAAAGCAGAAAACCCATAATCATCAGTACATTTATCGCCTGCACTATTGCAAAGTTTCCAACCGCTTTTCGTCTTTAATCTTGTAGCAGCTTCTCTACTACCACCAGCAGTTCTATGAAGCGCCTCCCAGTCATCGTTATTTGGCAAACGCCAACCCTCTGGACAAATTTCTTTTGTCGTGGCTGTAAACCAATTGTATAATCTTCCACATTTTTTACAATTTTCTGAATTGTTATCATAGCACTTACTGTCAATTTTTTCGTAATTTAAATTTTCTGCCATCCATGTTTGGTTTCCAATTACAACGGTCTTGTATTTTTTGCCATCGCGTTTATCTTCAAATTCTCCTTTGTCTTTTACAGTTCCTGCTGAACAAAATTTAATTTTAGGATTATATTCAACTCCGTTGCAATCTTCTTTTTCTGAAACCTCATAATTAGTGCCGTCTAATGAATCATCGTATGGTACCTCCCATAGCATCCATATAAGCCCATTTGAAACTTTGCTTAAATCCGTTGTTTCAAGCACAGAGTGAGTATTTTTATTAGCTGACCAATAAAATTTATTCCAACCTTTTTTCGTTTCCATTTCATATTTCATGGTCGTTCCATCTTCATCATCATAACGTATTGTACCATTCATTTTTACATCTTCCGAAAAATAGCAATATGAAATCCTATGATTTTCATCATCACTTTCTTTTGCATATCTTATATCTCCTATATGCTTTCCGTTATCATCTATAAGTCTAAAAGCATCTGTATAAATCAACCCTTTTGCGCTCAAGGGTTCAACTTCCATTCCCGCAGGTACATTACCAACTCCCAGCAAAAAACGCGAATCCACTGTTGGTAAATCAAAGGCTATTTCGCCATTTTTCATTGTGCCCACCAAAAGCATTGTTTCTTCGGTTAAAATGAGATTACCTTTGGAGTTACGTCTTTCTGCCATATAAATTTTGCCACTGCCTGTATATGGTTTTTGTGTTTTCACATTGATAACTTGCCCAGACATTTCAAAATCTCCAGCATTGTTTTGACTATCGGAAGAAATGGATGGCGGCTCATCGCCTCCGCTTGTGCAAGATGCGGAAAGCAATGCGAGCAATGCGGTTGCGAAAATAATAGGTAGGTTTTTCATATTAACCTCTTTTTAGAATATAGAAAATGTGTTTCCTCCTGTTAATTATCCTTTATGCAACGGACACGTATATAATTCCCCAATTTTGTGTTATTTGTCATTAAATTTCACATTTAGGGCTTAAAGGCAGTTGGGTTATCCTGTATATAAGATAAAAATTTGCTATATTATCCTGTATGGAAGATAAAATCAGCATCAGTCTCTTGCAGAGAATTTTGGTAGAAAACCAAGAAGCGGTTCAGAAAATAGAACTTTCTGAGCGAGAGCTTGCTCTGGAGGCAAAAGGAAACTACATTTTTGTTGGTCCGAGGCAGGCGGGAAAAACTTTTTGCCTGTTTCAGATAATAAAGCAATACATAAAAAAATATTCTGCAAAAAAAATACTTTACATTAACTTTGAAGATGACAGACTTTTAACTTTCAACGCTTCGCATTTTCAATTGCTATTAGATGCCTATAAAAGCCTATTCAAAGAAACTCCGATTTTATTTTTAGACGAAATACAAAATATAGATGGCTGGGAAAAATTCTCCAGAAGGCTTGCCGACTCAAAAGAATACAAAATATTCATAACGGGCAGCAATGCAAAAATGCTTTCAAAAGAAATGGCTACCACACTTGGCGGCAGATATTTAATAAAGAACATATATCCATTTTCATTTTCGGAATATTTGGCGGCGAACAAAGTTAAATTAACTGAGCACTGGCAATTCTCAAACAAACGCTATGAAATTCGCAGAAAATTTAATGATTTTTTTAAATTCGGCGGCTTTCCAGAACTTTTGCATTTCAAGGAAAAACGCCTATGGCTTGAAAATCTTTATAAAAAAGTGTTTTATGGGGATTTGATTGCCAGATATAAAATAAGGAATGATTTTGCTCTTAAAATCCTTGTGTCTAAACTAGCCGAGAGTATTCACGATGAAATATCTTTCAACAGAATGAAAAATATAATTCAATCAATAGGAACTCCCATAGGGGCAAGTACAGTTATAGAATATCTAAATTTTTTGGAAGAATCTTTTTTGATTTTCAGCGTTAAAAATTGTTTGGCAAAAATAACGGAGAGAGAAAGTCAAAAGAAGTATTATTTTATAGACAACGGTTTAATAACCATTATGCAAGATAGCCCAGAAACAAAGCTTTTGGAAAATCTTGTCGCCATAAATTTAAGAAAACAATTCGGCAGCGAATTTTATTTTGCAAAAGATGGCGCAGAAGTTGATTTTTATATTCCACAAACAAAAACGCTTATTCAGGTTGCCTATTCCCTTTCTAGGCAAACAGAAGAAAGAGAACTTGATAGTATGTTAAAAATTCGGCAAAAACTTGATGCAAAAAAAATGTTGCTCATAACCTTAGACGAAGAAAAAACAATAGAATTCAAAGGAGAAAAGATAGAGTGCATTCCTATTTGGAAATGGGTGTTGCTAAAACTTTGCAACACGCCGCAAGGATAGATGAGAAAATGAACCTATTTTGGAGATTGGGTTATCTTAATGTCACCACTGCAATTTATTAGGGCAAGAGTGGGTAACGAAAAGAGTAGGTAATTTTTCTACATTAAATCGGTGTCAAAATACATAGCCAAAAGACTGCTGCTTATGATTCCCACAATGCTTGGGATTTCTTTTGTGTGCTTTTTATTGGTTCAGCTTGTGCCCGGAGGTCCTGTTGAAGAGATGATTTCAAAGGCACAAAGCGCGGCGAATATGAAGGGCGGGAATAATCTTAGCCCAGAACAAATTGAACAGATAAAGGCTTATTTTGGTTTTGATAAACCCATAAGCGAGCGTTATTTTATTTGGCTTTTCAAGGTTTTGCGATTGGACTTTGGAAATAGCTATGCTTATGGTGGAGCAGCTTGGAATGTTATATCTTCCAAATTTCCAGTATCGCTGTTTTTTGGATTGAGCTCGTTTTTTATATCATATTTGGTTTGCATTCCGCTTGGGCTTGCCAAAGCTGTGAAAAATGGTTCTAAATTTGATTCCGCAACAAGTGCCATTATGTTTTCTGGATATGTTGTACCTGGGTATGCGCTTGGCATTTTGCTGATAGTATTTTTGGCAGGCGGTTCGTTTTTGGATTTATTTCCTTTGGGTGGCTTAACATCCGATAACTTTGAAAATTTTACATTCTTTGGGAAATTGCTGGATTTGGCGCACCATTTATGTTTGCCCTTTCTCTGCTATATTTTGGCGGAGTTCGCCTTCCTAACCCTTTTAATGAAAAATTCTGTTTTGGAAGAACTAGGAAAAGATTATATGCGAACCGCCCTAGCAAAGGGGCTTTCTTTTAAAGAGGCTCTGTTCAAACACGCCCTTAGAAACGCGCTACTCCCGCTTGCAACCAGAATGAGTGAAATTTTCACGCTTATGTTTGCCGGTGCTCTTTTAATTGAAAAAGTTTTTGATATAGACGGAATGGGTCTTTTATATTATAACGCAATGGTGCATAGAGACTACAATGTAGTTTTGGGAATAATTGTACTCTCTTGCTTTATGGCTATGCTAGGTCGATTGTTCAGCGATTTGCTGTACGGGTTTGTTGACCCCAGAATAAAGCTGGGGTGATAATCAATCGTCTGTGGGCATTCCCAGCTTATTTTTAAGGTCAAAAATTTCTTTTGCCAATTTATGGTTTTCTTCTGTCAAGGCAGAAGCCTCGTTTTTGGCATCTTTAAGCTCGTCTGCTCTTGGGGGACGGTCTTCACCGCCTCCTCTGCCCTTTTTGCCACCACCGCTGCTGTAGCCGCCGCCGTCGTCGGAATCATCGTAATAAGAGGAGCCGCCGCTGCTCTTTGAACCAGCACAGGCGGCTAAAAACATAAACGCACAGGCGCAGAACAATAAGGATACTCGTTTAAACATATTAAAAACTCCGTTTTGAATAAATATAGTAAATTATCCGCCTACCATTGACCAATTGCCCTTCATATTCATTAATAAATATATTCCAGCTCCTGCCAAATAACCTAGCAATGCCAAAGGAGCTATTCTTTTTAAATACCAGCCAAAAGAGAGGTTTCTGTCTATGCCCATAGCCGCAACGCCTGCCGCAGAGCCAATTACCAGCATAGAACCGCCCGTACCTGCGCAATAGGCTATAAATTCCCACATCAAATGATCATGAGGGAAAGATTTCAAATCGTACATACCCATTGTAGCCGCAACCAAGGGAACATTATCCACAACAGCAGACAAAAAGCCTATTATGATTGTGATTATGCGAACATCGCCCAAAATATTTTCCAATATTTTTGCAAGAGCTTCAAGCTGCCCAGTTGCTTCCAAAACGCCAACAGCCAGTAAAATTCCAGCAAAGAACAACACGCTTGGAGTGTCCACATCCTTAATCACGTGGTGAATGTTGAGCCTGTTTGGAATACTCTCGTGCCTGCGGGCTAAAAGCTCAACTACGGTCCAAAGCACTCCCAAAATAAAAAGCATGGCAATATATGGTGGAACATGGAAAACAGTTTTAATAACAGGCACCATTAAAAGACCGCCTATTCCAGCTATGAACAATGTACTCTTCTCGAAAGAGGAGGGAGCATCTTTGGAAGATTGCGAACTTGAATGGCTAATTTCTCCACTTATGAAGAAAGTAAAAACTATCACTGGAAGGAGCAAGCACACTATACTTGGCAAAATGAGGGATTTTACTATACCTAAGGCAGAAATTTGCCCGCCAATCCAAAGCATTGTTGTTGTTACGTCTCCAATGGGGCTCCAAGCTCCACCGGCATTTGCTGCTATAACTATTACGCCTGCCATATAAAGCCTGCTTTTTGTATCGCTAATGAGCTTGCGGGTCAAGGTCATCATCACTATTGTTGTTGTTAAATTATCCAGAACGGCACTTAAAAAGAATGAAAGCCAGGCAATAATCCACAGTAAAACTTTTACGTTGCTGGTTTTTATGCGAGATGTTATCACAGAAAAACCATCATTTGCATCTATAATTGCAACTATGGTCATTGCACCCATCAAAAAGAAGAGTATTTGAGCCAATCCCCCAAACGATTCAAATAATTGTTCGCTTACTTGGTGAACATTGCCCGAACCCTTGAACCACACAAGCCAAAGCACTGTTCCCAAAAACAAAGCGCTTGCAGATTTGTTCACCTTCAAGGGATGTTCCAATGCTATGGCAAGGTATCCCAGTATAAAAATAATAGCAATAGCGGTAAGAATCATAGTGCGATAAATATAGAAATATCTCGAACTCCTTCTACACCTTGAACTGGCTTAAAATGGTTTTCAAGTCGCTCGCAAGCCTGGCAAGTTCGTCTGCGCCTTGGTTTATTTGTCTTGTGTTTTCGGCGCTGATTGAATTTTTTGCTACTTCGGAAGCACCGCGAGACATATCTTTGCTGCCCTTTGCTACCTCGCTTATGGCACTTGCTACACGTTTAGCACCCACATTCACTTGCGCCACATTGCTCGATATCTCATTGCTTGCCTTTGTTTGCTGGTCAACATGGCTAGAAATAACATCTACGCTCTGATTGATTTTTTTGATGATTTCCGAAACCTCGTTTATCACAGTCACCGCCTCGCTAGTGTTTGATTGTATGCTTTCTATGCGCCGCGCTATGTCGTCTGCGCTTTTTGTACTCTGGTTTGCAAGCTCTTTGATTTCTCCAGCCACTACAGCAAAGCCTTTACCAGCTTCTCCAGCAGAAGCCGCTTCTATTGTGGCATTCAATGCGAGAAGGCTTGTTTTGTCGGCTATTCTTTTAATCACTTCGGTCACATGCCCTATTTCCTTGGCAGCAGCGCCAAGCTTGTTCATAGCTCCGGTTGCCTCACGAGACTTGACTGTTGCCTCGTCAGCTATTTTATTGGCATCGCTTGCGTTGTTGGATATTTGATTTATGCTTGCGCTCAATTCTTCCACTGCCGCAGCCATTGTGTTCATATTCGTGGACATTTGCTCTGCTGTGCCAGCCACATCATTGGCATTGGTGGAGGCTTGTTCTGCTCCGCTTGCCATTGCGTTTATGTTCAAATTTACTTGTTCGGTTGCGCTGGTTACCTGTCTGCCAATGCTGGAAAGTTCTTCTGCCGAACCTGCAAGGGTATCAGAGGTCTGCTGGAGGTTTTTGAGTATGGTATGTAGTTTTACAGAGAGGCTGTCCAGAGCTTTGGAGAGAATGCCAAGCTCATCTCCGCGTTTCAAATCGGCGCGAACCGTCATATCGCCTTTTTCCATTTTTGAAATGGCGTTTACCACAGCGTGAAGCGGACGAGTTATGGAAAGTGTAAGAAGCAAGCCGAAACCTATCGAAATAATCAAAACAGCAGCTAAAAGCGTAATCGCTACTTTTTTATCACTGTTAGTCCGCTCGCTGATACCTTTTGAAACTTTTTCTGTAGAACTAACTTTTATTTCTATTAGGGTATCAAGTGCCCTTGACATTTCGCCTGCCGCATTCAAGACCGCAAGTGGAAGGTCTTCTATGCTGAGTCCAGTAACAGAGTCAATTCTTGCCTTTATTACATAATTATGCACTTCCATCATATACTTGTCAATGGCAGCCGTCAAGTCATCAAAAAATTTCTTGCCAGATTCATTTATCACCAACACTTTTTGTTTGTCTATAAGTTCTTTCGCTTTGATATGAGTTTGGTTCATATCATTAACAAGGTTGGTGCGACTTTCATCGGTTTTTGCAAGTTGCCAGCGCCGAATGTCTATGCGTAGTTCCTGTACTTGTTCGGCGGTTTTCACAAGCATTCCCAGAGGAACTGCCCCTTTTTCGTATAAGAAATCAGTCTCCTCATCGAGAATTTCCAAAGTGTCAATCAAATATATCCCTAAAAACGCCGTCAATGCGGCGATGAATAAGAAAGATATTGTTAGTTTTGGACCTATTTTTATGTTTCTCATTAGATTACCTCCCTAATGAATTGAAATATAGAAAATCGTTCAAAGACTTAACTTAATCAGAACGCCTTTTAAGTCGCTTGCAAGCCTAGCAAGTTTGTTTGCGCCCTCGTTAATTTGTTTTGTGTTATGAACGCTAGTTGAACACTTTATTACGCCTTCTATGTTGCGTGACATTTCCTTGCTGCCCCTGGCTACTTCGCCTATAGACTCTGCCACTCGCTTGATTCCCACATTGGCTTGCTCAACATGGTGGGCAATTTCAGCACTTGCCTTGGTTTGCTGCTCAACGTGGCTTGATATAATTCCTATGCTCTGGTTTATTTTCGCTATTATATCCGATACATCGCTTATCACCTTTACCGCCGCGCTCGTGCCAATCTGGATTCCCCTTATGCGCCGCGCTATGTCGTCTGCGCTTTTTGCACTCTGGCTCGCAAGCTCCTTGACTTCGCCTGCCACAACAGCAAAACCCTTTCCCGCCTCTCCAGCAGAAGCAGCCTCTATAGTAGCATTGAGAGCTAATAAATTTGTTTTGTCTGCTATTTTCTTTATCGCATCGGTCACCTGTCCTATCTCTTCAGCCGCAGCCCCCAGCTTGTCCATTGCACTAGTTGCATCATTAGACTTAATGGTGGCTTCGTTTGCAATTTTGCTGGCATCAAAGGCATTATTGGCTATTTGGCTTATGCTCGTGCTCATCCTCTCCACTGCCGTAGTTATCGTAACCATATTAGCAGACATTTGCTCTGCAGTGTTTGCCACTTTATCTGCATTGGTAGAGGCTTCCTCTGCGCTGCTTGCCATTGCGTTTATGTTTGTATTCACTTGTTCGGTGGCGTTTGCCACCTGCTTGCCAATATCGGAAAGTTCCTCTGCCTCGTCTGCTAGGGTGTCTGAGTTCTGCCGAAGGTTTCTGAATATGGTTTGCAACTTTTCCGATAAACCGTCTAGCGATTTAGAAAGAGTACCGAATTCGTCTTCGCGTTCCAAATTGGCACGTACGGTCATATTTCCGTGCTCTATTTTGGAAAGAGTATTTACAACCACGCGCAAGGGCTGCGTTATGGAGAATGTTAAGAATATGGCAAAACAAAGCGAAAAAACCAAGATTATGATTAAAATTGCAGTTGCTATTCCTTCGGAATCGCTTGCCGTTTGTGAGTTTGAATCCAAAAATTCTTTGGCTGAATTAAGCCGCATTTCTATGGCAACAGCAACAGTTTTTGACATTTCGTTTGCCGCATTCAATACCGCAGGAGAAAGGCTTTCTGCACAGAGTCCGGTAATGGAGTCAATTTTTGCATTCTCTGCAAAATTATGCGCTTCCACCACATATTTGCTAATGGCAAACAGCAAATTGTTGTTTTTTAGCTTTGCTATTCTATCTTTTAAAGTAGCATAAGAGTCATCAATGTTTCTAATGATGAAGGCACGTTCTTCATTCGTTTTCGCAAACTGCCAGCGCTGGATATTCATGCGCATTTCCTGTGTTTGCTGTGCAGTTTCCACAAGGAATTCCAAAGGAACCATCCCTTCTTCATATATCAATTTTGTATGTTCGTTAAGTTTTTTTAAACTATCTATAAGAAATACCCCCATAAAAGTCATCGTTGCTACAATGAACAAGAAAGAGATAATTAGCTTTAATCCAATTTTTATGTTTTTCATCTATAAACGAATATAGAAAATTTTATATCTCGAAATTATTCAAAACGCTTTTTATGCTGCTCGCTAGCTTTGCTAGCTCGTCTGCGCCTTGATTGATTTGCCTTGTGTTCTGGGCGCTTATTGAACCCTTGGCTACTTCTTCAACATTGCGAGACATATCTTTGCTACCTCTGGCTACCTCGCTTATGGCACTGGCAACGCGTTTAGCACCAATGTTCACCTGCGCCACATTGCTAGCTATCTCGTTGCTAGCCTTCGTTTGCTGATCAACATGGTTGGAGATTACCTCCACGCTATGATTGATTTGCGCTATAATCTTCGAAACATCACCTATCACCGTCACCGCCTCATTAGTGCCCGACTGGATGCCTTCTATGCGCCGCGTTATATCATCTGCGCTTTTTGCACTCTGGTTCGCAAGCTCTTTTATTTCGCCTGCTACAACAGCAAAGCCCCTTCCCGCAGCACCTGCAGAAGCAGCCTCTATTGTGGCGTTGAGTGCAAGCAAATTTGTTTTTTCGGCAATTCTCTTTATCACCTCTGTCACATGCCCAATTTCCTTGGCGGCAGCACCAAGTTTATTCATAGCTTCGGTCGCCTCACGAGATTTAACAGCTGCCTCGCTGGCTATTTGATTGGCAGCAATGGCATTGTTGGCTATTTGATTTATGCTTGCGCTCAACTCTTCTACTGCCACTGCCATAGTGTTCATATTAGTGGACATCTCTTCTGCCGTGCCAGCCACTTCATTAGCATTGGTGGAGGCTGCTGCCGCTCCGCTTGCCACTGCGCTTATATTCACAGTCACTTGTTCAGTAGTGTTGGTCACTTGCCTACCAATGCTGGAAAGCTCCTCTGCCGAGCCAGCGAGTGTGTCGGAGTTTTGCCGGAGGTCGTTGAATATGGTTTGCAACTTCTCCGATAGGCTGTCCAGTGCTTTGGAAAGAATACCAAGCTCATCTCTGCGCTCCAAACCAACGCGTACAGTCATATCTCCATTCTCTATTTTAGAAATAGAATCCACCACTATTCTGAGCGGTCGCGTTATGGAAGAACGGATTATCAGGCTCAGAATTATCGCTGCAACAATAACAACAAAGGCTATGGAAAAAAGTAGCTTTGTATCGTTCTGAATTTTCATTATAGCTAAGGTTTCGGTTTTCTCGTACTTTTCTGTGGCAGCTAGAACAACCTGATCCACGCTTTTGCGATGTGCTTCATACAGAGTATTCAACTCGCCTTGCACAAGTCCTTTGGCATATTCACGGTCACCATTTTTTAGCGCAGGGATAAATTGGTTGAAGACAATCTCATAAAACTGAGCAGCAGGATAGTAAGCATCCGTGAGCATAGTATTCCGCAATGTCCCTGCTTCCAGCAATGGCTCATTTATCCAAAACTGGTGCCGCTTTTCATAATCCGCTTGAAGCCGCCTGAGTTCTGTGGAAAAATAATCTATCCGAGCAGGTTCACTCTCATCTGCCATCCTCAAAACATTTATATATGATTCTATGATGTACTCCGGCGGAGGAAGGACATCGGCTATCAAATCTTTGCTCATAATGATTTGGTTGTAGAGGTTTCCGTTAATGCGAAGATGATTCAAAGTAGAGAAGGAGACAAAACCAAAAATGGCATAACCCATTATGAATATGGTGAGCAGCAGCACCAGTTTTTTGCCAATACTTATGTTTTTCATCGGTTACCTCCAAGATGTCTAAACATAATATAGTAAACATATATGCTTAATATGAATTAAAAAGACCTTGCCCTCAAAGGTCTATGTAAAACATATATATTTAATATGTTATTTCACAGTGTTGCTTAATCTCGAAAAAATGCACAAAAATGCAAACAGTTGTTTGCAAAATTACGATTTCTGAAATTTTTTTCCGTTTTTTTACGTCTAACAAGTAACTAAAAGAATGGAGAATTTAAAAATGACCGAGACCCAAACAAACCGTAATCACAAAGATAGCGTTTTTACGTGTCTTTTCAGCGAAAAAAGCAACCTGCTGGAGCTATACAGCGCAATTAGCGGCAAAAGCTATCCAGAAAGTACAAAGATAGAGATAGTAACTCTCTCAGATGTGCTTTATATGAATCAAATCAACGATATAGCCTTTGTGATGGAAGACAGGCTTATTGTACTCATC
Organism: Candidatus Fibrimonadaceae bacterium; assembly: GCA_031281275.1. GTDB lineage: Bacteria > Fibrobacterota > Fibrobacteria > Fibrobacterales > Fibrobacteraceae > Fibrimonas. The sequence continues at coordinate 12,628 of JAITFP010000055.1, forward strand.
GAACACCAATCTTCAATTAACAACAATATGCCGCTGAGGATGCTTCAGTACTTATCGGCGGAATATGCTATGATAGTTGACCGAAAAAGCCTTTACAAGCAGAAAAGGATTATGATACCCGCCCCTGAATTCATAGTTCTATACAATGGTGATAAAAAATTCCCAGATTACAAGGAACTTAAATTATCTGATTCCTATAAGTTTAAAACTCCAGATTTATATTTGGAGCTGGTTGTGAAAATTTACAATATAAACAAAGGTCGTAATGCGGAGATGGCAAGCAGAAGCCAAGCTCTGAGCGGCTATGAGGAGTTTATAGCGGAGATAAAAGCGAATTTGAAATCCATGGAACTTCGCGAAGCCATAAGGTTAGCTGTAAAGACTTGCATTAGCAAAAATATTTTAGGATCTTTTCTAGAGAGGCACAGCTCGGAGGTTGAAAACATGCTGTTAAGAGAATGGAATATGGATGAAGCTCTTGCTGTTGCGAGGGAAGAGGAACGCGAAGAATGCGAGGCTGAACATCAGCAGCAAATGCAAGAATTGTTTGCCCTTTTACGCCAAGGATATTCTGTGGACGAAGCCGAAAAAAAGATGGGTTTGATGAAAGTTCATTCTGAAAATTCCTAAAATTCTGGTAATTCTGGTTCAGACAATGGAAAGCAAATTTGCCCGCTTCGCTAGCGGTGGCGCGTAAAAGCGCTTAGTCCTGCAAGCAACGGACACTATACAAGAAGTACTTACCGGTGAAGTCGTAGTACACGCTCTCGCTGCCGTAGCTCATGCTCCGGTAGCAAGCGTAGATGCTATAGTACTCCGAGCTACTCCACCAATAGCCGTAGTTACCGACATTGCCGAAATAGCCACCCGAACCGCCGTCGCCGCCCGGCAGGGCGGAAAAGCCATAAATACCCAAACCATTGCCGCCTTCACTCCAACCACTTGTTGCCTTTAAAAACAAGCCTGCCATATCTCCGCCGCCTGCCGCTGCAATCAATGCATCCCAATCCGCATTGCTGGGAATATGCCAGCCGCTGGGACATATACCTTGATGCGGAGTTTCTATTAGATCAGAACATCCTTCTCTATTACATTCTTCAGGCAGAGCCATTGCAGTTGCCCAGTCGTAAAGCCTGCCATACTTAGCGCAGTTGGCTGTGCTGTTGTCATAGCATACGCTACCGCTTGCATCGTAGTTCAAATTCCTCGCCATCCAAGTTTGCACACCAATCACAACCGTCTGGTAGGTCTCGCCACCGTAAGATACAGGAGTGCCGCTAGTAGTTCCGCAACTTATACACGGCAGATCATCAAGGTCGTTGCTGCATCCTGAAATTACAATGGCTGCAAATGCTGTAAACAAAAGTTTTTTCATAGATTTACCCCAAAATTGAAGCCAAGTGTGCGATTTTGGAAATGGTTGGCGTTCTTAGTCAAGCCAAGGTCGTAAAACACGCCCACGGCGAACTTGCCTATGTCGTAACCAATGCCTGCACTCCATCCATAGTCAATGCCATCAAAAACATAATCGTAGCGGCCTAGGTACAAACCAATATACGGACCCGTGTTGAACCTGAACGCAGATAGCTTGAGCGAGAGCTGCAAGGGAAGCTCAAAGTAGTGAGCGGTTATGGAACCGCCCTTGTCTTTCATTCCCTTTTGAATATACATGATGCCAGGCTGAATGCGAAACCAACTGAGGGGTGCGAAATCCACCACGGCTCCAAGCTGCACTCCGACAGCATCGCCGTAGTCGTAGCCGTGGAATGTTATGTGCGATAAATTTAAACCCGTCATAACGCCGAAAGACATCAGTTTCCTCTTGACCTTTTCCTCACCCGAATCACTTTCCTTGGCATCATCCGCAGGCACAACCGTAGGCGTAACCACAGATGCAACCTCTGGCACAACCACAGGTACAACCTCAGGCGTGTGAGGTTTATCAAGCTGGTTGGCAACGCGCGGTGTGGCGAGCATTTTTTTGAACAAATCAGGTGCTTTCTCGTTTATGATATCACGCAAGCCGTATATGTCCTTTGAATCGCCTGAGAAGGAGCCTATCAAATTACCGCTGGTGACATTGTAGAGTTCTACTTTGATAGTTAAATCATTGCCAAATCTTCCTGTCCGCCCTTGCGCCACGTAATCTGCGCTAACCTTCCTTCCCAGCTCCGCAAGGCAGCTGGATTCCTTGCACACCTTAACGGTGTTCTCCATTGAGCCTAGGAAAGCGACTATGCTCTCCGTGGTCATAACACCGAATCGCTCGGCAGGCAAAACATTAACCGCTGTTTCACGAAGCCTGTCGGTAAGGTAAGTCAATGCGGAAACATTTATGGAATCAAAATCATCCATAGTGTTGATGATGGCTATACGCTCCTGCATCTGCCCATGGGCAGCGATGGCGAGAAATAGCAAAATGAAAAAGCGTTTATTCATATCGCTTTGCTCCTGCATAATTTTGGAAATTTTTGGTTAGTAAAAAAAAGGGGGGGGGGGGGGGGGGCCCATTAGCGTTTAAACCCAAGCTATATGCCCAAGGCTGGCGATGAACGCCTCTGGAGTTGTTTTTTGACCCCCGAAAATAGAAGGGCTTATTCGCCACGTATGGTACCTTAAAAAGCAAATCCGAAAAACCGATTTTGGAGCCTGCACCGCAAGCCTTGCCAAATGTTGTTTTGCCGTATAAAGACATAATTAAGTGTAAATATAGTAAAATTTGCAGACTTCGCTATGCGGTTTCAGGGGAAAAGATTACTCATATCTTACTGGAAAAATCTGATTTCTTCCACCTAATGCGTGGGCATAAACAAGGTATTTGACATTATTGTACTTAGATTCAAGGGTTAAATCCAAAGATGAAACACACGAACATGAGGTCATAGACATATTCCCTTCGTCTTCCCAATATTCTTTAAGTTTCAAAGTATCACGAGCGTAGCTGGTTTTAAGTTTAAGATTGCTATCACAATATAATCCAATCTCATCCAAATGAACGTGCGTTTTACCGCCCGAAATAGTCAATACAGCAAATTTTTCAGATTCAACAGGCTGTTCATCCTCCAACGCAGTGAATTTGCTAGCTTTTTCCAAGCATTGAGAAATATCACTTATATAAGGGTCGTCGGAAGAACAATTGCTCAAAAATAGAAGAGCAAATGAAATTATTATTGAAAGCGTGAGAATTTTAAGCATGGTTACCCCTTTAATTAAAGTTAATATAGTTATTTCGGTTCCACAATATCATTTTCCAACGAAAAATCAGACACCTTAGTGAGCAAATTCACCAATTTCTCCATTTCTAGAACAGTTTCCTTGTTTTCTTTTGAAAGTTCCTTGGTTTGCAGTGAATCGGAGTTTTCAAATAGCAGGGATTCTGTGCCGGATTTGTATATGAGGCGAAAGTTGCCGTAGTTCAAGGTTTTGTAGCCAAAGTGAGTGCCGAGGGCGAAGTTTTTGCGTTTTTTTAGCAGGCTGTGACCCATAAAGGGATTTGATGTTTCTATGCCTGCAATATCCAGAATGGTTGGGGCTATGTCTATTTGGCTTGCCGAAATGGTATCTGTTTTTTGCGGAATGTTTTTGCCTGCTATAACAAAGGGAATATGGGTTGAAGAATAATAAGCACCGCCGCTAATGGTGGAATTTCCGTTTTCACCAAGGGGAAATCCGTGGTCTGCCAAAATTATCAAATAGGTGTTTTCAAACCAAGGCTCATTTTGAATGGAATGCACAAAACGGGCGAGCTGCCTGTCGGCATAGTTCATAGTGTAAACAATTCTCTCCTGTATAGATTTTTCTTTTTCGCTTTTGGGCATATTAGCGGCAAAATCAAAGGGATAGTGGTTGCTTCTGGTTATGAATGTAGCCAAAAAAGGCTGGTTATTGCTTGCGAGGGAATCTTTCACATATAAACTAGCATAATCCCAAAAAAGCGAATCGTCTTCGCGTTCTCGGTTGTAATGCTGCCTATCGTACCATTTTTCCATCCAAACACCCAAATTATCCCAAGCCGGATCTGCCGCTGAAAAAAAATCTGTTCGCCAGCCTGCACCACGCAGGTAATGAGCAAAACTAGGCATTTTTATAAAAGGCAAACTGGTCACCTGTGTTAAAGAAGAGTGAGTTGGAATTCCGGTGAGGGTAGAAAGCAAACCGCCAGTGGTAGGCAAGCCGCTTATGTGCATTCTGCTAAAGTTCAGTCCCGTATTCATCAGTGAATCTAAAAATGGGGAGGATTTTTTCACTTCAACATAGCGGTGCGATTCTAGGAATACCACTATGAAATTTGAGCGTTGAAGGCTGGGCACCGGTGATGTGTATTTTTTCCATAGCGGATATTCTTTTGAAAAGGAGATGCTTGAATTGCCATCGTCTATTTCTTTCCAGAAATTTTGATATTCTAGAATTTCTGCTTCGCTCAAATTTTCCTTTTTGTTCGTTGCAAGGCTAATTATTTCTCTATAGATTAAATCCACAACAGGGGTTAATTTAGTTCTGCGAGCATTTCCTGTCCAAATGACATTTATAAATAGCCAACAGCACAAAAAGAAAGCTGTTCCTCCTATAAAAACACCGCGAAAAGATGTTTTTTTGTTGAAGTAGCGAGTGAAAAATTTATTCAAAAAATAAAAAGCAGGAAACATAAACAAAATCACCGCAACCTGCAAAAATGGCACACTTTGGTCATAAGCGAAATATTCCCAAAACATTTCAACGCTAGAAGGGTCTTTATAGGCATTTACGAGCGAGAAAGAAACGTGCGAACCCAAAAAACGCTGGGTTTCTTGGTCGAGATAGGTTATCAAAAGAATTATGGAATGGAATGCGATGAATGAGCTTTTATAAAAACGGCGAATTAAGAATGCCCACACCGCAAGCGAGATAGCAATCCACATATAATCCCAAGTTACCGCGTGAAAAACATACCAATCGGGTTTATTTACAAAAGGCGTTCCATAAGGATTTACCCTAAACAACAACAAAACCCTAAGCACCGCATGAACCACCCAAACAGCGAGAGCGAGTGGTAGCAGGGATTTGGCGGTATTTGCTGTTTTTGCGAGGAAGGACATTCCAGTTCAGACAACTATCTAGGCGCCTGATAATCCGATTGCTTCATTGCGGTGAGCGTATGTATATAGCGGTAGCCTGCTGGCAGAATTCTGAACCAATGGGAATCAGCTCCTCCGAAAAACAAGAAGACCACTACCATGCCGTAATCCACGTCCGCAAGATAAGATACAGGCTTAAGGGGTGTTTTCTGAGGAATTCCTACGTTGCAACCGCCGTCTCCTGTGTATGCTCCTCCCTCAAGCCTCGCACACGGTTTTGCCCAAGGTGGTTTTGGATCTACTTTTGTTGAGTCGTCAAAATATGCAAGATAAGCGTAAGCTCCGGCACGTAGATCCTCTCTGGTTCTGCGCTGAGCAACAGGCAGTTCAGACCAGTCTTCTTTGGTAGAATAACTTAAATAGTTTTTGGCATTGAAGCCCCAGTCTCCTTTCTGAGTGAGTACAACGGTGACTTTGGATATTTTATCTTCTTTAACATCGAGGCGAGTACCAAAGATATATTGCGGTTCGGAATTTGCAACGATGATTTCTGTGTATGTGGCACAAGAATCCACGTCTATAAGGTTGCGATGGAAATCCACAGCAAGAGGTGTTTTCCAAAGACCTTCGCCAAAATTAACCGCTTTATCATATTTGCCAGTAGAGTAATTCTGTTTGGCATCATGGTCATTTTCAAAGTATTTGGCATCACTGGTGAGAGGCATCTTTGTATGGTCGCCTGCGGCAATGGCTGCCAAGTAGCTATTCACAGCAGATTCCAAGCCAGCTCGGTTGCAAGCAAGCGGCACTATTTGCATTGTACTTGATGAACTGCTTGACCCCACAGAACTATTGCTCGATCTGGCGGAACTACTTGACCTTGCGGAGCTGCTTGATCTAAGGGAACTGCTTGATGTTGTTGAGCTACTGCTAGATGCTGCTATGGAACTGCTTGAACCAACCGTACTGCTGCTAAATTCGGATTCTATTATAGAACTGCTGCTTAAATCCTCTTCTGCGCTGCTGCTAGACACAATTGCGGAACTACTGCTAGATACATCCGGTGGTGGATTGTCTTTGGAACTAGAGCTAGACGACGGCAAAGGATCGGAAGAGCTAGTTATTATATTTAAACTGCTTGAACTAACTCCTAGCTCTTGTTCATTGGAGTTACTACAAGCGAAAAACAAGAATATAGATGCAAAAACAGCTAAGAAAAGCAACATTTTGGGCAAATATGTACGCATTTTAGTACCTCCGGAGTAGTTTTATCCAGAATAATATAGAAAAATGCGTACCTACTCGCTAAACATTCATTCTACTTTTCTTTTATAACAAGCTCAACCCTACGGTTTTTGGCTTTGCCTTCGTCGGTGTTGTTGTCTGCCACAAACTTTGTTGCACCATAGCCAACAGCTCTTAAGCGTTTTTTCTCAACGCCTCTGCCTGCCAAGTAATTCAAAACCTCGTTTGCCCTCTGCTGGCTCAATTTTTTATTTGCATCTGCCTTGCCCACGTTATCGGTGTAACCTTCAATAATAACGGTGGCATCGGTTATCAAATTTTTGAGTATGCCGCCAATTTCAGCAAGATTTTCCTTCAATTCCTGCTTCAATTCTGCCTTTCCAAACTCAAACAGAATATCGCTCATTGAAAGAATTGTGCCTCTGGCATCTTTGTAAACATTGATGGTTTTGCTTTTCAATGCATCCAGCTTTTTTTCTGCCTCTTCTTTTTGCTTGAGCAACATATAATCTTTTTCAGCAATGGCTCTTTTGCTATCAAGATTCATACGCTCCATACGGTCGCGCTCGCTTCCGAGCGAAGCTTCAAGGGACTTTATCAGAGAATCTTTCACCTGAGATACTTCCCTTTGAGCATCTATGTACTTTTGTATCAAGGCTGAGTGTTCAAGCTGCAATCTGAAAAGTTTCACAGACAAATCGCATAACTTCAAGTCTTCTTCGTATTGCTTTCCGCCGCGGTCTTCTTTCTTCACTTCTTTCAATGCGTGAATTCTCGTTTTCACAATTGCCCACTGGCGGGCGGCAGCTGCATCTCGTGGCTGGCTTGCAACTTCTTCAAAAGATGCTTCGCAAGGAATTTTGACATCTAAGGAAGAAACTACGGTTTGCGCAAACGATATGCTTGCAGTGCAGGCTAAAATGGCTAGTAATTGTTTTTTCATAAAACCTCCTATTTACCTTTGCGTTCTGAAAGCAAAGCGCGGTTAACTCTTAAAGTTTCAGTTGCTCTTGACAAACTGTCTTCTATGTTTTTCTTTTCTCTCTCCAGCAAAGATATCTGCAAAAGCAAAATTGCTTCATTTGCTTTGAGCAATGCCAAATCTATATCTTTTTCGTCTTTTTGCTTCCGTGCATCAGCAACCAAATTACTTGTTGAAACCGAAACTTCTGCATTATGGGTTTTTGCCACTTCTTGCAGAACTATAGCTTCTGTTACGGTAGATTCCACCATAGCATCAACCCTTTTGGATGCACCGCACGAGGCAAGCAAAGCCACGCACAAGGCAATAAATAAGATTTTTTTCACAAAAACCTCCTTTGTTTTTTTTCTTCGTTGAAATATAGAAAATTTCTCGTTAATTGTCACTTACTATATTAAGATTATGCGCAATTTTTCATTTTTGAACCCAACAAAGCTCATTTTTGGTAAAAATACCATAGCTGAGCTTGCAAAGGAAGTTCCCCAAAACGCCAGGGTGCTCTTAACCTATGGTGGAGGCTCTATCAAAAAGAATGGTGTTTACGAAAGCACAAAAAAAGCCTTGGGTAGCAGGGTTGTTTTTGAATTTGGAGGCATAGAACCAAACCCTCGCTATGAGACTTGCGTTAAAAGCCTTGAAATAATAAAAAAAGAAGGCATAGATTTTTTGCTCTCCGTGGGTGGAGGCTCTGTTTTGGATGGCACAAAGTTTATAGCCTTGGCTGCAAAATACAAAGGCAAAGTCTATGCCAAAGGATCTACTGTGGAATACAAAAGCGAAGATCCATGGAACTTTATGTGCGGCAGGGAATTTCCTCCAACCGAGGCTCTGCCTCTTGCAAGCGTGCTAACGCTGCCAGCAACAGGTTCCGAAAGCAATGCCAATTTTGTTATCTCTCGTGATTCCACGCAAGAGAAATTCGGCGGATGGTCTCCACTCGTTTATCCAAAGTTCAGCATTCTAGATCCAGAAACCACCTTTACCCTGCCAGCAAAGCAAACGGCAAACGGCATAGTGGATACTTTTGTCCACACCATGGAGCAATATTTAACTTATCCCGAATATGCACCACTGCAAGATCGCTGGGCAGAATCAATTTTAACAACGCTTATAGAGCAAGGTCCAATTGTAATTGAGCAACCAAACAATTACGAAGTTCGCGCAACCCTTATGTGGGCGGCAACTATGGCTTTGAACGGCTTGATAAGCAGAGGCGTTCCCGAAGACTGGGCAACGCACGGCATAGGTCACGAACTAACCGCATTTTACGGAATAGACCACGGGCAAAGTTTAGCTGTTGTTATGCCGGGTCTTTGGCGCAATCAGTTTGAAAAAAAGAAAGCAAAGCTAGCTCAATATGGTCACCGTGTTTGGGGGCTTCTCTCGCACAAGCGAGGGCAAGAAGGGCACGATGAAACTGCGGAACTCGCAATAGAAAAAACCGAGGAATTTTTTGAATCGCTAGGTGTTCCAACAAAGCTGAGTGGCTATGGAGTGAATGCAGCTGAGGCAGCGGAAAAAATCTCAAAAAGATTTGAAAGCCGCGGTTTGACAAGCGAAAAAGGCTTAGGCGAAAACGCTTGCATTGGACCAAAAGAAATTAAAGAAATTTTGGAATCACGTTAAGTTTATAAAAGGGGGCAATATGTTGAGTTTATCTAAGAAATGGGTTTTTGTTACAGGAGCCGCTCGCGGCATTGGCAAATTGGTGGCTTTGGCATTTGCGGAACAGGGAGCAAATTTAATTTTGCACAGTCGCAACTTGGAGCACACAAAAGCTCTTGAAGCAGAAATAAAGGCAAAAGGCGTGGAGGTTTTTTCTGTTGCCGCCGAGCTTGGCAATAGCAATGAAAGGAAAAAACTTTTAGCAGAAATAGATTCAAAAAATTTGCGAATAGAAGTTGTTTGCAACAATGCCGGTTTGCAAACTCCTTACCGCGAAAACTATTGGGAAATGCACGAGCAAGATTATCTTACCAGTTTCCAAGTTAATACCATAGCCCCAATTCTCATAAGTTGTCACTTTTTGCCAAAAATGTTGCTGGCGGGTTTTGGCAGGGTAATTTGCACAACAAGCGGAATAGCAGGCGAGCCAGAGCAAATGGCTTATGCCGCAGGCAAAGCCGCACTGGATAAATTTGTTAAAGACACATCTCCAAAACTAAAAGCCTCAAACGTAACTCTGAATTTGCTAGACCCAGGCTGGCTCCGCACAGACTTGGGAGGTCCCAATGCACCGAACGCTGTGGAATCAGTGATCCCCGGTGCCATAGCAGCCGCATTCGCGAATAATTCCGTTAATGGCAAATGGATTAGCGCACAGGATTATGCAGGTTTATCTTTGGAAGCAGCAGTGAGAAAGTTGGAAAGGTAATTTTATTTGAACTTAACTGCGGTGCCGTAAGCTATTACCTCTGCCGCATTTTTCATTATAGCAGCCGAAGCATACCTTATATTCACAACTGCATCTGCTCCGAGCTTTTCGGCATCTTCCACCATTCTTTTGGTAGCCAAAGCTCTAGCCTCATTCATCATTTCTGTATATGCACTCAATTCACCGCCTACCAACGATTTAAGTGCTTGAAGCACATCTTTGCCCAAATGCCTGGACTGAATTGTGCTGCCTTTAACAAGCCCAAGAGTTTCCAATTCATTTCCTGTGATATAATCAGTATTGACTAAGATCATCTTCTTCTCCTTTTTTTATTTCCTTGAACCTTTCAAGCAAAACCATAACCATCATCACAATTATTATTATTGAAGGCACAACGAATAACACAATTTTTGCTATAAACGGCAAATCGTTGTAATCATAAAATATCATTGCGGCTATTGAATAGTACAACGCTATAAAGATAGTTACGATAATAGGGGCTAGATACTTTTTTCTTTGAGAGTCCATGGGGGAAATATAGAAAGTTATTTTATTACCCCATAACCTTAACATAAAACGTTCTCTCCCGAGGCGGGTCAAATTCGCAAAAGAAAATACCCTGCCAAGTTCCAAGAACCAGTTTACCTTCGTTCACAATAATCGTTGCGCTTGAACCCACCACACTAGCTTTCAAATGTGCCGTGCTGTTGCCTTCTTCGTGGCGGAACTCGGGACGGTCTGGGAATGCTTTGTCTAAACCCAAGAGCAAATCACGAACTACATTTGAGTCTGCATTTTCGTTTATTGTGATTCCAGCAGTTGTGTGCGGGCAGTAAACAACGGCTATTCCTTCTTGCACACCGCTTTTTGAAACGGCTTCGCTGACTTCTGACGTGATGTTGTAAAAGTCCTTGCGCGGAGCAGAAACTCGGTATTCATAAATCATCGGTTTTAAATTCATTATAACCCTCGTAATGATAACTTGCATCTATTCCTTTAATAAATATATTTCGTTCATTTATTTTCTTGGTCAAAGCCTTTTTAAGGAGCTGCTTTATCTCTATATCTTTCACGGGGCTGCGCTCCATAGCCGCGAGATAGTCATTTTTATTTACCTTGCTCCAATCCACAACCACTTTCAATTCCTTTTTAAGAATTAAATCTAGCCAAATTCTCATTGAACGCCCATTACCCTCCCGAAATGGATGTGCAATATTCATCTCCACATACTTTGCGATAATTTCATCAAAGGTCTTTTGAGGCATTTTATTTATATGCTTCAACGATTGTTCCAAATACATCAAAGGAGCAAAACGAAAATTTCCCTTAGCGATATTCACCTCGCGCATTTTTCCAGCAAATTCGTAAATCTCACCGAACAGAAATTTATGGATTTGAGCAAGCCCAGCATAAGTTCCAACCTTTATTTTATCAATTTTCCCAGAATCAAAGAGAATTTTAGCCTTTTGTTTGCTGATTTTCTCCTCTGCCTTGTCTAGTTCAGCTTGGTTTGCGATGCCTAATTTATTTTTCAAAACCATTCTAGGGGTAATATACAATTTTCTCTCAAACCCTCTTCAAAATCTCAATTAATCCCTCTTTTACAATTTCAAGCGAATTTTGATTTGTAATTTCCCCGGATTTTGACAGATAATCTCTAATTATAGCATCTCTCATTTTTTTACCAGTAGTTTCGCCAAATAGCTCCTCTGGAGTTATTCCGAGTTCCACGAGTTTTTCAACTTTATCAAAAACCACGCCCGATTTGCCGCTAACATATTGGCTAACGGCAGACTGATGGACATCTAAAACTTCTGCAAGCTCCGTTTGGGAAATCTTTTTCCTATTCATAAAGCTCAAAAAGTCAATTTTCGACACAATAAAACCCTCTTTTTAAGAAAATTTAACCAAATTTTCAATAAAAACCAAGAAAAAATCATTTTTTCTTATCCCTCCCTTCTTTTTTTCAGTAAAATTTCTATATTTATAAGCGTGTCTTATGTAAAAGTTAGAAATTATGATATAAAGTTTTGGCTTTTCAACCTTGGGAGTTCGTTATGAAAACTGAGCGTTTTCTTTCGTTGGCGGTAGTTATGGCTATTTTTGCCTTTTCGCTGGCTTCGTGCGAAGACAATAAGGAAGAAAACCCTGCCGCACGGGAGGCAAGGCGGGAAGCAAGAAAGGAAGCTCTAAAAGATGAGGTAAAGAAAGAGCTACAGGCAGAAGCGGCAGCGGCAGCGGCGGCAGCAAAGGCAGAAGCAGAGATGGTAGCAAAGGCAGCGGCAGAGAAAAAAAAGCAGGAAAAAATAGCCAAAGAAAAAGCTATTGCAATGGAGTGGGAGAAAAAAATAACGGATTTGGAGAAAAATCCCGGTAAATATATTATAAAACTTGGTCAATGTGATATTCAGGTAAGCGGAGTAATACATTTTTATGTCAACTTTAAGTCGTGTACCTTTGCGAATAATAGCGAATTTGTGATATCAGAGATATCAGGTAATATCATCATTACAACATCAAAAGGAACGATAATAACTCCATTCAAAACAGGGGGATATGGTCTAAATGGTGGAAGTTCAGGTAAGTTACCAATTATAGGAATAGGAAAATTACAAGTTCCAGGTAAAGAAATAACGTATAGGTTAGAAATATTGAGAGTAAAAAACGAAGGTAGAGGCGGCCTTGACGGCTACGACATTCACGGTGCCGACATATAGGAGTTCATTATGAAAATCAATCTTTTTCTTTCGTTAGCGGCAATTTTTGCCATTATATTAACCTTTTTCGCTTGTTCAAGCGATTCGCCGACTGAACAACAAGGTGGAGAGTCTTCTGGCGATGCCGCTAAATTATGCGGTGACGTAGAATACAACGCTAACATTTATCGTTGCGAATACGGCGAATTGATAGGCAAATGCAATGGAGCGGATTTTCGCCCTGCTTATCAAGTTTGCAATAATGGGGTAATTGAAGATAAAAAAACCTTGTCATCAAGTTCTGTGTCAAGTAGTTCTATTGTTCAAAGTTCTAGCTCTGTTAGTAACTCAAGTAGCGGTTGTGCCCTCAATGATTTGGGCAAGGGCTATGATGTGATTGGAAGCCCTTATATAAATTGGACAGATGTAAAAAATATTCCTGTTTTAGACCAAGGTAAAATGTGTGAAGATGGTATTCTAGATTTAGATAAACCTGGTGGTGCGCAGCAATATGCTTGGTTCTCTGGTAGCACAGTAGAAGAACTTTACAGCAAAAGAAACGAAAGTATGAAAATAGGTGCAAACTTAGGTGTGGAAATAAAAATTCCACTTGTATTTAGCGCAGGAGTTGATGTTAAGTTTGCTAAGAACACAAGCAATGGTTCACAGCAAAGCTCATCAAAAAAATACTTTTATTCTCAAATCCGTTCATATCGTTATACTGGGGAACACCAAATAAAAAGCGGTTCTGAATCAGTACAAAATCTATCAAAATATTTAACGAACGATTTTATTTCTGATTTGAAATCAACAAAAAGCCCCGGTCAAATTTTAGACCTATACGGAAGCCACGTTTTTATTCATTATTTCAAAGGAGGTTCCTTGGAGGCTAATTACACATATACCGGTTCTAACTCTGCTTCGCGTTTTACTTCGGCTGAACAAATGGAATTGGCAGCAAAAGGTAGTTTTAAAAAGCAGTTGAACTTTACTGCAGGAATAGAATACGGAACAAGTGCTTCAGACGAGCAAGAGATTAAGGAATTGGAAGAACATCTGTCATTCTATTATGTAGCTTACGGCGGCAAGTCTTTAAAAGCATCTGAGGATATGAGCGAACTTGTAAAAGAATACGGAGGTTGGGTAGAAACAATAGAACAAAATGCAAGAACTACAGGGATAAAGGATTTTGCTCAGAGTTTTATTCCTATATGGGATTTGGCGCAACAAGTGGAAGGAGTGTCATCTTCAAGGATAAGCGATTTGAAATCCGAGTTTAAAAAACGTGCCGAAGCACAAGGTGCAAAATTCCCTGAAGCAGACTGCACCCCTGAGGATAATAACGACACGCATTATTGCTCCAATGGTTTTTTGAAGGAGTATGGCAAGGTCACTGACGGGGGTGGGAAAACATACAAAACCGTTGTGATAGGTACGCAAACTTGGATAGCTGAGAATTTGAACTACAATGTTACGGGAAGCAAATGTGGCAATGGCTCTACATCTACATTCGGCGATGCAAATACTTCTACTTGCAATACTTACGGCAGATTGTATGATTGGTCAACAGCAATGGCATTGTCCAATAGCTGCAATAGTACTGGTTGCCTATCGCAAATAAAATCAAAGCACCAAGGTATTTGCCCTGTTGGTTATCACATTCCTACTAAAGCGGACTGGGACAATCTGATCATCTATGTAGGAGACGAAGAAGTAGCAGGCAGGTATTTAAAAGCCGTGTTTGGTTGGGCTAATTGCGGTAGCAGTAGTTCTTATAAATACAAGTGCGAAGATAAGTATGGTTTTTCCGCCTTGCCGGGCGGTGCTGGTATACCAGAACCAGATGGCAGATTCCTCGGAATAGGCGAAGAAGGCTACTGGTGGACCGCTTCAGAGAACAATGCTGACTATGCCTATCCACGAAACATAAGTTACGAGAATAATAGCGTCAATCAGAAAAACTTCAAAAAAATTGGCTTGCTTAGTGTTCGTTGCCTTAAAGATTGAACTAGCGGAGTAGTAAAAAGTTTGCGCCAATAGTGGCACACATCTCGTCAAGCCTTGCGTTTTCCCAAAGGTTTGAAGGTGATAAATACGCAATCGGGTAAATCCTAAAATCGGGTGAAATAAGTCTAACAGACACTTGGTAAAGATTTTACAGATGGGCGTTTCTTACTATTCTGGTCATCGGGGTTCTGACAAAGAGAATTTACGTTTCAGACATTTTTCTACATTACTCACTAGAGGTACTCTCATGCAAGCAAAAGATTCGGCAACTATCAAATATTCTGTAGAACCGCAGGAATTAACTATTAATATACTCAAAAATGGCGCAATGAATATTTTGCAAGCACTTGCAGATTTAAAACTTATAAGCATTAAGAAAACTAAAACTGCAAAACAAGAAGTTTCTTTGGATGGTGATTCCTTTGAAAGCGACCAAAAATACTTTGAACAAATTCCTGGTTTTTTGGAGAAATTAGACAAGGCATCAAAATCCCCTAAAAAGGAATGGATTTCTGCAAAAAAAGCAGGCTGGGATATATAATGTGGAAAATAGAGCTTACCAAGCTGGCACAGAAAGATTCTAAAATAGCTTTGAAATCACAATATAAAGATAAAATAAATGAGTTACTAAAAATAATAAAAGAAAACCCATTCAAAAATCCACCCCATTACGAAAAATTACAACCTCCAAGAGATAATAAATATTCTAGAAGAATAAATAAGCAACATAGAATTGTGTACGAAGTTTTAGAAGATGAACGTGTGATTAAAATTCTCAGTTTATGGACACATTATGAATAAATATCCTCATACAAACTTTTAAGCATAGTTTCAAGTTCAGCTAAAAATTCGGAAACACCGCCGCACTCCCCGCCCCCACATCATCCAGTCCAACAGGCAATCCACCCTTTCTATCTATCTCAATATTCTGCGGCATATTCGGCAAAGTTACCTCGTTGTGGGCTATCGCATTTATGTAGTCTATTGTTTCGCCAAAAATACGCTCGCTTTTGCTTGTGGCAAGAACTGTTTCTGCGAAGTTTGCCCATTGAGGAAGTGCACCAGAGGCACCTGCCAAGGTTCGGGATTTTCCTTTTAGTTTGTTGTTATCGTCAAAGCCAATGTAGCTGCATATTGTCAAAAGAGTATCTAAGGGTATACCGCCGCAAAAGGCGGCGGTGCGGTTTTCGTTTGTGGTTCCGGTTTTGCCCATTGCTGGGTAAGGGTATTTTGAGCCGGAATATGATATGGCTAGTTTGGAATATGCGCTTGCGGCAGTTCCGTATTTAAAGACTGCTCTCAGAATTGCTCGCATTGGCAAAACAACATGGTTTGGCAAAATTTCTGTTGAGTCAATTTCGTTTCTGAAAATTAAGTTATTGTCATGGCTCCATACTTCTTTTATTATGCACGGCTCGCCAAATTTTTTGCCTTTGCACTTGTATAGCTTGCCGCTCAAAATGCTTTGATATGCAACCGCCATTTCCGCTATTGTGGCTTCGTTCACTCCAAGCGGCATACTCATAACCTCTTGCAAACTGCGGTTTATGCCTATGCTTTTCACAAAATTCGCAAATTCCCTCATCGCAATTTTCATACGAAGTTCCGGCAGCAAAAATACATCAGCAGGCGAAATTGGACTTTCCATATTTTGTTCCACCAAACGTTTAACTTGCTCAAAATCAGAAACCGTGAAATTCGGGAACAAAATTTCCTGTCCATCAGGCATATAGTTCATAGAATTGTAATATTCAAAACTGTGCCGCAATAATTTAACTCTTTCGTAATTTTTACTTTGCTTTTCCACTTCCTTTTTGTTGTAAAAATATTTGAGTGCTTGCAAGGAACGAACTGTTTCAAAACGCCCTTCCATAATCCAATCGTTCATTAAAACCATTTTTGCTTTTTCAAGCGCTATTTCTCTTTTTGCGCTTGCCGTGATGTCTGTATCTATCATATTTTTATCTGCCATCTCTTTTATTTCTTCTGCTGAAAGTTTGTCCAACAAATGCTCCAAAAGCCACACGCTCGCGATGTTTTCCGAGCGAACCGCAGCCCAAGCTATGCTCACCGTAGAACTTTTATCAGTATGGTCAGGTCTTGGAAAATAAACCGTTCCTCCATAGGTGAACAAATTATATTCGTTTTCCAATTCATCAAGCGGTTTCCAGCCAAATTTTAGTGCAAGAGCATACAAAAAAGGCTTCCATGAAGAACCAAGTTGCCTCTCGGCAACAAATACTCTGTCGTAGCCAGTGTTGCTTTGCCCAGATTGCGCAGCTACAACCGTTCCGTTCTTTAAAGCCACAAGCGCGCCTTGAAGGGGATTTGCCGTGTCGGCTGCTATTTTGGTTTGCAAGTTGTTTAAATTATCTTTTACAGATTGCTCTGCCTTGCCCTGTAAATTTACGTCAAGAGTTGTAACTATTTTTATTTGAGCGCGCCGCCAATCTTCTATTCCAAAGTTGTCAAAAACCTCTGCGTAAACATCCTCGTTTAATTCGCGGTCTATTTTATCTAAAAGAGAAGAGGCGTTGAATTTGAATTCTCCATAATTCAATTCGGGAATTCTTGCGGCATCGTAAGTTTCCTGATTTATGTAATGATTTTCTAACATTCGGCGCAAAACATATTTGGTTCTCAGTTGCCCCTTTTTCAAAGCTGCCTCGGCTTTTTCGGGTGTTTTTTGAACACGGGGGTCATAGTTGTATGGTCCTTTTACCGTGCCTGCTATAAAAGCACATTCTTCAAGGCTGAGTTTAGAAAGCGGTTTGTTGAAAAAATAAATGGCGGCTATTGCGGCACCCCTGCCAGAGCCATAAACTTGAAACTGATTTAAATAAAATTCCAAAATTTCCTGTTTGCTAAAACGCCTCTCCAACCTTAGAGCATCCGCAAGCTCCGTCCATTTTGATTTTAGGCTTTTATTTTCCCTGCCAAAAATATTTTTTACAGTTTGCTGGCTAAGAGTACTGCCGCCTTGCTTAAAACTCCTGCTTTTTAAATTGTTGAACATAGCACGAGCAAAACCGTTCGCATCAAAGCCCCTGTGCTTCCAAAATTTTGAATCTTCGGCAGAGACTATTGCATCAATAAGGGTTTGCGGAATTGAATCGTAGGGTACGTACAACCTGTGATTTATTTCAAAAAAAGCTCCTATAACAGAAACTCCATCTGAATATAGAACGCGGCTTTCTCCGTTAAGGTTTCTCAAAATATTTTCTTTTGTGAATTTTCCATCTGGATTCTGAGATGGGACAACGAGAATCACATAAAAGGAAAATAAAGAAGCCATAAGCACAAAGCCTATAAAAAATACAATCAGCCAATTGACAATTTTTTGCTTATTTCGACCTTTCCACATATTCGCCTGTGCGGGTGTCCACCTTTATGCGCATACCCTGTTCAATAAATAGCGGTATTTGCACTTCTGCTCCTGTTTCCATAATGGCGGCGCGCATAACGTTTCCGCTGGTATTGCCTTGAACGCCGGGCGGCGAATCCACTATCAATAAATCCACGAATGTGGGCGGAATAACTTCTATTGCCTTTCCATTCCACCAAGTGACCTGCACGGCTGCACCATCCAGTAGCCAAAGCTCCGCACCGTTAAGGGCATCTTTTGGTATTTCCACCATTTCACCGCTTGGGTCGAGAAAAAACCAATTGGAACCATCGTTATAAGAGTATGTGACCTCGTTATAGGTTACATCTGCTTCTTCCACGGTATCACCGCTTTTCCAAGTGCGCTCCAAAACACGCCCGGTGATTAAGTTCTTAATTTTAACCCTATTGAACGCCTGACCTTTGCCCGGCTTTACAAACTGGTTCTCAATAATCATATAAGGCTGCCCATCAACCATGATTTTGAGCTTTTTGCGAAATTCATTTGTGCTAACTATTCCCATATCGGGGTAATATAGAAAACGCTTTTCCGAGTGTCTGTTGACGTTTTTTGAAAAAAATGCACAAAAATGTCAACACTTGTTTGCAAAATTACGATTTTAGGATTTTTTTCCCGTTTTTTTACGTCTAAGTAAATAGAAAGAAAAAATAGGAGACCTTTCTATGCAAGACAACCTACCCGAATTATTAAGTCCGAAAGTGGACATAATATTCAAATTGCTGTTCGGCGATGAACGCCACAAGGATTTGACTATCAGCTTCATAAGCGCGGTCTTAGGCTACAAGGACGGCGAGTTGGAAGACATTTCCTTTTATGATACCCACCTGAAAAGGGAGAGCGTGGACGACAAGCTGGGGGTTTTGGACATAAAAGCCAAACTCTCAAACGGGAATATCATAGACATAGAGATGCAGGCACACAGCGTTCCTGACGTAAGAGGCAGGATATCGTATTACAGGTCGCATCTGCTTACCGAGCAGCTAGGCACGGGAGACCCGTATTCAAAGCTAAAGCCTGCCAAATCCATAATAGTGGCTGATTTTGATTTTGTCCCTGAATCGGAGAAATGCCACACCGTTTTTCAAACACTGGAAAAGGACGAGTATTTCCCTTTCAACGATTTGGAGGAGATACACGTTCTCAGCCTGAAAAAATTATCTAATTTAGATAATGAGAGATTGCGTGAATGGCTTAGGTTCATTAACTCGGAGAAAAGAGAGGAATTTATGGATTTGGCAGGAATAGATCCAGTGTTTGTGAAAGCCGTAGATGTTTTGGCTACGTTCAGTGCGGACGACTATAACCGTATGCTGTATGAGGCGAGGTTGAAGGAGTGGCGGGATAATCAGTCTAGGATAGAGGGAGCCCGCAAGGAAGTATTGGATCTGTTTCGGCAGGGTTATTCTCTAAGCGAAGTAGAGAAGTTATTGTCTGAGGTTCAATAAAGAGGAATTTATGGAGTTGGCTGAAAAGGAACAAACTCACAAATTCACCCCCACATTCAAACCAAATGTGCTGTAATTTAGGTATTGCCTGGAGATGCCATAGTCATAAAACGCACCTATGTAAAACATCCCTATATCAAAACCTATGCCTGCGTTAAAGCCAGCCTCATAGTCACTATTGCCAAGTATGCACAAGCCAAAATACGGACCTACGTTGAGCCTGAAAGCAGAAAATTTGAGTGATACTAACAAGGGAAGTTCAAGGTAATGGAGAGTTTCTTTGGGTAAATCTTTACTGTGCCAAGCATCCATTCCCTTTTGAATATACATAAGGCCTGATTGGATATAGAATCGTTCGCTCATTGCAATGTTAAGCACAATACCAAGCTGCATTCCGAGAATATTGCCACTACAATCCTCGTAGTAACTGTCATCGTCATCACAAATTTGTGAAAAGTTAATGCCTGACCTGAAACCAAGGTATAACCAACTGGGTAAATCAAGCGACAACAAGCTTGGTTGTATCTTATCTAATTGTTTTCTATTGCTAGGAGGCTTATAAGGCTCGTCAACAATGCACTCTCCGACAGATAAATTTTTCACTTCGCTCAAGAAAAGTATCATTGTTTCATCTGAAACTTTATAATCTTCATAATCGCTACCAACCGTGTTTACAAGTTTTGATAAACTGTTAAGTCCAAGTATCCTATTCATATTAGGGAAGCCTTCTGACAATTCTTTTTTTATCCAATCTGTAGCACACTGCATCTTAGGTTTTTGCTCTAAGGAGCAATCCTTCAATTGGTTAAGAAGACCAGCTTTTAGCTTAAAAATAATTTCATTGATATTATATAATTTTTCACACTGCTTTTGGATTATCACCGGAGCCTCTGATAGGGGGGGGGGGGGGGGTAATGTCCTGTTGCGGGGCAACAAATGCTACGGCAGGAGGAGCGGCAGTTGGGCTGCCAGATACGGAAGGCATTTGTTTAAACAAACTAGGCGCTTTCTCTTCTATAAGGGCTAACAAACCGTAAATATCTTTGGAATAACCCACAAATGAACCAATCAAATTTCCGTTTTTTGTGTCGTAAAGTTCCGTCTTAATGGTTAAATCCTTGCCAAATCTCCCTATCCTTGCCTGTGCCACATAATCCGCACTCACCATCCTTCCAAGTTCCGCAAGGCAGCTTGCCTCCCTGCATACTTTTACGGCTCTTTCCTCCGAACCCAGAAAAGCCACTATGCTCTCCGTAGTCATCACACCATAATGTTGCTTTGGCAAAATATCAATCGCCGTCTCGCGCAGCTTGTCCGTCAAATAACTCAATTCAAGATGCTTAATAGACGGCTCGCCGTCATCCAAGGTGTTGATTACAGCCACTCTCTGCTGCTGTGCGTATG
>JAITFP010000090.1 GCA_031281275.1 Candidatus Fibrimonadaceae bacterium
CATAAATGTACATTTTTTCATATGGCTCCTAAGCAAAAAACACACGCTAATATATACTATTTGGCTTATGCAAATGACTTCTTAGAAAAAATGATAATTCTTAAGTTGACAGCATTGGGGGGTTGTATAGCCCCTTCGCCTATGTTTGGAATTTCTGTTGTTTCCTCTTTTATTGCATTTGCATTTTCATTTGTTCCAGTTAGCTTTTGGGCTTTTTTGCATCTTCTTTTTCTAGGCTTTTTAGGCTCTATAGGTTCTACATAATCCAATCCTGGGAGTAATGGTTTCTTACTTTTCATATCGTAATACCTATGTATCAATTTTTTACCAGAGCCAGAAAGGAAACCTTTATCAAATTCGCCTTCTTTTTTCAATTTATTGAACCTGCTTTTATTAATGCCCATTTTCTGGTAATAAGACTTCTTTGGGATATACATCTTAGTATTGCTTAGTAGTTCAAATAGCGTAAGAATTTCTCTCCTCGTAGGCGGTTGATTCTTTAGGTCAGGTATCGTACCTTCCTTATCCGTATCGGCTGTTTTGTTGTTTTTCGTCACCATTGTGAACCTCCTTTGTTTGTTATCATTTAACCGCCGCAAGATTTTCTTATAGGAAAAAACTTGCAGCAATGTTAAATGCGTTTGGTTTTTTGTTGTTGCGCAGTTCTCGCGGGCAAAAATAGTACTTTCCCCCAACTAGTAAGAGGAATATATGGCTTCTTAAATATTTCTGCCATGCGTTGAAAGTCAATTTTTGTAGGCACTTGGGTATGGGCACTTTCATAAGTACTCCTCACCAAATTTTCTATGATTCTTCTCGGAATTTTTACTGCTTTTTTACCGCTGGCTTTTATAGAATTTTGGATAGAAGGGAGAGGATTTGGCTTTATGTAATCATCGGGGATTTCTATTAGCCCACTGTCTAGGTTGAAAAATTTATTGATTAGCCTTTTCCCGTAGCGGAGACCACGGCTTGCTGGGTAGAAAGCTCTGTCAAGGAAACCTCTTTTCCGCAAATCATAGAACTTGCTTTCACTAATGCCTTTCAGCAGGCAAAATTCAGATTCTGATATATACATATCATTATCAGTATCTTGCAGTATCTTGCAAATAGTTCTTACCTCCCTGCCAGTAATTGGTTCGTCTAGCGAGCTAAGAACACTGCTTATACTCCATCCCTGCGTTTGGCTGGTTTCTTTCGCATTTTCTGCATTAGCAATTTTTGGGTTATTCATTTCCATTGCGTATTCCCTCCATTGAGTTGTTCGTGTTTTCTTCATTAGCGATGTCAGTAGAATCTGAAAACGAAATGTTAAGAATTAATTTCTTTTTGTTTAATAGCAATGGATTTTCGCCTTTCTCAAGCATTTCTATCTCACAAGCATTCAGCAAATTTTGGAAAATTTGAAATTGCATTAATTTTTTTAATAGGCTGGCTATAAAATTATCATTCGTATCATATTGCTGCCCATTTAAAATAGCTTTTGCTTTCCTTCGCCTTCTCTGCATCAGCAACTTTTGAGCTTCCTTTTTTTAAGGTCGCATTTTCTTGTTTTGTTTGTATCCATAAGAGCATCTCCAGCTAAAGCTAAATTTTATAGGATAGATAGGCGTTGCTGCCTATTCTCCCCTACATGTTTTCCATTTTTCCTTTATTTTGCTCTGAAAGATACTCGTAGTATAATATACATTTTTTATTTAGAAATGTCAACAAAAAAAATCATTTTCTGAATTTTTATTAAAAACCATGATTTTTCTTTTCCATATTAACTTGATTTGAATTAACTTTTACATAATCTCTACAAATAGCATCATTAATAGATATAGTACCTTGCAATATCATTTCGCTTAGGGCGTATGCAATACGCCCCTACGTTTATGTTTACAATCGGGGTTCAGACAATAATAGTCCCACTATTAACACTACCCTCAATCTGCCTTTTAAACGCCTCCTCACCCTCCCACCCCACAATGTGAATAGACTTCAAACCCCTTTCTATGGATTCCAAAGCACCCTGAACTTTTGGTATCATACCGCCGGATATAACTTCGCTTTTAATCAGCTCATTTGCAAGCTCTTTATTCAAATGCGGAATTATTTTCTTGTCTCCGTCTAAAACCCCGCTTATATCGCTTATTAAAATAAAACAATCCGCTTTCAACGCAACCGCAATTTCAGAGGCTGCTGTATCTGCATTCACATTGTAAGAAATTCCCTCGCCATAAGACACAGGAGAAACAACGGGAGTTATGCCTGCTTCCAAAAGAACTTCCAAAATTTTTGTATTCACCCTGAAAATATCGCCAACCGCTCCCAAATCCCCTTTGCCTTCCAACTTTTTCGCTTCAAGAAGTTTTGTATCCACACCGGAAATTCCCGCTACATTTGCACCCTCTGAGAGCAACATTCTAACAAGTTTTTTGCCAACCTTGCCGCTCAAAGTCATCTCCACCATATCCATTATCGCCGGAGTTGTTACCCTTAGCCCGTTTAAAAATTTTGGTTCTTCGTTTAGCAAGGCGAGGTTTGCATTTATATCTTTTCCACCACCGTGAACAATAATCAATTCGCAGCTTTTCGACATTTCTGCCGAAGCACGGGCAAAGTCCAACAATTTACTATCGTCCACTGCCAGCGAGCCACCTATTTTAACTACAATGGTTTTCATTTTTTTATCCCTCCTCAAATAAGCCGTTGATATATTCTGCTTTATCAAAGGGAACCAGCTGCTCAATTTTTTCTCCAACTCCAATCCAAATAATTGGGATTTTGAGTTCACTCGCTATGGAAAGCACAGAACCGCCTTTTGCGGTGCCGTCTAATTTTGTGACTATCAAACCGGTGAGCTTAAAATTTTGGTGAAAAGTTTGAACTTGCTTAATAACATTCTGTCCAGAATTTCCATCTATAACTAGCCAAATATCGTGCGGGAAGTTTTCATTTATTTTTTTTACAACTCGTACCGTTTTATGTAGTTCCTCCATTAAATGCTCTTTGTTGTGCAACCTTCCGGCGGTATCTATAAACACAATATCGCTCTCCCTTGCTATGGCGGCTTTGCAGGCATCGTAGGCTACTGCGCTTGGGTCGGAGTTTTCTTGGTGCCGTACAAAGTCTGCGCCGGAACGCTGTGCCCAGGTTTCCAGCTGTTCAATGGCGGCAGCTCTGAATGTATCGCCTGCGGCGAGCAAAACGGATTTTCCCTCTTGCTTTAAGCGGTGCGCAAG
>JAITFP010000118.1 GCA_031281275.1 Candidatus Fibrimonadaceae bacterium
CAAGAACTAGATGCTCTGCCCCGCTTGCTTGCAGACAAATACTTTGGGAATTTTTCCCTTTTCCAAAGCCTGCCAGATGCCTGGGCAATAGACCAAATTTTCCCCATTATGCCCATACAACGCTTGAACGAAGAACCCACCGTAAATGCAACAATTCAAGACATCACTTGCGATAGCGATGGAAAAATTGAACTGTTTGTAAATCGTGAGGGCGAAATAACCAAAACCCTTTCTCTTCACCACTTAAAAGAAAGAGAGCCTTATTACTTGTGTGTTTATTTGGTTGGAGCATATCAGGAAATTTTAGGCGATTTGCACAATCTCTTTGGCGACACAAATGTTGTTCACATATCCTGCAACGATACCTCTTACGAAATAGAAAAAATTATTGCTGGAGAATCTGTTTCTGATGTTTTGGAATATGTGAATTTTTCCGATAAATCCCTTGTGCGCACAATGGAAAACTGGGTTAAGGATGCAATTCAAGACGACAAAATATCCAAACAAGAAGGCAGGGAATTTTTAAGCATTTATCGCTCTGGATTGTATGGATATACTTATTTGGAGTAGATTTTTCTATATTTCTCAATGAGAGGTAAATATATGGCAACGGTGGCAATAGAAACTACGGCGATAGAGCCGAAAATAAAAGCTGCTATGGAAAGCATAGGAAACATAGGCTTAGGAGAGAGAGCCAATGATATATTAGATATGCTTGACGAAATGGCAATGGAAGCTGCGTTGAAAGAAAGCGAGGAACAATTTAAGAGAGGGGAAACTACAACGATAGAGGAAATGAAAAAAAGAACAACGGAAAGACTGAATAATGGCTACTACCTTAAATGATGATGAAATAAAAATAAAGCCTGCTATACCCTCTTTGAAATGCGAAATTATGCTGAACAACGCATTAGCATATTTAGCGAAACGCTCATTAAAGCAAGCCCGAATAATGAACAACCAGTTTTATGAAATTATAAGCATATTGGAGAAGTTCCCTGGTATAGGAACGATGTGCGAGAACGGAAGAAGAAAGATAAAACTCGGTAAATTTCGGTATAACATTTATTACCGAGAGAATGAGGATAACATAGATATTCTTGGTATTTGGCATACGAGCAGGGGAACGGAGTTTGAGGAACAATGAGCCGTTCCGTAGGGGCAACCCTCGCGGTTGCCCTGAATGCGGAATGAATCGCACCCCTACGGGCGCACCATTTTGTGGCAATTACGCCACGAATGTGAAATGGGGTTTGTTTTGGTATTACTGACTAGGACCTTTGCATTCAATGCTAGTTGCACCACTGATAGCAGTTAAGCACAATGAGCCAAATTCATTATCGCCCAGTTTTATTTTCCCTAATGGGACGGTGAAATATAGGGAAGAATTACCAGTAATAGTAGTAGATTTTCCATTTAATGATAGAGTAACCGATCCATCATAAGGACCAGAACATCTCATTAATAGGTCTGGTAAATAACTCTGATTCGTATAATCCAAAACATTTATTTCAACACATTCATCTACTTTCAAAGTAACCGCATTGCTTTTACAATTACGTTCTTGCCAACCACCATTGCAGTTTATCATTTGTTGCCAGTTCCCATTTTTGCAAATATATTCTTTGCCGCTTTGACCCTTCTTAACATCGCCATCTTTTGAACAAATCCATTGGTAGGTATCAGCTTCGTAGTCGGTAGCTAATGCCCAATCCTTGTCTTTGCAAATAACTTTTGTACCATTTGGACCATCTTTAATCTTGCCTGCTTCTTTGGCATCGCAAACCCCAAGATAAGAATTCCAATAATTATTCCCATAATTCTTCACATACTTCTCAAAATCAGGAACGGAAGAAGACAAATTCCAATCCAATATATTGTCTCTTATTTTTGCAAAGAGTGGTTTTTCGTTTTCGAAACAGGTATTAACTAATGTACCTGTTTCACACATATCACCAGTGGGCATAGGCCAGCACTCGTAATTGCCTTGTTCCTTGTTGAGGTATCTGCAAAACCCATTTTCTTTTTTTCCTTCATTTATAGCCCAGTCTGCCATAGCTTTTTTTTCCACATTGTTATCCCATTTCCCAGTCTCCCTAAACCCAGTACTGAAATCAGCCAACCTTTCTGTGAATTTACCTTCCGTGAGATCACCCTGCAACAGAATGGAAATGGCGAGCAAGGCAGCATCGCCGTCTGTTGTGCCGAATATGGACATATCCTCGCTGTTTTTGAACTCTTCGCTTATGTTAAATACGGCTAATATCTCCTTCTGTGCCTGTTTCTTTGCCTCTTGCAGGCTTTTGCCACCTTCAACCAGTTTTTGAACCCTGTAATATTCCAAATGGGTTAGAATATTCACATTAACATTGCTCTTTTCCCTTATGTCTGCTATCGCATAGAGTTTTATTGTGCCAGTTGATACCTCTCCCGTCACTTCGTTTCTGTAATAGCCGTCTGCTTCCAGCATTGCATAAGGCGAAGCAAGCTCAACATTTATTTTGATGTCAAAGCTGCCTTTGTCGTCTGCGATTATATCCCTAAAAGAACGCCCTGTTTGCACGAGTTTGTCGTCTAGCTCATAGAGGGTAGCTGTTGAACCTTTTACGAATGGTCCCTTTTGCGAAACACCGCTTATCTTGTCTTTTTTCACAGCACTTTCGCTGCCTTTGCTACTTGAACTGTTGCCCTTGCTACTGCTTGAACTGCTACCAGTACTGGAAAGGCTGGAAGAAGACGAGTTGTCCTCTACCTCATTGGAAGACGAAGATTTGTCCGTTCCTTTGCTGGAAGAACTTTCCACGCTTGCTTCCTTGCCCGAACTGATGTTTGACTGCTTACCACCGCCGTCATCGCTATCGCCAGAGCAAGAAAATGTGAATGTAATGGCAAGCATAAAAGCTGCCGTGAGTGCGAGTTTTGAGATGTTGTTTCTCATATTTTTCTCCTATTTTTCAATATCTGGGTTGGAACAAGTTTGTGCTAATATACCGCCACTGCAATTATCATCGGTGGGCATAAGCCAACAATTCTTTGGGTACTTTGGGGTTGGCTCGTATAGGCAATAAGGAAGATCCGTAATTTCGTCTTCAGTAGCTATTTGCCAAGACTTGTTTTTGCAAATATAATATTTTGTTTGGCTTTCCCTTATACCCTTAATCTCGCCCTCTTTTGGGCAAACACCACCATTCTTTATCCAAGTATTAATTTCGTATTGGGTAACTTTTTTCCAATCCTTGTCTTTGCAAATAAAATATTCTGTCGTTATACTTGTTTTTGTTATCGTTGTCGTTGAATCCTCTTTAATTACACCATCAATTATCGGCGGCACCGATTTTAACTCTTCTTCGGTTACCGTTACTACCTCATTAATCTCGCCATCTTTTGTGCAAAGCCCGAATTTAATTTCAAGTTCGCTTGCCAATGCCCAAGCGTTGTCTTTGCAAATATATTTTTTATCGTTTGTACCATCTTTAATCTCGCCTGCTTTTTTGGCATCGCAAGTCCCCAAACCATAATAAGAACTCAAATAATTATTCACATATTTCTCAAAATCAGGAACAGAAGAAGACAAATTCCAACCCAATATATTGCTTCTTATTTTTGTAAAGAGTAGTTCCGCACTTTCAAAACAACTCTTGACTAATTTACCACTTGCACACTTATCCGCTGTGGGCATAATCCCACAACTATTTTCTCCATATTTACAATAATCAACTTTTTTATTACCACTATTTGAAGCCCAGTCTGCCATATCATCTTTTGCCTCCTTATTATTCCATTTCCCAGTCTCCCTAAACCCAAGGCGGAAATCAGCCAACCTTTCAACAAATTGACCTTCAGCAAGATTACCCTGCAATAACAAGGAAATAGCAAGCAAGGCAGCATCGCCATCACTTGTACCGAATATAGACATATCCTCGCTGTCTTTGAACTCCCCAGTTATGCCGAATACTGCTAAAATCTCCTTTTGCGCCTGCTTCTTTGCATCTTTAAGGCTCTTGCCACCCTCTACCAATTTTTGAACCCTATAATATTCCAAATGGGTTAAAATATTCACATTCACGTTGCTCTTTTCCCTTATATCGGCGATGGCATAAAGTTTTATTGTGCCCGTTGATACGTTTCCCGTAACCTCGTTTCTGTAATAGCCATCTGCTTCCAGCATTACATAAGGGGAAACTAATTCCGTATTCATTTTTATATCAAAGCTGCCTTTGTCGTCTGCGATAATATCCTTAAAAGAACGCCCTGTCTGCACGAGTTTTTCGTCAAGTTCATATAGGGTGGCTGTTGAGCCTTTTACAAATGGTCCCTTTTGCGATACACCGCTTATCTTGTCTTTTTTCACGGAACCAGCTACTTCGTTGCCATTGTTGCTTGAACTGCTATCAGTATTTGAAAGGCTAGAAGAAGAGGAATTGTCCTGCACTTCATTGGAAGACGAGGATTTGCTCGTTCCTTTGCTGGAAGAACTTTCCACGCTTGCTTCCGTGCCCGAACTGATATTTGACTGCTCGCTGTTGCCACCACCACTGTCGCCAGAGCAGGAAAATGTGAATGTGAGGGCAAGCATCAAAGCTGCCGTGTATGCGAGTTTAGAGAATAGGGTTCTCATAGAGTTCCTCCGTTTTGGGTGTAAAATTGAAAATTCTGAAAATTCCAAAATTCTGAGAATTCTGGTTCAGACAATATGCAGCACCACTGCTTGTAAATAAATTGCCTACATAAGTGATAGGGGGGGGGGGGGGCAACGAAAGACAATGAATTTATTTGGTCTCTTTGGCTAACAGCTAGCAGTGAAGGCTTTGCGGAAAAAACATTCAGAGAGCTTGCAACGCAAGCCCTGCCAAAAATTGTTTTATTGCCAAAGGTCATATTTAAGGAATAATATAGAAAAAATTTCCGTGCCTGTCCAAAATCTTTGCCAAGAAAACAGGCTTGAACCCTGCCCACGAAGTGAAGCTGGCAGGGTGAGTAAAAATGGTTCAGACAATAGGAACACTTGCCGCCTTCCCCAATCTATCATTGATAGCCACCCCAAGGCCAATAGGCGGCAAGAGCATCGCATAAATTTTATTCAACTCGCAAGAATCCAATTCGTGCAACA
The DNA here is from genome assembly GCA_031281275.1 of Candidatus Fibrimonadaceae bacterium. Classification (GTDB taxonomy): domain Bacteria; phylum Fibrobacterota; class Fibrobacteria; order Fibrobacterales; family Fibrobacteraceae; genus Fibrimonas. The sequence goes on from JAITFP010000118.1 coordinate 5,111, forward strand.
TTCCATATAAATTTGCAGCAGCTTCTGTTAAATTTTCGTTTGCAGATAAATTCAATGTTTTTGCAAAAAGTGTGGTATTTTCCGGTAATTTCCCAAAAGCGAGCAATCCGCAATTAGGCGGCACCTCGCTAGGCAATTCCAAACTGAGCAGCGTATTTGGACTATAATGCTTTTCGAGCATCCCAGGAGAAAGAACCACCTTTAAATTCTTCTCCATACCCCATACCCCATACCCCATACCCTCCTCTATCATCTCCTTCGTAACCGCCCCCGGTCTGTAAATCACAGGAATATCGTTCTCAAAACCTACAACGGTGCTTTCAACACCTACTTCGCAAACTCCCCCATTCACTATGCCATCTATTTTGCCGCTGAGCTGCTCCAAAACGTGTTCCGCGCTTGTTGGGCTTAGGTGCTGGAATTTATTTGCACTTGGAGCTGCAAGCGGAAAGCCTGCTAGTTTTATTATTTCTCTTGCAATTTGCTTTTGGGGCATTCTAACAGCAACCGTTGGAAGCCCTCCAGTGGTTAAATCGGGGACTTTTTCTTTTTTTGGGAGCACCAGCGTTAAGGGACCGGGCCAAAATTTTTCTGCCAGCAATTTTGCGTTTCTTGGAATTTCTGCCGCCAAGTTTTCAAGTTCTTCAATTTCTGCTATATGGGCAATCAAAGGGTCAAAAAAGGGTCTCTCCTTTACCGCAAAAATCTTGGCTACGGCAGTTTCGTCAAAAGCATTGCCGGCAAGCCCATAAACAGTCTCTGTCGGAATAGCCACTATTCCGCCTGTCCTTAGAATTTTTGCAGCTTTTTCAATTGAAATATACATTTTTTCTATAAAATATAAAAACGGCAGGACCGTTAGATTCTGCCGCTTCAAAACTGCTAAAGAAATTATTTCTTTTTGCCGCTCTTTTTAGTTCCATTGGCTTTTAGTGCAGCGCCAACTTTAAAAGTCACGGTTTTAGAAGCTTTGATTTTGATTTTCTCGCCGGTTTTGACATTGCGACCCTCACGAGCCGGACGGTCTTTGACTCTAAAAGTGCCAAAGCCTATCAACTGAACTTCGCCGTCTTTTTGCAAGCCGACTTCAATTCCTTCCAAAAAAGCGTTAACAGCGCGTTCTGCCGCTGCTTTGCTTTCAAGCCCTGCGAGCTCTTTAACCTTTTCAACCAGGTCGGGTTTTTTCATAATAAATCTCCTTTGGAGTTTGTACAATTATAGTACAAATTTAACTTTTTTTTTCAAAAAAAGCAAGGGTAAAATAAAAAAAATTTATATTACTCCCGTATGTTCTCGCCTTCCACAGGAAAATGCACCTCGCTTTCAGACTCGGATATTGTTATTGCCATTGGCAAAGGCAATGTAGAATTTCCATTAAAAGATATTGAAAAATATAAAGATACAACCGTTTTAGACATTGGAAACTACAACGGGAAACGCCTTGTTTGTCTGAATTTGCCGGATTTTGAGGGCGGATTGCCCCTGCGAACTTTTTTTGCGGAAGCAGAACCAGAAATTGCTCATATAGCCGCTCAAGCCGCTCATTTAAGCTGGTGGAGAGCTATTTACAAACACTGCCCAAGATGTGGAAAGCCTCTAAAAGAGCATAATTCTGAACCTTGCATGACCTGCGAGACCTGCCAAGAGAATTTTTATCCTGTTATTTCCCCTGCAATTATAGTTTTAATTACCAAAAAAAACAAAGTTTTGCTAGCACACAATGCCAAATTCCCCCCCAAAAGGCACAGTTTACTGGCTGGTTTTGTGGAACCAGGAGAGAGCTTAGAAGCAGCCGTTCATCGCGAGGTTATGGAAGAAACCGGTATTCGCATTAAAAACCTGCGTTATTTGGAAAGCCAGCCTTGGCCCTTTCCAAACTCCCTAATGGCAGCCTTTGCCGCCGAATGGGAAAGCGGGGAATTAAAACCAGACGGAGTTGAAATTAAAGAGGCCGCTTGGTATGCTAGTAGCGATGAATTGCCAGACTTGCCCCCCAAAGGCTCAATTGCACGAAAACTTATAGATAATTGGATAAAGGAAAGGCATACAGCAATTTTTGCGGAGTAGCACAATAAAGCGTGTTGCCATAAATGCTAATTGAAGCACCGCTACCAAAAATAGGGTATCTTTTAGCAACCTTGCCAGAATTTATATCTATTGCGGCAATGGAACCCTCTTGGTCTAGCCAAATATGCGATCCGTGAAAAACTGGCTGGTAAGAGGAACCTTTGCTATTAAATGTCCAAACAAGGTTACCGCTTGGAATTTCGTACAGGGAGAATGTTTGATTAACGCTGCCTGCAAGCGCATAAGTTTTTCCATTGTTTTCAAGCAATTCAAAAGAAACTATTTGTGAACGGGCAGAAAAAGCCCCCTGCTGTTTAAAGCCTTCTTTTTCAAAAAAAATATGAACATCTCCCTCTTCCGAAGCTATGGCAAACATACCGTTTTTGTACTTAAAATAAGCCGCAGCACTGGTGCCCAGATTAATATCCTGAATAACCCTCGTTTTGGAAAGCAAAGAAACTTTTCCCTGCGAAAAAGAATAAACCCCATTCTCGCCAGCAGACAAAAGTACCGGAGCAGAACTAACCCTGCGAGACCATTCAAGACGCATTTTAGGTATAAAATATTTAAGCACAAAACCATTCCAAAAGCCTATGTAAATGGAATCTTTGCTGCGCAAAAAAGAAAATGGCTTGCCATACGTTTCAATAGAAACGCTTTTTTGCTCTCTGAGCGAAAATTGCGATAAGCCATCGCCAGAACTAAGTATAAGCCACGGAGGTTCCTTGTCTCTAACCGTGTACTCTCTGTCTCTTGGAAGCAATATTTCTCCACCAGAATTTCCCGTTTCCAGAGAAAACTTCAACAAGCTCTGAGAACCCTCATCAGAAACAAAAAGCCAGTTTGCATCACTGAACATTTGAGGATAGAGCATTTTGGAGGAAAGCGGCAAATATCTCACCCATTTCGCACCTATTTTTTCCGCATATCTGGAAAAAACGAATAGGGAAAAATCTTGCATCCTTGCACCGTAAATAACCGCCCGCTTCCACGCACTATCACTTTTTTCCTGTTCTGCAATGCTATACCAAGCAAAGGCGTTGCCACTCTCCAAAGCTAGCAGGGAATCTATATTTTCGCTCGCAGAAAATGTAAATTTTTGATAATGTCTTGTATTTAAAATTTCTGAATTTCCGTTTTGTAAATTGAAAATCACTGAATCCGACTTAACAATCGGAGACTGAGCAATTTCCCCATCTATCTGATAATTCCATAAATTGTTCAAAAGCGTATCGAACACCGATATTCCACCATTTTTTTGATATGTGCCAATAAGTCCTATTCCCGGTTTGAAAAAATTTTCTCCATCGCTTTTCGCAGAAGAAATCAAATATCCAGAATTCTTGTTCAGCAAATTGATTTTCCCGCTTATATCCAAAACGTAAATTTTATCTCCAACATTTTCAATATCTTGCACTTCAAGAGCAGGTTTTCTCCAAGCATAATTTTTTAAATCTTCACCAAGTTTGTGAAAATAAAGCCAATTTTTGCAATAAAGAAAAAGTCCGTCAAAAACCAAAAACACTTTTGCAGGTACGTCTGAATATGGGATGCTCCCTATTTCCAAGCCTTTTTGCCTTGAAATTAAATACAAGGAATTTTTATTTGGACAGTTATACACAACTATGCGACCAGCAAGCAATTCACCTTCCGTAAAGCAGTTGGAAACTTGGTCAGATGCTATTTCTGAGTAAGCAGTATTTTTTTGCTCGTAATGAATTTTCTCTCCAGAAATTTTCACTTTTTCATCCATTGCCGCAAACTGTTTTTCCTTGCTGGCAGCCATATATGCAAGCGAAATATTTTCAGAATTATTTTTCAAAAAACCATAATGCTTCACAACACCCTGAGTATCTCGCCTAGCTTCTGCAATTTTTGCCAAATACAAATGAGCGCTTAGTTTTTCTCTAATTGTAGCACCGGGATAATTAAGAGCAAAATCAAATAATTCCTTGGCTTTTGCCGTGTCTTTATCAATGTTTAAAATATAAGCCGCTTCTTGAATTTTATTGTTGGCAAGGCTTGCAATGCAAGGAATTGAAAAAAATAAAACGATAAATGCAAACGCTTTACGCATCCAATTTATACCCCATTCCCCTTATAGACAATATGAGTTTTGGATTTTCCGGATCATCTTCTATTTTTTGCCTGAGCTTCACTATGTAGTTGTCTATGGTTCTGGAATTTGAGCTGGAATCTATGAGTTGCACAAACTCTTCTCTCAATATAACTTCGCCGCGTTTTTTGCGAAACAAATTGAGAATTTGAAATTCCCTAACATTCAAATCCAATGGCATTTCATTTTTTGAAGCCTCGTACTTTTTAAAATCCAATTTAATGCCGCAAAATTCGGCAGTTTCGCTCGCAAAAGCAGGCGTTTCTGTTTGAACGGCAAGTTTTCTAAAAAAGGCATTTACTCTGGCGAGCAATTCCAAAGTTGAAAAAGGTTTCGTCACATAATCGTCTGCGCCTATGTTCAATCCCATTACTTTTGAGGACTCCTCGCCCTTTGCGGTTAGCATTATTATCACCAAACTGGGATATTTTTTTCGCAAAATTCTGCAAACGTCAAAGCCGTTTTTTTTGGGCATCATCACGTCTAAAAGAATCAGATGAGGCAAAAAAGCATCTGCTTTTAACAGTGCTTCTTCGCCATCACCAGCAACGGCAACTTCATAGTCTTCCATTTCAAGGCATTCTTGCAAGCCACTTCTTATGAACTCTTCGTCTTCAACAACAAGGATTTTATATTGCATAAATTGCTTTATTGGTTGTAGCCAAAATATTTTCTTCCAATATTGCTGTCCTTGTCTTTTACTTCAATATAATCTGGAATAAAGCCGCTGGGATATGTGAAAGATATCTTTGCCTGGCAGCTCAATTCGGAAAGGAGCCTGCCCACGGAGCCTTTGAACTGGCTTTTCATTTTGCCAAGATGATCGCTCATAAAGCACCAGCCACCACCAACGTATTTAGCAGGTGCTTCTTTGCCATCAGTTGAAACCATTTTAATGGCACTAATGTCAAAATCCACGTTGTTGCCTGTGCTGTTCCATATAGCTATTTCTCCACTTGTGCCTGTTGGTCCAATGCTAAGTATAGGGAAACTCATAACATATCCGTATTTGTCCACCAAACGGCTTGCGCGCTGCCCAATTATTTCTTCGGCAAAAAGCAAATAGTCGCCACGATTTTTAAGGCGAATTTTGTTTAACGCCGTTTTTAAGGCAGGATTCTTTGGAGCCACCACCTCTGCCTCCAAAAGCGTATATTCAGCGGCAATGGTGTTTTCTGCACCATCTGAATTTTCAATAGCCCGCTTCACAAGGGCATCTTCTGCCTTTTTGCGAGAAGATTCGGCAAGACCAGCATTGGAACCGCCATTGCGCTTGGCTATACTGATTGCGCTGTCTAAATTGCGAAAGCCTTGCAGGGTATATTCGTATTCAAAATCACCCAATACCTGAGCCACGCCAATTTCAGACAAAGCCTGTACCACAGAGTCTTTGGTGGCAGCTTTTTTTGATTTGGGCAAATTTTTGTGAATTTGCTCCACATACGAGCGTATAATATCGTCACTGGCATTCTTTTTAGCGGTTTGCTTTGCCGCACTGGCATAAGCTATGACAAAACTATCGTAAAAACCATCGGAAATCTTGCCCTTGCTCAGGGCAGCTGTATAGGAATTCACGGCGTTCCTGTACTTCCCGTCTTTATAGTAAGAATCGCCGTCACTCTCATTTTTGCCCTTGCAACCAAAAAATACAGTTGCAGACACAAGGAAAAACACCACTTTTTTGAACATAATTGACCTCATAGTTGAAGTTGGAATACTACTATTAATAAAAATAGTTCTTTTTTTTGGGGAAAAATATATTTTTATAGTAATAGAGGTATATTTTATAGTAATAGAGTGATTTTTATGAAAATTCTTGTAATTTGCTCCGAATGCTACCCCGTGGGCGACAGCCCGCTGGCTAAGACCGTAGAGAGCATTGTGGGTGCGTACCGCAGGCTAGGAGCAAAAGTTCTGGGATTTTCACCGTTTTTTTCCGAACTAACTAACAAAAAAGACTATAAACATGGCAGCCAAAACAAGAAATTTACCGAGAAACTGGAAAATAGGGAGTATTCTGTGCTGGAAAGCGCAAGCAACGAAAACGACTTGTTCATACAATACGACCATTATTTTGGCAGAGCTGGCATATATGGCAACCCAGGAGAGAAACCATATTACGACAATAACTTGCGATTTTCCTTTTTAGCATCTGCGGCTCTCAATTATTGTGAAAAAATGCAATTTAAGCCAGATGGGATACATGTTCACGAATGGGGCGGCATTGCCGGGGCACTCACAAAAACCATATATAAAGGTTATTTTGCAAATATTCCAGTTGTGCTAACGGCTCACAACATTCGCTATGATTATCTTTCCAGCCCAGAAGATATACCGCGTATTGGGCTGCCACCAGAGGGTTTTGACATAGATGGCTATGAATTTTGGGGCAAGGTAAGTATGCTAAAAGCCGCTATGCTTTACTCCGACAAAGTTGTATTCACCTCCGCAGCTTATATGTCTTACCTGCTATCTACTGATTTGCAAGGAGGTATGAGAGGATTTTTAGAGAGCCAAAGGCACAAGCTCTCCAGCATACAAAGCGGCATAGATTATGCTGTTTGGAATCTTCCAAAAGAGCGAGAAAGCTACAAAAAGCAATGCAAAGATAGCCTGAGGGAGAAGCTAGGCATGGATGTGAACTCCAGTATGCTTATGTACTCGCACATAGATTCTCTTTCGGAAGATTCCGCTCAAATTATATCCACAATCCTAGCTAACCTTTTAAACTTGGATTTGCAATTGGTAATAGGCATATCGGAGAGCAATGCAAACTATCCTTATTTTACTACCATCCAAGAAAAGCACAAAAACAAAATAGCTCTTCTTCCTTTAACCGAAAATGAAGAGGTTATATACAAAAGGATTGTTGCCTCGGATATGTTTTTCTCCATAAATGCCGGCGAGCCATCTTTATCGCGTTACATAAAAGCCTTTGCCGCAGGCTCAATACCGCTTAGCAATAGGCGCGCACAAGAAAGTTTCGTGTTCACAGTGCCTTTTGATACCAAAGCAAATGAAGATTCCACAAAGGCAAACGCTTTTATTTCGGAAAGTGCTTCGCCAGATATGGTTTTAGAGCTAATACGCACGGCAGAATCTATTTTCAGAGAAAATAAGAGCCTATGGGCAAAGCTCGTTGACAACGCAGTATCTGTGAGAGTATCTTGGGACTATACGGCAAAAAATTATTTACTACTTTTAGGAAACAAAAGCAATTAGCTAGGGCCTATAGCTCAGTTGGTTAGAGCAGCGGACTCATAATCCGCTGGTCGCAGGTTCAAGTCCTGCTGGGCCCACTTT
>JAITFP010000071.1 GCA_031281275.1 Candidatus Fibrimonadaceae bacterium
CAGGTGGCTATGGTGAGTATTTACGAGGCTCTAAGGGTGAACTACAATAAAAGATTGTTGGAGCAAAAAGAGGAAATAGAGTTTTTAAACATAACCGACCATTTAACCAAACTCTACAATCGCAAATATTTTTTAGACACCATTGACAAGAAATTTGCAGATGCAGCGGAGCAAAGAGAGAGCCTGTGCATTTTGATGGTGGATGTGGATGAATTTAAAAACTACAACGACATTCACGGGCATTTACAGGGCGATAAAATGCTCGTTTTAATCGCGGAGGTTTGCAAGAAAATTGCAAAACGTTCCAGTGGCTTGGCGTTTCGCATAGGCGGTGCGGAATTTGGAATTTTAATCCCAAATATGGATTATTACAAAGCGTTTTTGGTTGCGGAAAAAATTAGGATAGAAATTTGCGAGACTAACTCAACCGTGAGCGTTGGGGTGGCTTGCGTTTTGCCAAGCCAGGGCGAAACTTCGGAGAAATTGCTAAAGCTGGCGGTTGATAATGTTTACAAAGCTAAAGAGATGGGCAGAAACAGGGTTGTTGGCTAATCGTTTGCAATTCGTGCCGAAATATCTGCTATCTGTGCCGCACCCCTTGTAAAATGCCCAAAAATATGATATTTTTGTATAACAAAAAAGGTAATGATGCCTAAATTTCTTTATTCCATACGATTTCGTATTTATGCGTTGAGTGTAGGTCTCGCATTATTTATTTCTGTTGTTTTTCTAGTTATTTTTCTGGAAAGTTCAAGAGAGGCAAATTTTGAGCATTTAGAAGATATTGCCAAAAGAACAATGCAATATTTGAACGCAGACATTCAAAATGCCCTTGCCCCCGCCATAGATATGGCAAATAACATAGCCGCCTTTGCAAGCGATTACAACCATGAACAAAACAATCGTCTTTTAGATAAAATAGCCAAGACAGATCCTTCTATTCTCGATGCTTATTACGGCACTGCTCTCACCCGTTATGAAGGCGGATTTTTTGCCAGCGGGACAAATTGGAATCCTTATGAGGAAGAACCCGATTGGAACCACGTAAAAAGACCTTGGTTTATATCTGCAATGCAAAATCCGGGCAAAATCACCATAACAGACCCTTATGAAGATTCCGAAACTCATAAAATTTGCGTGACCATTGTTAAAACCGCCTCCGATTCCACAGGAAAAATAAACGGGGTTGTTGGTATAGATGTGCTTTTGGATAAATTAACGGAAATAGTAAATGCGCGTAAAGTAACAGAAGACGGAAAAAGTTTTTTGATAGACGCAAATGGCTTATACATAATCCACCAAGACACATCCAAGGTTATGAAAGACAATATTCTGCAAGACCTGAATTTGGATAAATCCATTTTGGAAAAACAAAGCATTGAATTCAGAGACAATATGTATATTGCGGTTATAGCCGTTCCAAATACTCCCAATTGGTATCTTATGAGCATAGGTTCTTTGAAAAGTTTAGATAAAATGGATTTGATGTCTATTTTAATTGTAATCGCAATCTCAATTATAGTGGCAATAATAATTTCTTTTGTACTCGGAAATAGAATAAGCACGGAAATAAAAGTTGTCGTAAAAGTAATAAAACAAGTGAGCGGCGGCGATTTAACCAAGCGGCTTGAAATTAAATCTCACGATGAAATAGGTGAAATGTCTGAAGGGTTCAATGGCTTTTTGCATTTGCTGCAAAAATTCTTAAAAAAGATTGGCGATGATGCGAGTAATTTTTTAAAATCATCACAATATTTAACAGAAACGAGCCATTCTTTGGCTTTGGGCAGCGAGCAAACGGTGTCTGAGAGCAATTCGATAGCAAACACATCTGAACAAATGGCAGCGAATATCAAAACTATGGCCGATGCCGCAAAACAGGTGAGTACTGAAGCAAACGAGGTTACCGGTGCGGCAGAGCAAATGAGTTCAAATATAAATACAATAGCTTCCGCTATAGAAGAAATGAGCGCAAGCATAAGCCAAATTGCAGAAAATGCAGATGAAGCTAACAAAATTACTAAAGATGCAACCTCCAAAAGCGGAGACGCTACCAAGGTTATGGATAAGTTAGGCATATCAGCCAAGGAAATAGGGCATGTAACAGATGTTATCAAAAGGATAGCCGATAAGACCAATCTTTTGGCGTTGAACGCGACCATAGAAGCGGCAAGCGCCGGTGCAGCAGGAAAAGGCTTTGCCGTTGTAGCTGAAGAAATTAAAGAACTTGCAAACCAAAGCGCCAAGAACGCCGATGATATTGCCCGCAAGATAGAAAGTATTCAATTTGATACTAACGAGGCTGTCAAGGTTATAAATGATGTATCTGGAATAATCTCCAAAATAAATCATAGCGTGGAATCCATATCTCTCCATGTTGGCGAGCAGACTAGGGCAGGGAACGAGATAGCAAACCGCGTTACTCAGGTTCATGCTGGTGCTAAGCGAGTTGCTTCTTCTATAGGCGAGGTAGCTAAAAACAGTAGCGATATAGCCCACAACGCTGGCGAAGCTGCCAAAGGTACTGATATGGTTAACCAGGGAATGAGCAAAATAGCACAAGAAGCTGAAAACAGCGCTTATGGGGCAAAACAAACCAATCAGCAGGCAGATGTGCTTGCTATGATAGCAAATGATTTGAAAGAAGTTTTGAATCAGTTCAAGGTGTAGAGTATTATTGTTATATTAGGAAAAAAATGAACATTCTTATATGCGATGATATAAAAAGAGATGCAGACAAACTTGCAGCCCTTATAGCCGAGTCTGGTTTTGAGGCTCAAACGGCGGTTTTCACCTGCTCTTCGCAAGCCCTTGATTATTTTCGTTCCGGTGCAGACATAGATGCTTGTTTTTTGGATATAATAATGCCAAAGATGAACGGAATAGAATTGGCGGAAAAATTGCGGGAAAATAATTATGCAAATGCTCTTGTTTTTTTGACCACTTCAAATGATTTTGCGAGCCAGTCCTATAAAGTACAAGCCTTTGACTATTTGCTCAAACCCTTGACTGGTGAAAAGGTGAACAATATAATGAGCAAGCTAAAAAAATCGCAAGAAAATGCGGATAAAGCTGGGTTGTCTGTAATAACAACGCAGGGAGTTGCAATGTTTATTCAGTTTCGCGATATTTCCCACGCTGAAGTTATAAAACATAATGTATATATTAAATTGCTGGATAAATCCATAATCAAAATATACTCCACCTTCAATAAAATAACCGAGCAGCTATTGGCAGACAGCAGATTTGAAAAGTGCTATCGCTCGTATATAGTGAACATCGGCGAAATAAAGGCGTTGGCAAATAATGAGCTAATTATGAAAAACGGTTCTAAAATTCCCATTTCCAGGGGATATTCGCAAGTGAAAGAGAAAATGCTTAAATGGATGTTCAAATGAAACGCCATATACTTATGCTATTTGCCATACACAGCCTAGTTGCGATAAGCATCGGTGTTATAGCATATTATGCAAGTTCCCTTATTCAAATAGCCATTGCCACTGTTGCGGGGCTTACGATTTTTGCTTTTTTTATACGTTGGTTTTATCACAATGTTTACAATGCCATAAATATACGCAAAGCCGAAGCTGAATTTGCTCGCGGCCTTGTATCTGCCGAGAGAGCGCACTATCAAAAAATGGCGGAAATGCG
>JAITFP010000007.1 GCA_031281275.1 Candidatus Fibrimonadaceae bacterium
TTAGGGTGTTTGAAATTTAGGGGGGGGGGGGGGGGGTATATAGGTAGTAGCAAAAAACGTTTTTTTCAAAGCTCGCATCGCAAACTTTTTCATAAAACGCTACTTCGCCTTTTATCACCATATACCCCTAATATAATCTAATTTGGGGGAAAAAGTACAAAAATCTTTTAAAATCATAATCCAAGTTAGAATAGTCCAAATATTTGATAAAAATCAAAAAAAACCTATTAGTACGCAAAAATCACCACCCAGCTCTCTTTTGAGGCATTAGCAGTAAGATAGAAAAAGAGCCTCCCAAAGGAGGCTCATTCTGTTAATTCTTTAATCCGTTTCAGACAATTAGCGATTGCGTTTCAGTCGGTAAATTAAATTTCCCCCGACTGTTCCTGCCGAACTTGAAGCATCTATCTCTGATGAAGACGAAGTATTCTGTGTTGAAGAAGACGATACGGCTGCTGAAGAAGACGAAGCCGGTGTTGAAGAGGATGATACGGCTGCTGAAGAAGACGAAGCCGGTGTTGAAGAGGATGATACGGCTGCTGAAGAAGACGAAGCCGGTGTTGAAGAGGATGATACGGTAGAGTTGCTTGAACCACCAGAGGGGCTTGAAGCTGCTGTTATGGTTAAAGTAGGTGTACATGTTGCTTCAGGAGCTTTGTTTACATTTTGGGTAGTACCACATTCCACACCAGATACTTTTATGACACTTGTACCCGCTGCACCGTATGTCGTAGAACCATTTGTTGATTGCCATGCACTTGGGTCAGCTGGATAAACAGTTGTTCCTGTTCCTGTTCCAATAGGAGTGAAAACCGCATTGCCTCTCACGACGTTTCCTGTATAAGAACTACTGCTGGGAGTGAAACATCTGATAGTTGGAGCAGGAACATCTTCCCCAACCGCGTATGTCGCTTTGGGAAATGTACAAGTTATGGTACGTGTAGCAACTGAACTGGAACTACCAGCAGAGCTGCCCGCTGAACTACCAGCAGAGCTACCTGCGGAACTACCCGAAGAGCTGCCCGCTGAACTACCCGAAGAGCTACCTGCGGAACTACCCGAAGAGCTAGCTCTGGAGCTACTTGAACCTGCTCTGGAACTGCTTGAGCCTGCCCTAGAACTGCTTGAAACTCTGGCACTGCTACTTGAAGAAACTGCGACTTTTACCGTGCCGCAACGGACATCTGCTTTCCAAATATCGCCGCAGAAGGCACTAACGCTTATGGTATATTCTGAGGCAGGATCTTCTTCATCTAATGTCCAGCTCTCGTTCTCTTGTGGAAGACCATTCCAACCAATTTCATCTGGCTCTTCGCCATCGCTACATTCTAAAGTTGGTTCTTCAATGGTACCGCCGGGCTCAACAGTTTTTTGAAGACCCGTGCAAGTTAAGGCGACTCCGCCACTGCTACTTGAGCCTCCGCCTGTGACTGTTACCGTGCCGCAGAGGACATCTTGCAACCTAACTGAACCGCAGTCGGCACTAACCATTATCACAAAGTTGGGTGCCTCAGTGTTTGGATCTACATCCCAGTTACCACCTGGGAGACCATTCCACCTCAGCTCGGTTGCTGTGCGGTCATTGCTACATGTTAAATCTGGTTTTTCAATGGTACCGCCTTTCTCAACGTTTCTTTGAAGACCTGTGCAAGCCAAAGTAACACCTGAACTGCTACTGATCTCGCTGGAAGAGCTTTGTTTTTTAGACGACGAGCTTTTCTTTTTGCCGCTGTCTTTGTCGTCGTCATTATCGCTTGAGCAAGAAAATGCTAGTGCTACTATGCACCCTGTGATTGCTGCTAGAGCGATTTTGTTGAATTTGCTTCTCATCTGTGCTTCTCCGGGTTACGCGGTATTTGGAACAAATATAGAATTTTTTTAGGCAAAAAACAAGGGTTAAATGGGAGAAAAAATAATTAAAAGCTCATAGAAACGCCAATTCCGGCTAAAATTAGAGAAATTCCTATTAAACTTGAGCCAAAAATGGTTTTTGTGTCTCCGTTTTTGACCGCTTTGTGATTTTCGGCAACTTTTTCCATGAATTTTTCACCCCCAATGGCTGGATAAGATAATTCAGCTTTTATTTCTCTGGCTTTTTGGTAATCGTCCCTGGCTAAAATGCAAAGCAGGGTACCTGACACCAGAGGTCCTAGGCTGCCACCTAAAAGTCCCAGACCTATTTTTCTCTTTGTTTGGCTTTTGATAAAAAGATTTTGATCCGCTATTTGCCTCGCATCCGTCAAAGGATTCAACTGCACAACTTGAACTTGCTTTTCCAAGGCATCAACATTAACGCTTATAAGCGTGTCTTTATAGCCTTGGCGAAAAAGGCGGATTTGGGTTGTTCCCGGTAAGCTGTAAAATCTGTACGGGGTTTTTCCCATCGATTTTGAGTTTATGTCCAGCAAATCATCTGAATATATTAGGGCGTTTTCTGGCAATGTGCGAATTTCCGTGTATGCAAAGGTGCGCCTCAGTTCCATCAATACTTTTGATGTGTCTTTTCCCAGTTTCACGCTGCTTTTTGCTGCCCATATATTATCGCCAGATTGCCAATATGCCGCAATTTGCGCTCTGGAACCAGTGGCTAAAAAATCGCAGGGCGAAGAACACACTGCGGATCCGTTTAGCATAACAATGGCATTTTCTGGATTGGTTTCAACCCTTACATAAGTTTTTTCTTCTGTATTTTCAATTTCCGTGCTTTTGCCCGTTATTCCAGATAGCAATTTTGGCAAAATACCGCTTCTCATCGCATCGTCCCACGAAAGCGGAGCTACTCCTTGTATATCGCTTTGGGGGCTTGTATTGCTCGCAAGCCAGTCTATGTGAAACCTTAGGCTTATGGAATCCTTTCCTTCTGCCCGCAAACGTCCCCTGAAAAGCCCTTGGGCTCCAGTAGCTCTTGCTGCGGATATTGCACATTCTATGCTTTCGCATTGCGAAAAAAAACTCTGCTCAATTTTCACAGGATCAAAAGCAGCCTCTTTGAAAATTTGCTTAATGGAATTTTCCCAAAGAACCAAAATATTGCTATCTATATCGGATTCAAGGGGAAACATCAAAAGAGGAGCCGAATTAGCGAAGCCCATTGCCATCATTATGCTTATAATCAGTTTTTTATCCATACGCTCCTAATCTCCGAAAATGCGGTATCTTGCTTTGCTAATGCCTTAACTCCCCAATAATAAACTTGTTCGTTAAACGGAGGTGCCAAAAAATTATCTTTTATAGGTTTTCCATTTTCCCAAACATCTTCATCTTTTGAAACATAAACCATAACCTGCGGCTCTTCTTCCCATTTATCTATGCCGCTTATTTTGTATTGAAATTTAATTGTATCGGTTCTTGCCGCTTTATATTCTTGTATTGGAGAAAGCTGGGCTATTTTAAGCGGCTCATCTACGCGAATAACGGCACTTTCGCTCAAAACATCGCCAAAACTGTCTATCAAAACAAATTTTACAAAATGCTCTCCATAAGGCACATTTATTTCCACTTCTCGCTCATAAAAACGTTCTTCATCTATTATCCAATAGTAATAGTAATAATCTTCTTCGCCACCCCTTGGAGATATATTTGCGTAAACGTATATGTATGGTTTATTTCTATATTCAAATGATTCATAGAAAATATAAAAATCAATTTTAAATTCGTTGTTATCTTTGAATTTATCGCTATCAGAGCAGGAGATTAAAAATAATGCTGCCATTACAGATAAAAAAAGAAAATTTTTCTTCATAACGAAAGCTCGGTGGAATCTTTGAATCCGTAGCTGTTTTCTGCATTCAGGTGAACCTCCCAATAATCGCTTGGCAGGGGCTTGCCCAGTTGCAGGTAATCTTCTTTTAAATACATGGTATCTGTTTTATCTTTTGTTTTAAGTATAAATCTGTACGTTAACTCAGCATAGTCATCTGAGTTTTGGCAGTTCCATTTGAAAATGGGAGAGCCTTGAAAATAATCCAAGCTTATGTTGCCGCAAACGGGTTTGCTTGAAACTCTCATAAATATATTTGCAGATAAAGTGTCGCCAAAAATATCCAACACATATAAATTCACCGGATAAAGACCTGTGGAATCAAAGGTATATCTGTTTCTAGCTTGGAGGCAAGGATAATCTTTGGATTCAATAGACCAATGGCAACCCTTTATTCTCGCTCCGGGTGGATTTACTTTCGCATAAAAAAATACAGTATCGCCTTTTAAAATTGTGTCGGAATATGGAATGGAATAATCTGTTAAAATAATGTATGATTTATTTTGAACTTCAACGGATACACGTTCAAGAGACAGCGGTTTTGTTTCGCTGTGCAGCAAATTATCGGAACAAGCTGCCAAGAACAGGAAAATGAAATATAAAAAGGGCATTATGCTAAATGTAGAAAAATGCAGAATTTTGTCAACGCATTGATAAATAACGCCTCTATTAACCCCTTACACACGTTTGCAAAAACGGGCAATGTCAAGAGTTTGGGGCTTTTTTTTAGCCTTGCTAGTTGCCTGTTTTTTGTTCATTATATCCTCCATTCTTTTTTGCTCGCTTCCTTTAAAACCTACCAAAAAAAGTTATTGTACGGTCTGTTCAAAGCCTCGCCAAGCCGCACAGCCATTTTCTTCCCTATTGGGGAACGACCGCTTTCCATATTGCAAATTTGCTGCTTGCTCACGCCTATTCTTTCGGCAAGCTCTTTCTGGGTCATTTCGCGCATCCGCCTGAAAACCCGTAGGTTGTTGCCGGGGGTCATATTAGCCTTTGCTTCCTTGTACCAGTTCATATCCTGCACAGGCATAGACGCGGAATCTGGAGCGGACTCGGCAAAATCACCCGATTTGGTTATTTGCACATCGCCATAGTTGAGCCGCAGGAAAGATACGAGCTTGCGCGGTATGGATTCCGCTTCAATTCTAATCCTAATACGGGGCTGATTCACGACTGCCAGCATAGTAAACCTCAATATGCACGCCTGTTTTAGTCTCTTCCCAGCAAGCTACCCACTTGTGAGAAAGGTGGCAATGGTGC
>JAITFP010000008.1 GCA_031281275.1 Candidatus Fibrimonadaceae bacterium
GAGCTTGAAAAGAAAAATAAAGAAGATAAAAAAGAGCGACAATTTAGAGCAATGAGAGGGCAAAACATCCTTGACTGCCTATAATACTCACTATCCCTAACCACCAGCAGGAGGGGGGGATATGGGGAATTTTTAGACATTTTAGAGAAAAAAGTAAATTTCTACCAATATAACCAGAATCGTAAAAAAACTTTGTACATAATTTCTAAAAGTGATGTATATTATAAATGTAACTATAACTGCCCAGCAAGGCAAAATCTATGAAAGTAGAAGGAGTGTTTTATGGAAGAGGCATTACAAATGAAAATCACAAAGGCGGCAAAATCGCTGGCAATAAAGGATTTAAATTTTGCAGCGCAAAATGACAAAGCTGAATTGCATAATGATTTACTATGGGATTTTGAAACATTCAATAAGGCACTTAATAAGGCTCTTGATGGCGATGTGTGCAATAACGTTTTAATAGCAAAATCTCTTGAAATAGAAAACTATGGATCGGATGAATTTAATGAAATTGCTATTAAATTTAAAAACGCTTACTGCGAAAATTTAGAAAAAGAGTATCCATTTTTTAAAGAACTAGCAAATAAATTGGAATCTATTAAACCACTTCTTTTTATAATTCCTATTCACGATTTAAGATAAAATAATGTAAATGCCCCTCCCTATGCATTGGATGGAGAGTGCATATTTACGCGACTATTTTCTGTATATTTTCTGGGTTATACCTGTCTGACCACAAAACGCATTCAGCGTGACGACTTTTCAAAGCGTCAATATATTCTGGCTCCACTCCTTTTTCTTCGTCATTCACAAAAGCCAAGCCAATTACTTTTTTATTGCTCACGTGCTCACGAACGCTTTTTACATCATCCCAAGTAAATAAGAATTTAGGCACGTTAGCTTTACTCAAAGAATTGAATGACTTAATGACAATCTCCCTGTCTTTGTGTGCAATTTGAAAATCAAATGCAAATTCCAATCCCGTTCTGCCTTTTGAAATAAATTCTGGAGTATATATAACATTTCGCTCGTCCAGAAAAAGTTTAACATCTTCCTTAAAAAATGACGAAGTTGATGGCTTGCTAAGTACATACATATCATTTATCTCAAAAATAGTCGTCATCAAGTTATGCTTTTTCTGGGCAAAATTAGCCTCAGTAGCCTCTACAATAAGCTCGTCATTTTCGCATTTGATTCCATAATTAAGCAATAATTTTTCTAATATCTCTTTTCGCTTTGTGGATTTGCCGATAGAAACCCCCTGCAACTCCAAATTTTTCAAAGTAATGCCATCATCTGATAAAATGATTTTATCTTTATTCTTCTTGGCGTATATTTCAATATGGTCGTTAAACGCCCCTACAAAAGGCGTACTAATGACAGCCCAATCGGTGCCAGTATCTGTTATGGCAATCGTTCTATCTCGCAAGAACTTATAATAATCGTCTATTAGTTTATCAATCCATGTATTCATAGCAATATCGGGTTTATTGTGAAACGGGTCTCTAATGCAATCATAGTATTAAACTCATAAAATGCACTTATTATATCATCTTGCGAAGTAATATCCGATACTGGAAAATTACCTTTCGCGGGTTTTGCCCAAGCCATTTGCTTATATCCATCCACGTGATAATGTATGTGCGGCTCGTTATAATCAAAAAGCTTTCCGGCAAAAGGAAGCAAATCTTTTGGCAAATCTTTAATGACTTCTTCTGGATTTTGATGCTGCCCATTAAAATCAATACGAAGCAAACCTATTTTTGTTTCATTATCCATAAGATACAAGGTTAATTTTAAATTAACCTTTGGGCTTTGATTTATTTCGTACAAGAAAGTATAATTATCATCCATTGGAGAGCCTAATTTATATTTCTGCTGGAATAGTACAGGTCTATCAAAGGTAATAGAATCTTCTAAAATATCGTGTAACTTAACTCTTTTGGGAAGAGCCAACAAATAATCTACTTCTTTCTTTTCCATACCTCATTTAAATTACAAATTTTTTTATATAACGTGACCCCTATAAAAATACCCATAAGCTGCGACTATGGCAGGATGTAAGTATGTATTTTTGTTTAAAACTAGACAAACCCACCAAAAAAATGTATATTATGGGTATGACGGAAGATTTCATAAGCAAAAAAGAAAAAGAGATAGCGCAAGCAAGTGCAGAATTCCAAAAAATGCATCATAGGGATTCTGTTATTTCTGCTATATCTATCATTATTGCTCCCCTTATCTTTTTTGGTTTGAAATATGTCTATTCGCTGCTTCATTAGCCAACCCTTCATAATTTATAGGGTTCATATATTCCAAGCCCATTTTTAAGTTATCTATTCTATCAAATGCGGACTGTAGGGCAGGTTTTATATTTTCTTTGGCAAATTGCCATACCCAAGGCGTGAGAATAACCTTACCACTCCAATTTGGCATTTCAAAGGGTTTCGGTGGCGGGTATGGCACGGGTTTAGCCTTGGGTATAAGTCTAGCCAAATACGTGGCATCTGCTGGCGGCATAGCCAAAGCCCTTTTAAACGCTAAATCCCAGCTATTTGAAGTATCGCTCATTGCAAATAAGCTAGAAATTTTTGCCCCTGTGCTTTGGGCAAACTGCCCAAAAGACGGAAACTACACAGATTGGGGTTAAGTATGGGTGAGGGTTAGAGCTGGCATAGCAGGCTCGTTTATTTGACATTCTCAAAATTTTTTACTATATTGTAGGTAGAGCCTTGAATTTCATTTCCGCTTGCAATCAGATTGGTCGATTGGGTTGAAATGAAGTTCAGGGCTTTTTCTTTATCAACCCATTCAATCAATTTATCCCCACTTCTGAACCAATTCATTAAATCCATAACATTATCCTTAGGATACAGGCTTTTAACGCTATTCACGCTTATGTGTTCTTTTCTGCAGTGCGGGTTAGTGTATTGATTCATAATCACCACAAAATTCCAGCCATTGTGCCGTAGGTCGGTAAGTATTACCTTTGCTCCATCTAGCCTAGTGCTTTTGAAAATAGCGATTGGGTTATTTATTGTTTTAACAAGGTCCTTTATGCTTGCCAAATCAAACTGATGTTTCCTGCGGTAATCAGGGCTTGATTTGACTGCTATTCTTTCCGAGCTTAATTCTATTGGCAGGTTTTCAATTCCTGCCGATAGAAGAATTGCGTTAGGGTATCCCAAACTATAAATATGCCCTTTCGGCAGAGTTCCGTCTATCTGCATCTGCAACTCACTATTGAAGCGGTTATTCGTTTCCTCTAAATCCATTTGCCGCAAAGGTAGAAAATGGATTTTGCTATATTTTTGGTATGGTAGAAGCGAAACGTTTTTTCACAGCGAAAGACATTGAGGAATTATTTTCCTCCCCCTTACCATATCCCTAACCTCCAGCACGAGGCTTTTAACCTGCGGGATAAGCAATAGGGGGTGGCTATCACAGAAAAAGTTTGTAGCTGAAATTCAAAGCCTCGCCTATCTTCATTGCCATTTTCTTGCCTATCGGTGCCCTGCCTTTTTCCATATCGGAAATCTGCTGAGGATTCACGCCAATTTTTTTCGCCAGCTCAATCTGCTTCATTCCGCGCAGGGTGCGCATAGCATGTAGCGAATCGCCGGGCGTGGTTTTGGCTTCCATTTCCTTGAACCACTTGGATTTGGATATTTCAATGAGTTCTTCATCTTCATCGGCTGTTTCCTTTATATTTGGAAACAATCTTCTAGTTAGGTCAATGTAAAAAAACGGAACATTGCCTGTTATTTTAAACTCCACCATCTTGCCGTTTTCAAGCATATGGGGCACTTTCACGAGAGCCTGCATAAGTCACCTCTATTTTGATACCTTTTTCTGTTTCCACCCAGCAAGCCGCCCATTTGTGGGATAGGTGGCAGTGATGCGTGTTTATCCCTTTGAGCTTTCCGTAGTTCGGCCAGTTAGACCTAACGGGACCTTTTTCCTCTAGTTCTTTGTAAAGATTTTGAAAACGAGTGGCTTCAATCTCTGGCAGTTTCTCAACCATTTTTTCTACTCTCTTATTATAGAACACTTTAAACATATCTATAATATACATTTTTTTTGGGTAGTGAGTACGGAAAAATACATTTTTTCGGGCTTTGCGGTGCAGGTTATGGAAAACGCAAAAAACAAAGAAGTTAATAAAAAATGTTTACTTTCTAAATAAAAATGTATATTTATAGAAGATGTTTGAAGTGTCAATGACCAAGCGAGCCGAGAAAGGCAGGGCAAAAATGCCTGC